>JANQZT010000023.1:0-61745 GCA_030728325.1 Pontimonas sp.
GCCACTCGTCGAGCACGCCAGCGATGGAACCCGGTTCCTCAACTGGCCAGATGTCACCCTTTACGGGCCAGAGCCCGGCGATGACGAGACCCCTTACGTGTTGGTGGGACAAGAGCCTTCTCGTCTGTGGCGCTCCTTTTCCTCCACCATGGTCGACCTTGCCCTCACTCACGGCATCGAGACAATTGTCTTCCTCGGCGCCATGCTCGCTGACGTACCCCACTCCAGGCCTGTCAGGGTGACTGCGACCAGTGATGATCACGACATTCGTGAACACTTTGATATTGAGAAGTCGTCCTATGAAGGCCCGGTCGGGGTTCTGACGGTGTTCTCTCTCGCCGCAGCGGAAGTCGGCATCCCCTCACTCCACCTGTGGGCGCATGTCCCCCACTACGTCCACACCTCACCCTCACCCAAGGCAACCCTCGCGCTGTTGGAGAAACTCGAGGAGATGACTGGGATTGACACCGACCGCGAAGCCCTTGAGGTGGAAGCGCTGCGGTGGGAAGAGGGAATTGACGCGCTTGCCGCTGAGGACGATGACATGACTGCCTACATCGATCAGCTCGAGCAGGCCCGGGACGCAGCAGATGCTCCTGAGGCCTCAGGTGACGCTATTGCCGAGGAGTTTGAGAAATACCTGCAGAGTCGTCCCGATCGGCCTGGCTCCACCGAGTCATAGTGGGTCGATAAACCCGGTTCCCAGAGCAATCAGGAGAGCTGTTCCGAGCGCCACCCGGTAGATCACAAAGGGCATGAAGCTTCTCGTGGCGATGTAGCGCATCAGCCAGGCAATCACCGCGAGAGCAACACCAAAGGCGACGATGGTGGCCGCGGTAATTTCCAGCAAGCTAAAAGGCCCCGCCAACTCGGGGCGTGTGAGTGCGGTGTTGAGCTCGTAGAAACCACTCCCAAACACTGCAGGGATGGCCAGCAGGAACGAATATCTCGTTGCGGATACTCGGTCATATCCGAGCGTTCGTCCCATCGCGATGGTGGCACCCGAGCGTGAGACACCCGGTATCAGGGCGAGTGTTTGGGCGACACCGTAGAGCACACCGTGAGGAACAGTGAGAGCTGTGAGATCGCGAGTTTTTCGCCCCCACCAATCCGCCACGGCCAGAATCAATCCGAACACGATGAGAACGGTGGCGACGAGCCAGAGTGAGCGAAAGGCTCCTCGGATGTAGTCCTGTGCGGTGTAGCCCACCACCACAATCGGCAGCGTTCCCACAATGATGAGCCAGCCCATGCGAGCGTGAGAGCGATCTTCAGCGGAGGCCTGAGACCACCAGGCTCGATCCTTACCGAGGGAGCGGAACCAACCCTGCAGAATGCGCCCAATGTCCTTGGCGAAATAGACCAAGACCGCGAGCTCGGTGCCGATTTGGGTGATGGCGGTGAAGGTCGCCCCCGGGTCTGTTGCGGCGGGCAGGAATTCCCCGGCGATGCGCAGGTGGGCGCTGGAGGAGATGGGGAGGAACTCTGTCAGGCCCTGGATAAGTCCCAATATCAGCGCGTCCAGTAAGCCCATCCTCTAACGCTAAGGCATGGGCCTGATGCCCGGTGGACTTTAGTGGTAATGTCGTGTCTCGGTCGCGTCGTGTTGTGTAAATGACATGGTGTGCGCGCGGGTGGCGGAATGGCAGACGCGCTAGCTTGAGGTGCTAGTGCCCGTATTAGGGCGTGGGGGTTCAAGTCCCCCCTCGCGCACGCGACGACAGGGTCTTTCACTACGGTGAAAGGCCCTGTTTTTCTGTGTCTGTCAGTGGATGTTGACACAATCGAACAAATGTTCGAATATAGCTCTATGTCCCCCGCTCTCATCGTCGACCAGCACGAGCCGACTCGCGCTGATGTCGAAGCCTTGCGCCACCGTATTGCGGCGATGGAGAACACCACGGCGACTCCTCGTGTGTTCCCGGTTCACGATGCTCTGACCAGCCTTTTCCCCCAGGGTGGCCTGCTGACGGGCGCTGTCTATTCTTTGGATTCTTCGGCATCGCTTCTGTGGTCTTTGTTGGCCGAACCCACTCAGAAAGGGGCATGGTGTGCAGTGGTGGGGATGCCCGATCTGGGGCTTGCTGCAGCAGAAGAACTCGGCGTCAATGTGGACCGTCTTGTTCTTGTGCCCTCACCCGGTGCACAGTGGATGGCTGTTGTCGGGACTCTCCTTGATGTCGTGGGAGTGTGCGCTCTGGGATCTTTCCCCCCGCCGAGTGAGCGTTCGCTCTCCACTCTGTATGGGCGTTTACGAGAGAGGCAGTCCACGCTTTTGGTGCGATCGGGATGGCCCCGTGTGGATGCCACTCTCACGGCGGAGCATCGATGGGAGGGGGTCGGCGCTGGTCGAGGTCTGCTCCAGGAACACTCAGTGCGCATTAGCGCGACTCCTCGATCAGGGCACACCACACGGGTGTGCGACGTGGTCATTGACCACACAGGTATGCGCGAAGCATCCCCGCTCGCTCCGGTGATTGATATTGCCCACCACAGGAAAGCGGGGTAGGTCATGACCAGAAGCATCGTGCTGTGGTGTCCCCGATGGCCTGTGGTGGCGGCTTATCGCGATGACTCCTGCGCGGAGGCGTCCCCGGGAGAGCCCCTTGCCTTGATACATAGCGGTGTGGTGGTGGAATGCTCTCTCGACGCTACGGCTGCGGGCGTGCGTCCCGGTATGAAACGTCGCGAAGCTCACACCCTGCTTCCCGCACTTGTCCTTATTCCCCAAGATGAGCATCGCGATCGTGCAGCTTTTGATCGAGTTCTCATAGAGCTTGCGGAGTATGTTCCTCAGCACGCTGTTCTCGGCCCCGGTCTGGTGGCTTTCGGAGCCCGTGGTCTCGAGCGTTTCTATGGGAGTGAAGAAGCAGCCAGTCGAATGCTGGTGGATGCTCTTGTCCGTAGCGAGCCCTTGGCCGAGGGCCGCATCGGTATCGCTGATGATCTGTTCACCGCGGTTACTGCCGCTCAGAGCACGAGCGCTCGGTATCCACTACGCAGGGTGGAGCCTGGAGAGCAGCAATTTTTTCTCTCTGAGATGCCTCTCGATGTTTTGGGTGATGCCGACACGGTCTCGTTGTTGCAGCGACTGGGGTTGCATACCCTGGGCGATTTTGTGGGTTTGGGCCTCGACGCCATCCGTGAACGGCTGGGGGTGCCGGGTGAGCGTTTATTTCATCTGGCTACCGGTCAGTCGGGTGCTCCCCTTCTCGTTCGTGATGCCCCCCAGGACACTCGTGAACGTATGGAGTTACCGGAGTCGTGCACCCTCGTAGAGCAAGTGGCGTTTGGTCTAAAAGCTCGAACGCAAGAGTATGAGACCAGAGTGCGCGGTGCAGGTGTGGTGATTACTCGACTGCGCATCACGGTGGGATATGACGATGGTCTTGAGCACTCAAGAATCTGGAACCACCCACGTTTTTTCCAGGCCGCGGATCTTCTTGATCGCGTTCGCTGGCAGCTAGAGCAAGCGTTCCGGGATGCTCAGAGTGTCGAGCGTGAAGTTTCTCCGGCTATCAGCTGGGTGGAATATGAAGCCCTGGACCCCGAAGATATTGCTTCTCATGAGCCAGGTTTGTGGGGTGCTGGCCCTGACTCTCGGGTTCATCATGTTCTCTCGCGGGTTCAGGGACTTGTCGGAGCGCACGGTGTCGTGACCGGGACATCTCGCAGAGGACGGTTACCTTCGGACACCCAGGTGCTCACGGCCTGGGGTGATTACGAGAACCAGGAGGCCTCGGGGCCTCTCCCTGGCTCCCTTCCCAGTCCCCTTCCGGCGACGATTTTTTCCACTCCTCGAGAGGTCTCTGTGCTGGGCCAGGATGGTGACGAGGTATCGGTGTCTGCGCGTGCAGAGCTCTCGAGTTCTCCAGCGTGGCTTGTCTCTGGTGCCCGACGAGTGAAAGTCACGTCATGGGCTGGGCCGTGGCCAGTCTGGGAGAGGTGGTGGGATCCCGCGAGAAGTCGCTTTGTCCATCGCTTGCAAGTAGTCGATGACCAGGGCATGGGCTGGTTGGTGTCGTTGTGCAACCAGGCGTGGTCTCTTGAGGCACGGTATGACTGATGGGGTGGCATAACCCCCCTATTTCGTGGTCTGAACACGAAAGGCAACTGCGGGAGGCATCCCGTCCAGGTAGCTCTCCCCCCGTGGGTGCTGATGCTGGAGATTCACCAGCCTGGTCTTCGCATCGAGCCCCGTATCAGCCTCCCCAGAACACTGAGTCTTTCGAAGATCCCATTGAGTATGCCGAGTTGCATTTGCACAGTAGTTTCAGCTTCTTGGACGGGGTGTCCTCGCCAGAAAAGCTTGTCGAAACAGGGCAAAGCTTGGGCCTGCGTGGCCTTGCAATCACCGATCACAACGGGCTCTACGGTGCTGTCCGGTTTGCCGAAGCGGCCGCTCTTCATCAGATGCCTACGGTCTTTGGAGCAGAATTCACTCTCGAATCGAAGAGCGCTCGAACAGATGTTGAAGACCCACCAGGAGAGCACCTTCTGGTCTTAGCGCGAGGCGAGGAGGGGTACCACACGCTGTCTCAGGCTCTCACCCAGGCGCATTTAGCGTCAGGAGAAAAAGGGATTCTGGAGTGCGACCTGGACACGCTCGCGGACATGGGCCGTGACCGATGGCTGATTTTGACCGGGTGCAGGAAAGGCCCCCTTCGCGCTCCCCTGTCTCCGCACAGGGCTCCCTCGCAGGCGGAACAGGAGCGTAGCGAGAAAGCTCTGCTCTCCCTGGTGGAGAGGTTTGGTCCTGAGAACGTTGTGGTGGAGCTCTTTGACCATCAACATCCCCTGGATAGTGTGCACAACGACTTTCTGGCCTCTCTCGCTCTTCGCCACACTCTCCCGACGGTGGTGACGGGTCTTGTGCACTATGCGACACCGCGCGAAGCGGATCTTGCGCAGGCGATGGCGGCTGTTCGCGCGCGAGCCAGTATGGAGTCTTTGTCTGGCTGGCTTCCTTCCTCTCCCAGTGCGTATTTGCGCTCAGGGAGTGAGCAACTGCGGCGGTTCCCCCACTACCGCGATGCCGTTCTTCGCAGTGCGGACATTGCTCGCGATCTGAGTTTTTCGCTGAAGAAGGTCAAGCCCGGTCTGCCCCGCACGTTATGCCCAGAAGGGCACACCACCATCAGCTACCTCAGGAAGTTGATTGAGGACGCCATTCCCCGCAAATATCCCGGTGCCACGACCGAGGTGAGGCAGAGAATTGAGCGCGAACTTGATCTGATTGAACGCAAAGATTTTGCGGGTTACTTTCTCATCGTCCATGACATTGTCGCCTTTGCGAGGTCCCGAGGGATTTTGTGTCAGGGGCGTGGTTCGGCGGCGAACTCGGCTGTGTGTTTTTTGTTGGACATCACCGCTGTTGATTCGATTTACTACAACCTGCCTTTCGAGCGGTTTCTTTCAGCACTGCGTGATGAAGAGCCCGACATTGATGTTGACTTCGAATCGCGACGGCGCGAGGAAGTTATTCAGTACGTCTATGAGCGCTATGGCAGGACCCAAGCGGCTCAGGTTGCGACAGTCATTGAATATAAAGCCAAGAGCGCGGTACGAGACATGGCGCGTGCTCTGGGTTACAGCCCCGGTCAGCAGAACGCTTTCTCCCGTCAAGTGGAGAGATCGGGGGCACTCCGAGAGAGTGAATCGCATTCGATTCCTCCCGATGTCACAGCACTTGCACTGCGCACCCTGACTCTGCCGCGCCATCTGGGAATCCATTCCGGAGGAATGGTGCTGACCGATCGGCCGGTATCCGAGGTGGTGCCTATTGAGCCAGCGCGGAGAGAGAAAAGAACTGTCCTGCAGTGGGACAAAGACGATTGCGAGTGGATGGGGTTGGTCAAGTTTGACCTCTTGGGGCTCGGAATTCTGGAAGCCATTAGGGACACTTTTGACCTCGTCGAGGAGAACCTGGGTGAGAAGTGGGAGCTCGACACCATTCCCCGTGATGAGCAGGGCGTCTATGACATGCTCTGTCGGGCTGATTCCATTGGTGTCTTCCAGGTTGAATCACGCGCTCAGATGGCTCTCTTGCCGAGGCTGCAACCGAGGAGGTTTTATGACCTCGCTATTCAGATTGCGATGGTTCGGCCAGGCCCCATCCAGGGAGGGGCAGTCCATCCTTTTGTGAAACGGAAAGCGGGAAAGGAGCCGGTGCAATACCCTCACCCGCTCCTGGAGAGCTGTTTAGAGCGCACCCTGGGCGTTCCCATCTTCCAGGAACAACTCATGCAGATCGCCATGACCGTGGGCGGGTGCACGGGAGAAGACGCTGACCTGTTGCGGCGCGCTATGGGATCAAAACGTGGTCTGGAGCGGATTGAATCATTGCGCGAAACCCTCTATGCCGGCATGGCCTCGCACGGTCTTGATCAGGCGACCTCGGACCGGATTTACGCCATGATTCAAGCGTTCGCGAGTTTCGGTTTTGCGGAGAGCCACTCACTGAGCTTCGCGCTCTTGGTCTACGCCAGTGCTTGGCTCAAACTTCACTACCCCGCTGTGTTTCTCGCGGGACTGCTGAGAGCGTGGCCGATGGGGTTCTACTCCCCTGCTTCTCTGGTGTCTGATGCGGAGCGTCACGGAGTAGAGGTGAGGAAACCATCGGTGCAGTATTCGGACGTTTTTGCCTCGGTAGAGCCAGTTTCGGGGAAGACCGCATCCCCCACGGGGCTGGATCAATGCCGCCATTACGAGCAACCGACACCTTCTGCGGTGTTCGATCCCGATCAGGAAGACCCCACCGTCTCTCACCGTCGAGACGGTGAGCTTGCTACTCGCCTGGGTCTCGCTAGCGTCACCGGTATAGGCGCGGAGACCGCTCAGCGGATTGTCGATGAGCGTCGTAAGGGTGGACCCTTTCTGGACGCTACGGACTGCGCGAGAAGGGTGGGTTTGAATTCTCGTCAGATTGAAGCACTCGCGAGTTCTGGCGCCCTGGAGGACTTATCTCTCACTCGGCGCGAGGCTTTATGGTCAGCGGGATATTTGGCGCAAGAGCACCCCCAACACCTCCCTCACACCAGCACTCCTCCCCCGCTACCGCTGTTTCCTCCGATGAGTGAGCAGGAGATTATGGTCGCCGATCGAGTATTCACGGGTACTTCGCCGGGGGATCATCCGCTTCGCTATCTGCGTGGATGGCTGGGTGCGCAGGGAGTTTTCACCGTGGCTGAGATGGCCACGAGGGAGGTGGGTTCTCGCGTGTGGGTAGCGGGACTGGTGACCCATCGGCAGAGGCCGGCAACTGCTAGGGGGGTGACGTTTCTCAATGTGGAAGACGAGACAGGATTGGTCAACGTGATTTGTGGAGTGGGCTTCTGGAAGCGCCATCGACTGGTTCTCCGAGATGCTTCAGCGCTTATTGTGCGCGGCTTATTAGAGAGAAGCCCCGAGGGGGTTGTCTCGATTGTGGCTGACGGTGTGGAGACCCTGGAGGTACTCGTCCCCGATTCCGCCAGGAATTTTCGCTAGCGCAGTGCCCACAGAGCCACGGCGCTCGCCGCAGCGACATTCAGCGAGTCAACCGAGCCCTTCATAGGGATAGACACAACATGATCAGCACTTCGAAGAGCCTCAGCGGAGAGCCCGTCTCCCTCGGTACCGAGCATGAGCGCGAGGCGTTCCGGTGGGTTGTGGGCAAAATCATCCAAGGGGATCGCCTCCGGTGTGAGGGCGAGAGCCGCTAGCTCAAACCCTGACCCTGTGAGATCTGAGACCAATTCCGACCACGACCCGGCACGGGTCCACGGAACTTGCATGACCGCTCCCATGGACACCCTGACGCTTCGCCGGTACAAAGGGTCAGCACACGATTCCGACACAATCACGGCGTCGGCGCCGATGCCCGCTACTGATCGAAAAATGGCACCCACGTTTGTGTGGTCGACGATGTTCTCCAGAATCACGACCCGCCGACAGTCTTGAATCAGGTCTGACACGGTGGGAAGCACAGGCCTGGCGATGCTCGCGAGCGTCCCACGATGGACATGGAAACCAGTGATGCTCTCGAGAACGCTGTCAGTCCCGAGGTATATCGGGAGGTCAGCGCAGAGCTCGAAATATCGCTCGCAGAGCTCCTCTAAGCGCCCTAGCCACTGCTGAGTGGTCAGGGCGGAGAGAGGTCGATGGCCGGCCATGAGGGATCGCTCAAGGACTTTGAGCGATTCCGCAATGTAGATGCCTTCGACTGGTTCCCTCTTGGAGCGCAACGCCACATCGGTCAGATCGCGGTAGTCCGCCAATCTCTGGTCCGTTGCCTGCTCAAGGGAATGAATGATGGGCACAGAGGGTTTCTCTCTCAGAGGTTGGAAACATAACCGTAAAAAAGCAGGTTTAGTCTCCAGAGTAGAACCTGTCGAGGAAGGGAGCTATCACGGTGACAACTGTGCCGCTCGCTCCCACCACATCCACTGAGATGATCGAACAGGCCATCAGCACGCTTCGTGGGCGTCGCGCCGCCGTCTTGACAGGGGCTGGGATCTCGACCGACTCCGGCATTCCCGACTATCGCGGGGAGGGTGCGCCTAAAGCGCACCCCATGACGTACCAAAAGTTCATGGAGTCTCACCGGCATCGCCAAAGATATTGGCTCGGCTCTCACCTTGGATGGGGAAGATTTGCCAGTGCTACCCCGAATCAGGGCCATCGGGCTATTGCCACCGCGGAAGCGTCCTCAGCCTTTTCTGGCGTTGTCACCCAAAATGTCGATGCTTTGCATCACAAAGCTGGGTCCTTGCGTGTTGTTGACCTACACGGTCGACTCGATAAAGTCCGGTGTGTTCATTGCGGGCAGTCCTTTACAAGGGGTGCAATTGCCGGCGCGATCGACCGCCTCAACCCGTGGATTGCGAGCACGGACCTTGGCGGACATATCCGACCGGATGGTGACGTTGACGTTGCCGTCACGGACGAGTTTGTGGTCCCCCGGTGTGACACGTGTGAGGGTGTACTCAAGCCTGAGGTGATTTTCTTTGGTGAGTTTGTACCACCCTCAGTTTTTGAACAGGCTGCAGGTCTCCTGGCTCGGTCCGATGCTCTCGTTGTTGCGGGGTCATCACTTGTGGTCAACACAGGTATGCGGTTGGTGAGTATGGCCCACAAGCGAAAGATTCCTATTGTCATCATCAATCGCGGACCCACGAAGGCTGACCGCATGGCAACCGTTAGGATTGAGGGTGGAACGTCTGAGACCCTTGGCGCAATCGTCGAGGGTCTTGGCTTGTAAGGTAATCCACCCAGGCTCCTAGGAACTCCATGACTCGTTTTTTCCTTGTTCGACACGGCGAGACCGAATGGAACCGTCTGCGGAAGATTCAAGGAATTAGCGACATTCCCCTGAACGATACGGGCCGGTCGCAAGCTGCGGCGTTGGGCGACATTCTCTCGAAGCATCGCTTCGACTTGATTGTCTCCAGTCCCCTATCCCGCGCTCTCGAGACAGCTCAGATTGTCGCCAGGAAACTGGGAATGCCTGCCCCGCTGGTGATCCAGGACCTCGTCGAGCGGAACTACGGTGAAGCGGAAGGGTCGAGCGGGCTGGAGCTTGACACGTTGTATCCGCCTGGCACGGAGATACCTGGTCGGGAAGATCGCGCTGACGTCACCAAGCGCGTCGTCCGAACACTCCACGACCTTGCCATTCGACATCCCGAGGCAGACATCCTCGCTGTGGCGCACGGCGCGGTCATACGGTGTGTCGTTGACTACGCTGCCCCAGGCGAATATTCAGAGCCCATCACCAACTGCTCCGTCCATAGTTTCTCTCACGTGGCCGGGTCACTGGAGCTGGTGGCATTTGATGATCCCATGGAAGTTCTGTCCCACGAATTGGCGGATGACGAATTTATTGATCAGAACCCGGCAGAAGCCAGAGAGCGCGCCCGTGGCTAAAGGCGTGGAGCGATTTCGCGCGCAGACCGCTCATCTTGATCTGACCATTGTCGAGCACACCGACAGCACACACACGGCCCAGGAAGCTGCGGATGCGGTCGGAGCCCCAGTCGAGGCCATCGTGAAGTCGTTGGTTTTTATTGCTGACGACACACCTCTGTTGGTCCTGGTGTCGGGTCCTAACCGCGTCAACGCAGGGGCTTTGGGTGATCGTCTTGGTCGGGTGCTGCACAAAGCCGATGCGGATATGGTGAAGTCCGCGACGGGTTTCAGTATCGGTGGGGTTCCGCCGTTTGGACACCCTCAGCCGCTTGAAACCGTGATGGACGAGGACTTTTTCGCTCTCGAGGAGGTGTGGTCGGCTGCGGGTAGCGCCACGGCAGTGTTTGCTCTGTCCCCGCAACGGCTACAGGAGCTCTCTCACGCTAGAGTTCTCCCGGTAACTTAGAGAGCTTGGTTCATGGATTTTCGGCTTCCCTACGCCCATCGTGGGCTTGATCACGACCCTCAGTGGTATCGCCGTGCTGTCTTCTATGAGGTGATGGTTCGGTCGTTTTACGATTCTGACGGTGACGGCGTGGGTGATATTCCGGGGTTGATCAGCAAGCTTGACTACTTGGAATGGTTGGGCATTGACGCCTTGTGGCTCCCCCCGTTTTACTCATCGCCGCTGAAAGACGGTGGTTATGACGTCGCAGACTTCCGTCAGGTGTTGCCAGAGTTTGGAACAATCGAAGACTTCCAGGAGCTTGTCGCGCAGGCACACTCTCGCAATATGCGGGTGGTGATGGACCTTCCCCTCAACCACACCTCGGTTGACCACGAGTGGTTCCAGGAGTCTCGCTCAAACCCCGATGGCCCCTATGGGGATTATTACGTCTGGTCGGATACCGATCAGATTCGCCAGCAAATTCGGGTCATTTTCACGGATACAGAGAACTCAAACTGGGCGTTCGATTCTGAGCGCCGTCAGTTCTATTTCCACCGCTTCTTTTCCCACCAACCTGACCTGAACTATCACAATCCCAGGGTTCACGACGAGGTTCGCGATATTGCACGCTTTTGGTTGGCCATGGGTGTTGATGGATTCCGCCTCGACGCGATTCCCTACCTCTACGAGTCCGACGAGGGTTCCGGTGAGAGCGAACCAGAGACACACGAGTTCTTGAAGAAATTCCGCTCGTTTCTGGACGAAGAGTTTCCGGGTCGTGTGCTGATCGCCGAAGCGAACCAGTGGCCCAAAGAAGTGGCCGCCTATTTGGGAACCAACGAAGAGCCTGAGTGCCATATGGCCTTTGACTTTCCCATCATGCCGCGCATCTTCTATGCCCTGAGATCTCAGCAGACCGCAAGCCTGAACGAGGTGCTCTCCGAAACCACGGAGGTGCCAGAGGGCGCTGCGTGGGGTGTTTTCTTGCGAAACCATGACGAGCTCACGCTGGAAATGGTGACCGAGGAGGAAAAGCAGGCCCTTTACGGTTGGTATGCCTACGACCCTCGGATGAGGGTCAACGTCGGTATTAGGCGCAGGCTTGCGACCCTTCTCGACAATTCCCGTAAAGAGCTCGAGCTTGCTCATGGGCTCTTGTTGTCCCTGCCCGGCAGCCCTTTCCTCTACTACGGGGACGAAATCGGCATGGGCGACAACATCTGGCTGGAGGACCGCGATAGTTCCAGAACCCCCATGCAATGGACCCCCGACCGCAATGCCGGATTCTCCGCTGCTGATCCTGGGAAGCTCTACCTTCCGGTGGTTCAGTCGCTTGTGTATAACTATGCCTTCTCCAATGTTGAGACCCAGCTTGCACAGCAGGCCTCCCTGTTGCACTGGGTTCGCAATCTTGTCCACCTGAGGAAGGAGCACCCAGTGCTGGGGGTTGGATCCTTAAGGGTGGTGCCCACCGACAACCCCTCAGCGCTCGCTTTCATTCGGGATATGCAGGCCGAGGACTGTAGGCCCGGCGAGCGCCCCGAAACGATGTTGTGTGTGTATTCGTTCGCACATCACCCCATTTCCGTCGACTTGCAGCTCCCTGAGGAGTTTCGCGCGAACCGTGTGACGGACGTCATGGGTGGTGCCTCATTCCCCGCGCCCACCGAACAGGGCCATGTGACGCTGACACTTCCGGCTCAGAGCTTCTACTGGCTGTCGCTCGCGGGGGTCAAACAGTCGGTGGCATAAGCTCCTGGATATGACCCACTGGAGCGATACCCTGGCGGTTTTCGATACTGAGACAACCGGTTTGGACACCCGGCACGCTCGAATTGTCACCTGTTTCCTCGGCATCATCGGCCCAAACGGCGAGGTCCAGGAGTCCCACAGTTGGCTGGCCGACCCTGGCGTGGATATCCCCGAGCAGGCTGCCGCTGTCCATGGTGTGACGACAGAGATGGCGCGCGAGCAAGGCCGGAGTGCCCCTGACGTCGTCCGCGAGATTGGGGACACAGTGGGGGGATATCTCGCTTCAGGGCTCCCCGTGGTGGCGTACAACGCTGTGTATGACTTTTCGATACTTCATCACGAAATGGTGCGATACGACATCGCTCCCCTGTCCGATCCGAGACCCATCATTGATCCTCTTGTGATTGATCGCGCGGTGGATACCTACCGAAAAGGGAAACGAACCTTGGGGATGGCGGCAGCACATTACCTGGTGGCCCTCGATGACTCCCACCGGGCGGATGCCGACGCTATTGCAGCCGGGAGAGTCGCGCAAGCAATTCTCCGGCAACACGAGGAGACACTCACAGGCGATGCGCAGTGGCTGCACGACCAGCAAATCGAGTGGGCGCGCGCCTGGGCAGAGAACTACCAGAAGTTTCGCCGTGGGTCGGGAGACCCAAGTTTTGTTGCGAGCGGAGCGTGGCCCGTTCGCCGCTAGTTACTTGCCGAAGTTCTTGAAGCGCTGGTTGAACTTCTCGACACGTCCGGCAGAGTCAAGGATGCGCTGCTTACCGGTGTAGAAGGGGTGCGAGGCGCTCGAAATCTCGACATCAATCACGGGGTAGGTGTTGCCATCCTCCCATTCAACTGTTTTCTCGCTGGTCGCGGTAGACCGGGTAAGAAAGCTCTCCCCCGAAGTCAGGTCGCGGAAGACCACAGGGACGTAGGTGGGGTGAATGTCAGCTCTCATGACCTGCAAATCCTTAGTTGTGTCGAATGCCGGGAGTACACCTCCGGCCAAAGCGCTACTTTACCAGGAAAATCAGAGAGCGGTGGCCTGATAACGGCCATTGTTATGTGTGACCGAGAGGGGTCGACCGAACGCTTCACTCAAAACATCCCCGGTGAGCGTGTCAGCGATCGGGCCCTGCGCAATCGCGCTGCCTCCCGCAATCACCAATAAATGCGTGAAACCCGTGGGAATCTCTTCGACATGATGCGTGACCATCACCATGGCCGGTGAGCCTGGGTCGCTGGCGAAGTGGTCCAACATCTCGATGACGTCTTCCCTCGCGCCAACGTCGAGGCTCCCTGCTGGTTCATCGAGAAGGAGAAGCTCTGGATCCGTCATCACTGCGCGCGCGATCTGGACGCGCTTCTTTTCCCCGTCAGAAAGGGTTCGAATAGTGCTCTCTGCCAGATCGTCCAGGCGCCACTCACTCAGAACTCGCAAAGCGCGACGTGTGTCGATGTCCTCATAGTCTTCTCTCCACCGCCCGGTAACGCCATAAGCGGCTGTAAGGACACTGTCCAGAACGGTCTCGTTGTAGGGAATCCTGTTGGTCATGTCGCTGGAGGCATATCCAACCCGAGGTCGAAGTTCAAAGACGTCCGTCTTTCCCAAGGTTTCACCGAGAACAGTGACAGTGCCAGACGAGGGGTAGGTGAGAGAAGCCAACATACTGAGCAAGGTTGTCTTGCCTGCTCCGTTGGGTCCAACGATGACCCATCGCTCACGCGAATCTATGACCCAGGAAATGTCCTGGAGGATAGGGCGTTGATCCCGCACAAAACTCACGGATGAGAACGCGGCAACCTCTGACATATCGACCAAGCCTACTCCACCCCCATCGCCCGTTTTGAGGGGAAGGCATCGGCTACGCTGGAGGGGTGACGGCACCAAAAGTGTTCGGAATTGTTCTCGCCGGGGGCGAGGGCAAGCGACTGATGCCCCTCACTGCGGATCGAGCAAAGCCCGCTGTTCCTTTTGCCGGTCACTACCGGCTCATTGATTTCGCTATTTCTAACCTCATCAACTCGGGGCTTCGTCAGATTGTTGTGCTGACTCAGTACAAATCGCATTCGCTCGATCGCCATGTGTCTCAAACCTGGCGACTCAGTGGCATGCTGAACGCTTACGTGGCGTCCGTCCCCGCGCAACAGCGTCTGGGAAAGCGCTGGTTTGCGGGCTCCGCGGATGCAATTTTCCAAAGCTTGAATCTCATCGGAGACGAAAAACCGGATTACGTTGTGGTCGTCGGCGCCGACCACGTCTATCGCATGGATTTCCAGCAGATGCTCGAGGCTCATATTGCCAGTGGAGCAAAGGTTACGGTCGCCGGAATTCGGCAGCCCAAGGACCTTTCTGATCAGTTCGGCGTTATTCAGGTGGATTCTGAGGATCCCACCCTGATTCGTGACTTTGTTGAAAAGCCGCACTCTATCGACGGGTTGAAGGACTCCCCCGATGAGGTTCTTGCGTCGATGGGTAACTACGTCTTTACGACGAGCGCACTGGTGGAGGCCGTGCGAGCTGACGCTCGGGATGTGGAATCTGCACATGACATGGGTGGGGACGTGATACCCGCCTTTGTGGAGCGGGGCGAGGCGTACGTGTACGACCTCAATCGCAATGTTGTCCCCGGTGCCCGATCGAATGATCGCTTTTATTGGCGTGATGTGGGAACCATCGACGCTTTCTATGACGCTCACCAAGATCTGATTTCCAAAGATCCAGTTTTCAACCTTTTCAACGACAAGTGGCCCATCTTTTCTCAACAGTGGAACTCTCCCCCGGCGAAATTTGTCCAGGACAAGGACGGAAACCCGGGTTCACTCTCTGAGTCCACAGTGTCGTTGGGGTGCTATGTGGTCGGTGCCAGCGTCTCGCGAAGCGTTCTAGGTCCGTGGGTGAAGATTGATTCAGGAGCAACGGTCGAGGATTCCATTGTGTTTGAGCGAGTTGTTATTGGCCAGGGTGCCGTTGTGCGGCGAGCAATCTTGGATAAAGAGGTTGTGGTGGAACCCGGCGCCACAGTCGGTGTTGATCGAGAACTTGACGCTTCACGCGGGTTTACCATTTCCGACTCGGGAATAACCGTGGTGGCGAAGGGGCTTGTGGTGTCGGCGTGACCCGCCACCGCAAACTTGTCGTTCTCGACGTCGACTCGACGCTGACCAGAGACGAAGGGATTGACCTCCTCGCTAGCTTTGTGTCGGAAGATGTTGCCTCCCAGGTGGCCGCCATCACGGCAGCGGCGATGCGAGGAGAGCTGGACTTTGAGGAGTCTTTGAAGCGCAGGGTTGCGACTCTAGAGGGCGTCAGCGTTGAGGCGGTTGCGGCGGCGACAGCGCAGGTCAGAGTGACCGAGGGGGCACACGAACTCGTCTCGGAGCTCCATGCCCACGGGCACCTTGTTGGTGCCGTTTCTGGCGGTTTTCATCACATGATTGATCCACTCGCCGAGAACTTGAATCTTGATTTTCATCGAGCCAACGTTTTGGAGGTCAGGGAAGGTCGTCTCACAGGCAAAACGGTGGGAACTGTTATCGATGCAGGGACGAAGGCGGCGACGCTCCGAGAATGGGCCAACGAGCATGACATTGACATGGCCCACACTGTTGCCGTGGGCGATGGGGGCAACGACGTTGAAATGCTGAGAGAAGCCGGTGTGGGAATTGCTTTTATGGCAAAACCGGTAGCGAAAGAAGCGGCTGATGTGAGCATCGATGAGCCAGACCTGAGGCTCGTGCTCGACGTTCTTGGGCTGAGAGGTTAGTGGCCCATCCCTAGTCCGCCATCGACCGGAATAACTGCACCGGAGATGTAGGCAGCATCGTCGCCTGCGAGCCACGACACCGCCGCGGCAACTTCTTCTGGTTCCGCAAAACGACCGGCGGGAATAGCGCTGAGGTAAGACTCTTGTTGTGCCTCTGGGAGCTCTCGGGTCATATCAGTATTGATAAAGCCTGGAGCGACCACGTTCGCAGTGATACCGCGGGAGCCGAGCTCTCGGGTGACCGACCTGGCGAACCCAATCAACGCAGATTTAGACGAGGCGTAATTGACTTGCCCTGGTGAGCCGTAGAGGCCGACGACGCTGGAGATCAAGATGATGCGTCCATGTTTTGCCTTAATCATGGACGTGATGCAGCGCTTGACCACTTTGAAAACGCCCACCAAGTTCGTGTTGATGACGTCCTCAAAGTCTCCGTCTGACATGCGCATCAGGAGAGTGTCTTTGGTGATACCTGCATTAGCGACGAGCACCTCAATGGGACCGAGTTCCGCCTCTACCGTGGCGATTGCTGCGTCCAAAGACTCACCATCCGTCACATCAGCAACAACGGTCAGAGATCCTGCTGGTCCCGAACCATGTCGTGCGGTCACAGCAACGCGATGACCCTCAGCAATAAAACGCGAGGCGATGGCATGCCCGATCCCGCGATTGCCGCCGGTGACAAGAACTGTGCGTGGGGTGGTCATAATCCTCAAGCTTATTGGCAGGTTGGGGGCTTACGATAAAGGACACCATGACTCAGACCCACACCGTCACGAGCTTGCAGGACTCCCCTGATGCAGAGCGCCGTGCCCGAATGGTGAGGTACACCGTTGCGATGGGCATCAGACTCGCCTGCATCGGTGCGTGTTTCTTTGTCCAGGGCTGGTGGCTCCTGCTCCCGGCGTTCGGAGCGGTCTTCCTGCCTTACTTCGCTGTTGTGAGCGCAAATTCGGTTGCCAAGAGACCTCGAGCGGGTGAACCACTCCGACCGGGATCTCTTGTTCCGCTCCAGCGGTCGTGATCATTCCGGGGGCAGAGACGCCCACTCTGCGCTGCTCACGAACGGCCTGCACTGCGGAACCTGAATGGAACATCCTCTGGCGAAACCCTCGGATCCATGGCCCTGAGCGCGAGAAGGTCTGGCTCGCCTGTTCAGAGCACCGTGACTATTTCGAGGCCTACCTATCCCAGAAGGGGTTTCCCGTTTCTTCGGTTCCACGCGACTCGGAGGACGTTTAGATGCTCCGCCTTTTACTGACTCGTCGGTGGCTGGGTTATCTGGCCCTCACCGTCGCGTTCGCTGTTGTTGCTTCACTGTTTGGCATGTGGCAATGGGATCGCCGAGGTCAAGCGGTGGCCGCCATCGAGAAGGTGGACAACAACTATGACCGAGAGCCGGTTCCTGTCGCCCAAGTGGTAGGGAGCGAATCGATTGATGCGCATACGCTCGAATGGATTCCCGTGATTCTTTCGGGCCGTTACCTCCCTGAAGAGGAAGTGTTGGTCAGAACACGGCCACGGTCAGGGTCAGTCGGTTTTGAAGTCCTGGTCCCCTTCGCGACTGAAGAGTTCAGCGTGATGGTGAATCGCGGATGGGTGTCGACCGGGGAAACTCAAGATTTTCCCGATCAAGTTCCACCGCCTCCCTCTGGCGCAATCGAGCTGGTGGCCCGTATCAAACCGACAGAACCTCTTCTCCGCGGTCGCGGTGCACCAGAGGGCCAGATTGCGAGCATCCACTTGGACTCTCTCCAAGAGCTGACTTCCGTGAATATCCGTGAAGACTTCTTCCTCGCGCTAGGAGAAGAAAACCCTCAACCCACCAGTTCACCTCTGCCGACACTTCGTCCCGAACTCGACGAAGGCCCCCACCTGAGCTACACCTTCCAGTGGTACCTGTTTGCTGTCATGGCATTTGGTGGCCTCTGGTACATGCTGAGGCAGGAGGTCCGGGTTCATCGCGGAGAAGATGTTTCGAGAAAATCCTCCAGGGACGACGAGGAAGAGGATGCGCTTCTCGATGGAGTCGCTCGCTAGGCGAGTTCGATCAACTCCTGGTATTCCTCGCTCCAATGATCCTCAACGCCGTCGGGCATGATCAACACTCTCTCGGGGTTGAGCGCTAATACAGCTCCATCGTCGTGGCTTACCAAGACAACCGCACCGGAGAAATGGGCCAATGCATCAAGAATCTCTTCGCGGCTGGCCGGGTCGAGGTTGTTGGTGGGCTCATCAAGAAGCAAAACATTAGCTTTGGAGACGACGAGGGTGGCAAGCGACAATCGAGTCTTCTCACCCCCGGAGAGCACGCCCGCGGGCTTGTGAACATCGTCTCCGGTGAACAGGAAGGATCCGAGGACATTTCGGGCTTCTGTCTCCCCCAGAGAGGGTGAGGACGCCAACATGTTCTCGAGCACGGTCCTCGTGATGTCGAGTGTTTCGTGCTCCTGGGCGTAATAGCCCACGCGCAAGCCGTGTCCACCCTCTACTGCTCCCGTGTCGGGCTTATCAACTCCAGCAAGAATCCTCAGCAACGTCGTTTTCCCAGCACCGTTCAAGCCCACGATGACTACTTTTGACCCGCGATCAATGGCGAGGTCCACGGCGGTGAACACCTCCAGCGAGCCATAGCTCTTGGAGAGGTTCGACGCGAACAACGGTGTTTTTCCGCACGGCGCTGGATCTGGAAAACGAAGCTTGGCGACCTTATCGGTCGCCCTGACACCCTCAAGGCCTTGCAGCATTTTTTCTGCGCGGGCTTTCATCTGTTGGGCTGAAGACGCCTTGCTGGCTTTAGCCCCGAATCTTGCGGCTTGGAGTTGGAGGGCCGTCGCTTTCTTCTCGGTAATGGAGCGCTCCCGCACCCGCCTCTCCTGGTCTGCTTCGCGCTGGCGAAGATAGTGCTTCCACGACATGTTGTAGATATCAATCGTTGCGCGCGTGGCATCAAGGTAGAAAACTCGGTTGACAGTCTCTTCCACAAGGGCAACGTCGTGGGAAATCACAATGACTCCACCTGGGTAAGAGCCAAGGAAAGAACGAAGCCAGGTCACCGAGTCGGCATCCAGGTGGTTGGTGGGCTCGTCGAGAACCATAAGAGGGGCATTTTGGAACAGAATCCGGGCCAGCTCGATACGTCGGCGCTGTCCCCCGGATAGCGTCCCTAGCGATTGCTCAAGGATTCCTGGCGGCAAGTTCAAGTGTGAAGCGATTGCGGCGGCCTCCGCCTCAGCCTGATAGCCACCCAAGGACAGGAATCTGTCATTGAGACGGCTGTACCGAGACATCGCCTGGTCAGCGACAGCAGAATCCGGATCCCCCATCAGTGAAGCAGCGGTATCCATCTCGGCCATGAGTGATCCCAGTCCCCGGGCGTTCAAGATTCGCGTCCGTGCTGTTTCACTGGGATCCCCGGCACGTGGATCCTGCGGGAGATATCCCATTTCCCCCTGCAAATGAATGGAACCCTCCGTTGCAGGCATGTCTCCGGCAATCACCTTGGTGAGGGTGGTCTTCCCTGCGCCGTTTCGACCGACGAGTCCCACTTTGTCGCCTTTATCGACACGGAATGACACTTCATCCATCAGGACGCGCGCGCCAATACGTATTTGAAGGTTCTTGACCTCAAGCACGGGAAACCTCCGTAGGGAGTATCGCCCAGTGCGATGCTAAATAGAGAATCCGAGGGCCCTCATCATGTCACGACCGTCTTCTGTGATTCGTTCTTGACCCCAAGGGGGCATCCAGACCCAATTGATGCGAAAACGCTCGACAACCCCGTCAAGAGCATTGGCCATCTCTTCCTCAATGACATCGGTGAGCGGGCACCCCGCGGAGGTGAGTGTCATGCTGATGATGAGCGCGTCCTCTTCGTCGTCCCAGGACAGGTCATAGATCAGACCAAGGTCGACAATGTTGACTCCCAATTCGGGGTCTATAACGTTCTTCAGCCCCTCCTGGACGACATCAAACTTTTCGTCACTCAGTGCAACAGTCGACATGTCTTCCCCTCCCCTGGGCTAGGCGGTCTTCTGGGTGTAGCGATCGTAGCCCTCGGCTTCGAGGCGCTCGGCAAGTTCAGACCCACCGCTCTCTGCAATTTTGCCCGCAACGACCACGTGAACGAAATCAGGAGTGATGTAGTTCAAGATTCGGGTGTAGTGGGTAATCAGGAGCACCCCAAGGCCCGTTGCCTCCTTGGCTCTGTTGACACCCTCCGCGACGATTTTCAGCGCGTCAACGTCGAGACCGGAGTCAGTTTCATCCAGAACGGCGAATTTGGGCTTCAGCAGCTCTAGCTGCATGATTTCGTGGCGCTTCTTTTCACCACCGGAGAACCCCTCGTTCACGTTGCGCTCCGCGAACCCGGGCTCCATCTTGAGAGAATCCATGGCACCGCGCAAATCTTTGACCCATTCGCGCAGGGCAGGCGCTTTGCCATCGAGGGCAGTCTTTGCCGAACGCAGGAAGTTTGTCACGCTCACACCGGGCACCTCAACGGGGTACTGCATTGCGAGGAAGAGCCCGGCTTTTGCGCGCTCATCCACACTCATCTCGAGAACATTCTCGCCATCGAGGTCGATGGAGCCTTCGGTGACCTCATAACGGGGGTGACCCGCGATGGTGTAGGCGAGTGTGGACTTACCGGAACCATTAGGCCCCATGATGGCGTGGGTATGACCCTGCTCCAGAACGAGGTCAACGCCCTTGAGGATTTCGACGGGACCCGCTTCGGTCTCGATAGAAACATGGAGATTAGAGATTGTGAGAGTACTCATGGCTGTCCTTACGCGTCTTCGTTTGTGGTCAGGGGGGTGGGGTCAACGTAAACCTCACCATCAGTGATGGTTACCGGGTACACCGGAACCGGTTCAAATGCTGGAAAGTTCTGGGGTTTCCCAGTTGCGAGAGCAAACTTTGAGCCGTGAGCCCAACACTCCAGAGTGTCGTCCTCCACGAAGCCTTCAGAGAGAGATATCTCGCCGTGACTGCAGGTGTCTCCAATGGCGTGGATATCTCCGGCCGAATCCTTTACCAAAGCAATAGGCACTCCATCAATCGTTACTTTGACGGCGCTGGAGACGCTCAGGTCATCTACACCGCACACCTTAACTGCAGCCATCTATCCCTCCACCGTGTGTGACAGCTTCTGTTGGAACTTATCCGTGAGTTCGGCGACAAGCGCTGGGTCGTTGATCTTCGAGACGACGTCTACGAGGAAGCCCATCACCACTAGTCGCCGTGCATCGAGTTCCTCAATTCCACGGGACTGGAGGTAAAACAACTGCTCGTCATCAAATCGTCCGGTAGCGCTCGCATGACCAGCTCCTGCAATGTCGCCGGTCTTGATTTCGAGGTTGGGGATGGAGTCCGCTCTCGTACCATCGCTGAGAACAAGGTTGCGATTCTGTTCATAGGAGTCTGTGCCCACTGCTTCGGCACCGATCAGAACATCTCCCACCCACACGGTTCGAGCACCTTTGCCGTGCAGGGCGCCCTTGTAGGTCACTCGCGACAGCGTCTGCGGCCCCTGGTGGTGGACGTACACTCGATGCTCAAGGTGCTGGGTCGAGTCAGCGAAGTACGCACCCCAAAGGTGTCCCGCTGCTCCAGACCCCACAAGTTGGGTGGAGGGATTCACAATGACCACGTCGCCACCCACGCTGACCACGATGTGCGTAAAGCTGGCATCCTTGGCCACCGTTGCGAAGTGTGCGCTGTACTGAATCGCCCCCGGTGCCCAGTCTTGAACACAGACAACCTGGATTGAAGAGCCGTCCTGAATATCGAACTCGACGTTTTCGGCCAGCATGGCATCGCCGGCGGACTCCATAATGAGCGTCGCGTGAGAGTTGGGGTGAACTCGGACAATCGTATGAGCTGCCCGAGGAGCAGAGCCCAGTGTGGAGCGTCCCAGGCGGAGCGGATCAGTGTGCTCACCAGAGATCTCAACGACAAGCACCTCGCGGGTGCTTGACCACGCGTTCGCCGCTGCGCGATCCTCAGGAAGCCCAGCCACCCCTCGAGGGGCTAGCTCCGGCTCGACCCAGGAAGCAGAGAAGCCCTCGGCGCTGGTGGTGGAGATCTCATAGCGCCCGCCCTCCAGCTCGCCCTCGAGTAGCGGGGCCAGTTTTGCGACAGGGCTGAGCTTCCACTCAGGTTCTCGTCCGGTTACGTCCTCATAATCCTCGACGTTTCCAGACGCAAATCGCTCCGATCTGGTCTGAACGGGAACGTCATTGCCCACACGTGTGTCGTGCGGTACAAGCGTTGCTTGTCCGCTGGTGTTCTGTGTGCTCATTTAGCCGACTGAGCCTTCCATATTCATTTCGATGAGCTTGTTCAACTCGAGTGCATATTCCATGGGCAGTTCTCGCGCAATCGGTTCGATGAATCCGCGCACAATCATGGCCATTGCTTCATCTTCTGCCAGTCCCCTGCTCTGCAGGTAGAAAAGCTGCTCTTCGCTGACCTTCGAGACTGTTGCTTCGTGACCGAGCTGAACATCATCTACACGAATGTCAATTGCCGGGTAGGTGTCACTGCGGGAAATGGTATCGACGAGCAGCGCATCACAGCGAACAGTGTTGGCGGAGTGGTGAGCATTCTCATCCACCCGAACCTCACCGCGGTATCCGGCCCGGCCGCCACCTCTCGCGATCGACTTCGACACAATCGACGACGTGGTGTGAGGCGCCATGTGAATCATCTTGGCTCCCGCATCCTGGTGCTGGCCAGGACCAGCGAACGCCACCGAAAGAGTTTCTCCCTTCGCGCGCTCCCCGACCAGGAAGACCGAGGGGTACTTCATGGTGACCTTGGAGCCGAGGTTTCCGTCGATCCACTCCATGGTTGCACCCTCATGAGCGATAGCCCTCTTGGTGACCAGGTTGTAGACGTTGTTGGACCAGTTTTGGATTGTCGTGTAGCGAACGCGAGCGTTCTTCTTCACGATGATTTCTACGACCGCCGAGTGGAGCGAGTCTGAGGAATAGATGGGGGCCGTGCAGCCCTCGATGTAGTGGACGTAGCTTCCCTCGTCGGCGATGATCAGTGTTCTTTCGAACTGACCCATGTTTTCCGTATTGATACGGAAATAAGCCTGCAGAGGGATTTCGACGTGCACTCCGGGGGGTACGTACACAAACGATCCGCCCGACCATACTGCGGTGTTCAGTGCGGCAAACTTGTTGTCGCCAGAGGGAATCACTGTTCCGAAGTACTCAGTGAAGAACTCGGGGTGCTCCCTGAGCGCGGTGTCGGTGTCCAGGAACAACACACCCTGCTCCTCCAGGTCCTCACGAATCTGGTGGTACACAACCTCTGACTCATACTGAGCGGCAACTCCGGCTACGAGTCGAGAGCGCTCTGCCTCGGGAATTCCCAGGCGTTCGTAGGTGTTCTTGATCTCCTCAGGCAGCTCCTCCCAGGTAGTTGCCTGGCGCTCCGTGGAACGCACGAAGTACTTGATGTTGTCAAAATCGATGCCAGAGAGGTCAGCACCAAAGTTCGGCATAGGCTTCTTGCCAAAAAGTTGAAGACCTTTGAGGCGGGTCTTCAACATCCATTCCGGCTCATCTTTCAGAGCGGAAATTTCACGAACAACGTCTTCGGAAAGGCCACGTTTAGCGAGCGCACCAGCAGAGTCGGCATCGTGCCAACCAAATTCATAGTTCCCCAAGCTCTCAAGCTCTGGGCGGTCGAGAAGTACATCCGACATTCGTGCTTCCTCCTCATTGTGCGATGGGCGGGGTCTTGTTTTCCAAGGAGCTCATCAGGCTGAGCCACGTAGACTTAGTGCTACATCGTTACAGTGCCGTAACCCCACCAGATAAGCATCAGCGCTTGTGTGTGGATGTCCAGTGTATCTGTTTGAATCTCTCTCGTGAAGGGGTGAGCCCGTGAAAACCCTGTGGAATTGGCTTCCCAGCGTCACGGACCGTCGTGTGCGCATTGCCGCCTGGGCCTCTCTCATCAGCCAGATTCTCATCATCGGGACGGGTGGCGCCGTGAGGCTCACCGGTTCAGGCTTGGGATGTCCCACCTGGCCCCGCTGCACGGAAGACTCCTTTGTCACCACCGCCGAAATGGGATTTCACGGAGTTATTGAGTTCGGTAATCGGTTGCTGACCTTTGTCCTCATCATCATCGCCATTGTGATGTTTGCTTTTGTTCTTCGCATGCGCAAAGAACGCCCTGAGCTGTTCCGCTTGTCATTAGGTCTCGGCCTAGGGATTCCTGGCCAGGCCGTCATCGGCGGGGTCACCGTATTGACCGACCTCAACCCCTTTGTGGTGGGTTTGCACTACCTTCTCTCGGCTGTTCTTGTGGGTTTTGCCGCCATTCTTCTGTACCGCGTCCGCAGAGGACCGCGCGAAAGCGGATGGGGTGTGCCCGCTCCAGTGCGCGCGCTCGGCGGAGCTCTCATTGCAGTTCTGGGAATCTCTGTCGTCATGGGAATCCTGACGACTGGATCGGGTCCTCACGCTGGGGATGCGGGTGCGGCGAGGAACGGCTTGGATTCTTGGTTGCTGCAACATTTTCACGCGTGGCCCTCCTACGTCGTCCTGGGACTGGTCGTGACACTCACTGCGCTTGCATGGTTTGCAGGTGTGGGCTCTCAAGGATTCCGCAGGTCAATCACCGGTTCGCTGGTCGTCACCCTCATTCAAATAGCTGTCGGCCTTTACCAGGCCAATTACGGCCTTCCTGTTCTGGCCGTGGGAGTGCACATGGTCCTAGCTGCGGTACTTGTCGCGTTCGTTGTCACCGCTCTCCTTACACAGCGGGAGCCGGCTACAGCGGAAGGAGTGGGTCAATCCCGACTGCGAGGAAGAGTAGCGTCAAGTAGCTAATGCTCGAGTGAAACACCTTCATGGGGGCAAGTTCGCCACCTCGGAGGGAACGCTGATACAAGCGGTGAGACTCGAAGACGAACCATCCCCCTGCTCCCAGCGCGACGACAGAGTAGAGCAGTCCCATCGGAGCTACGGGAATCAGTAGTAGCGATGCCGCGACGGTAGCCCAGGCATACAAGATGACCTGCAGTCCCACGACAGGTGCCTCACGGACCACAGCGAGCATCGGGACGTCAACCCGCGCGTAGTCCTCTCGATACTTCATCGAGAGAGGCCAATAGTGGGGCGGAGTCCACAAGAACACCACGAGGAACAGAATCCACGCTTCTAAGCTCAGTGAACCGGTGACCGCCGCCCAGCCAATGAGTACTGGAAAACATCCGGCGATTCCACCCCAGATGATGTTCTGCTCACTGCGCCTCTTGAGCCATAGCGTGTAGACGAAGACGTAGAACAGAATTGCGCCCAGCGAGAGCCCAGCGGCAAGAGGGGTGGTGAAAACCCAGAGCCACGCGACAGATAGGACTCCCAGGACACTGGCAAAAACGAGAGCGGATCGTCCAGAAATATCCCCCGTCACCAGAGGTCTTGCGCTGGTGCGACCCATGTGAACATCGATGTCGCGATCAATGAACATGTTGTAGGCATTGGCGCTGCCCGCACTGAGGGCACCTCCGACAACAGTGGCGACCACTAGCCACAGGCTCGGTATGCCACGTTCCGCCAGCACCATAACGGGGATGGTGGTCACCAAGAGCAGTTCGATGACCCGGGGCTTCGTGAGCGCAACGTAGGCGCGAACCACGGTCCCAAGACTCCGTGGACGCACGGGAGCATCGAGAGAAGAAGTCATGACGGGAAGAGTCCTTAGGGTAACGCGACACCACCAGTCTAGGGAGAAAAGCCTCTAAAGAGCTGAGTGCGTCACGGCCCAGGCGCAGAATTGCCCCCGGATATACTGGGCGGTGAAGGGCCTCAATCGGTGCCCCAGATAGCGGAATGTCCAAAGGATGGCCCTCCCACATGGGATCAGTGTTTAGCGAAGTTGACAGAGAAGCCGTAGATATCGCGAGAGTGTTGGCCGCTGACGCAGTGGAGAAAGCCGGTCATGGACACCCTGGCACTGCAATAAGCCTCGCGCCGGTCGCTTACCTGCTCTATCAAAAGGTGATGAAGCTCGACCCGACGGACCCTCACTGGATAGGCCGCGATCGGTTCATCCTCTCCGCGGGGCACTCGTCTCTGACGCAGTATGTTCAGCTCTTCCTGGGCGGTATGGGGCTCGAGCTCGATGACATCAAGGCCCTCCGGACCTGGGGGTCACTGACACCAGGCCACCCCGAATTTGGTCACACAGACCATGTCGAAATCACGACAGGCCCCTTGGGGCAAGGCATTGCCTCCGCCACCGGATTTGCTTACGCGCAACGTTTTGAGCGGGGTCTGTTTGACCCCGATGCGGCTCCCGGAGAGTCCCCCTTTGATCACCATGTGTTTGTCATTGCTGGTGACGGTGACCTGCAAGAGGGCGTCTCCGCGGAGGCGGCGTCGTTGGCTGGACACCAAGAGTTGGGAAATTTGGTTGTTCTCTATGACGCCAACCAAATCTCCATCGAGGATGACGTCGACATCGCGTTCAGTGAGGACGTGGCCCTCCGCTACGAGTCCTATGGGTGGCACGTCCAGACGGTGGATTTCGGTGAAGCTGATGGTTACACGGAGGACGTGGACGCCCTGTTGGGAGCCATCTCCTCTGCCAAATCCGAGACAGCTCGACCCTCGTTGATCGTGATGAAGACCATCATCGGGTGGCCCTCCCCCACCAAACAAAACACCGGCAAGATTCACGGCTCTGCACTGGGAGCGGATGAACTAAAGGCTCTCAAAACAGAACTAGGGATGGATCCGGACTCTACATTTGTTGTCCCACCCCATGTTCTCGAGCACACTCGATCCTTGCGTGAGCGAGCTCAGCTGGAACGGCACACGTGGGACGACAAATTCGCCTCCTGGGGCAGCGGCAATCCTGACAGGAAAGCGCTCTTGGATCGCCTTGTGAGCGGTGCATTACCTGACCTGGAAGGGCTACTCCCCACTTTTGAGGGTGCAGAGACCATGGCGACCAGAGCGGCCTCGGGACAGGTCATTAATGCTCTTGCCGCCGCACTGCCAGAGCTCTGGGGAGGATCGGCTGACCTTGCGGATTCGAACCTCACGACAATCAAAGGACGGCCTTCCTTTGCTCCGGAGCGTCGCTCCACCAAGGAATGGTCGGCAAACCCCTACGGCTCTGTCTTGCACTTTGGCATCCGGGAACACGCGATGGGGGCGATCCTGAATGGGATTGCGCTCCATGGCCCAACTCGGCCGTTCGGCGGCACCTTCCTCATCTTCAGCGACTACATGCGCCCTGCGGTGCGCCTCGCTGCTCTGATGGGCGTGCCTGTCATCTATGTCTGGACACACGATTCGATTGGTTTGGGTGAGGATGGCCCCACCCACCAGCCCGTGGAACAATTGGCAACGCTGCGGGCCATTCCCGGTTTGGACATCGTTCGACCTGCGGACGCGCATGAAACTGCCTGGGCCTGGAAGACGATGATTGAGCGCACGAGCAACCCTGCAGGTATCGCTCTCACGCGCCAAGGCATACCCGTTCTTGAGCGCGGAGATGACGCAGCGACCGGGTCAACATTGGCCCATGCGCGCAACACTGCCCGCGGAGGATACGTCTTGGCCGAAGCAGACGGCGAGCTGTCCGTGATCCTCATCGCTACAGGCTCTGAGGTGGCAATTGCTCTGAAAGCGCGAGAGTCTCTCCAGGCGGAGGGCGTTGGCACTCGCGTCGTCTCCATGCCCTGCGTGGAGTGGTTTGACGAGCAAGAACAGGCCTACCGAGAGACCGTGTTGCCCCCTTCGGTCCGGGCCCGCGTATCCATCGAAGCTGGAATTGCTCAATGTTGGCATCGCTTTGTCGGTGAGTCCGGGCGCACAGTATCGCTCGAGCATTTTGGGGCTTCTGCTGACTATCAGAAGCTGTATGAAGAGTTTGGGCTGACAGCTGACGCTGTTGTGTCAGCTGCTCACGAATCTCTTGCACTCAAAGGAAAGTAGAGCGATGACAACGTCACCTAGTGCCAGCCTCAGCGAAGTCGGAGTCAGCATCTGGCTCGATGATCTGTCTAAAGATCGACTGACATCAGGGTCTCTACGCAGTCTGATTGACAACCACAATGTCGTCGGGGTGACCAGTAATCCCACCATATTCGCGGGAGCCGTAGCAGGCAGTGACTCTTACACAGAGGATCTGGTTCGCATGGCACACGCCGGTGCCACTGCTGAAGAAGCCGTGTTTGAGGTGATGATTGCTGACATCCAGGGGGCGTGTGACGTGCTTCACCCTGTGTTTGAGTCAACATCAGGACAAGATGGCCGGGTTTCCCTCGAGGTCTCTCCGCTTCTAGCCCACGACACGGCAGGGACCATAGCGCAGGCTCAGGAGCTCTGGGCCCGCGTTGACAGACCCAACCTGATGATCAAAATTCCCGCCACTAAGGCCGGCCTTCCGGCCATCACAGAGGTCATCGGTCATGGGATTTCTGTCAATGTGACCCTCATTTTCAGTCTCGAGCGTTATGCAGAGGTCATCGACGCGTACTTCAGCGGTATCGAGAAAGCGTTGAACAACGGCATCGATATTTCCGTCATTCGCTCGGTGGCCTCGTTCTTCGTGTCACGCGTCGACAGCGCTGTGGATGCACGTCTCGAGGCTGATGGCGGCGAGGCTGCCAGTGCTCTGCGGTCTCTCGCAGCCGTGGCCAACGCCCGGCTCGCCTATGAGTTGTTTCACGTGCAGCACTCCAACGATCGAGCGAAGTCGCTGCTTGCGAAGGGGATGCGCCATCAAAGGCCACTGTGGGCTTCGACAGGGGTCAAAGATCCCGCACTGCCTCCCGCCTACTATGTGACCGAGCTCGCGGTGTTCAACGTGGTCAACACCATGCCGGAGAAGACACTTCTTGCCTTGGAGTCCGAGGGCATAGTAGAGGGCGATCGGGTTACTGGTCATTTTGAGGCAGCTCGAGAGACGTTAGGTGCTCTTGAGGGACTCGGAATTTCGCTCTCCCAGGTCACCGATGACTTGGAAGCGGATGGCGTAGCCAAGTTTGTCCAGTCCTGGCGCGAGCTTCTGGACACTGTTGCATCTGCCATGGGTTCGGCCCAATGACCTTGACGCTCACAGTGCGTGATCCCCTTGATTACGCGACTGCCGAGCGCAGGCGTGCGCTCGCCGAGTCAGGATTTATCGAGTCCCTGGTGAATCGTGACTCCAGCCTCTGGGGTCTTGAGGCACAGGCCGAGGCCTCGATCCGACTGGGATGGACTGCTCACCCCAGTTCATGGATTCCTCTCGCACGAGAAGTGATGGCTTTGCGCGAGGAGCTCAGCGGGCGGGGCATCGATCGTGTCGTTCTCTGTGGCATGGGCGGGTCTTCACTGGGCCCAGAGGTGATGGCAGCTTCGGCGTCCATCCCGTTGACAGTGATCGACGCCACTCACCCTGACGAAGTTGGACCCGAGCTGGCCAAGGACCTCTCGGGAACCGCGGTGGTGGTGTCCTCGAAATCAGGGGGAACTGTTGAGACTGACTCCCAGAGACGTGCATTTGAGGCCGCGTTGGTAAACCAGGGGCTCAACCCTGTTGATCACATCGTTATTGTGACCGACCCGGGGTCTCCGCTTCATCATGCTTCCCACGAGGCGGGCTATCGAGTTTTTGAGGGCGATGCGACGATTGGTGGACGGTTTTCAGCTATCTCGCCCTTTGGTCTTGTCCCCATGGGCTTGGCGGGGATGGATCTCCTTGCTTTCCTGGAGGACGCGAGTGCCGGCTACGAAGCCTGCCGGGGAAGCGGAGAGGACAATCCTGCGCTGCGTCTGGGGGTGGCACTTGCGCAGGGGCACCCCACTGTCAACAAGATTCTCTATCGGGAGGACCCCTCGCACCCGGGACTCGGTGACTGGGTGGAGCAGCTGGTCGCAGAGTCAACAGGCAAAGATGGAAGGGGAATTCTTCCGGTCGTGGGGACAAGCCTCGATGGGCTCCCCGACGCGCTCTCAGTGGGAGGTGCCGGCTCAGAGTCCGATGTCGAGATTTCTGGGAACCTGGCCGAGCACATGATTCTCTGGGAGTTTGCGACGGTCGTGGCGTGCGCAGAGATTGGGGTTAATCCTTTTGACCAGCCGAATGTTGAAAGCGCCAAGGTAGCGGCTCGCGAACTTCTCGAGTCGACCAGTGTTGCCTCCCGTGCGGAGGAGGATTTTGATGGTTTCTCGGTCTTTGCGAAGCCTCCACTCCCGGCTCTGGAGAGTATCTCCGAGTTGCCTGAGCTCCTGGGCCAACTCGCGGGGAAGCGTGGGTACATCGCCGTGTGTGTTTTTGCACCCAGGACATCACAGTCACTATGGCGCGAGGTTGGCCACAGCATTGAACGGACCACGGGTCGCCCCGTGACCATTGGGTTTGGTCCCCGATTCCTTCACTCCACCGGGCAACTTCACAAAGGTGGAGCACCCGAGGGAGTTTTCCTGCAGATTATTGCGACGCCGCACACCGAGGTTGAGATTCCGGGACGTGATTTTGGGTTTTCAGAGCTTCTGCTCTCCCAAGCCCACGGTGACGCACGTGTGCTGGTTGGCACGGGGCAACCAGTCATCAGTATGACCGGCTCACGGGAACATGTCGCCAGATTGGTCGAAGCGCTCAGAGCTTAGAGCCGGCCCTTTTTCTGGCGCAATCTGGTCAAAGCGTCTTCGAGGATCTGCTTGGCCTCTTTGTCCGTCCTACGCTCTTTCACGTAGGCAAGGTGGGTCTTATAGGGCTCGTTGACCGGGAGCTCTGGCGGATTATCTTTGTCGCGACCCGCGGGCAAACCTGTAGTGGGCGAATCAATGATCTCGGGGATCTCTTCTGGCTCAATGTGCGCAGAGAAGTACCGGACCGTCTCGTTTCCCATCGCATCCCAGTACGACACTGCGATTCGATCTGCCTGGATGCCACGATCCTGCTCCCCCATAGGCCCAGAGCCCACCCGGGTACCTCTAATTGCGCTGCCTCCAGATGCCACGAATAACCCCTCTTAGATATCGAATCGTGTGAAAAGACCAAGGACAATAATGCTCGACACCCACACCAGGGCAATCACGACCGTGATCCGATTGAGATTGCGCTCGGCAACGCCAGAGGACCCAAGATTGGAGGTCACTCCCCCGCCAAACATGTCAGAAAGACCTCCACCGCGTCCACGGTGAAGAAGAATCATCAGGGTTAACAGGATGCTCGTCAGCGCCAACAGGACCAAAAACACTACGCGCAGAATTTCCACACTAACCTCCCAAAGCCCTCACCACTATAGACGGTGCCAGCCATTTCCTAGTCAACACTCACATGGTGAGGGAACCTGGCTATGGCAACGAACTCGTCGACATCGAGGCTGGCTCCTCCGACAAGAGCGCCGTCAATGTTCTCCCGTTTCAGGAAACCCGCAATGTTGCCCGACTTAACAGAGCCGCCATAAAGAATTCGGGTGCTCTGCGCTGCCTCGTCGCCGTGAAGTGAGCGAATCGTGTCCCTGAGGGTTGCGCACACCTCTTCAGCTTGATCGGGAGTTGCGGCTTGTCCGCTCCCGATCGCCCAGACGGGTTCATAAGCGATGACCATTTCAGCTCCCTTTTTCACGGAGGAAAGGACCGCAGTGAGCTGGTCAACGGGGACTTTGCTGGCGCCGTACTGTTCAAGATCCTCGGCAGTTTCTCCCACACAGAGGATGGGAACCAGGTTGTTTCGCAAGGCGGCCTGCACTTTGCTGGTGCACACTTCATCATCCTCATGGTGGTCCGCGCGGCGCTCCGAGTGACCCACGATTACGTACTGGCAGTCGAGAGCTTTCAGGAAGACCCCTGACACATCTCCAGTGTGGGCGCCCTCGTCATGCATGGACACATCCTGTGCGCCCAGCTGCAACGGCAGGTCATCAGCGTTAATGAGTGTCTGCACGGAGCGGAGATCCGTAAACGGCGGGAACACCGCTACCTCAACCTCCTGCTCGTTGAACTTCTTGTCCTTGAGAGCCCAGGCAAGCTTCTGCACGAAGGCAATGGACTGGAGATGATCGAGGTTCATCTTCCAGTTACCAGCAATTAGGGGGCGACGGGTGGTTGCCATCCGAGTATCTCCAATCCAGGCAGGTGTTTTCCTTCGAGGAACTCAAGACTTGCTCCCCCTCCGGTTGAAATATGGCCAAACTGCTCGTCAGCGAAACCTAGCGCTCTCACAGCAGCTGCAGAGTCTCCTCCGCCCACTACTGACAACCCGGAAACCTCCGTAAGCGCCTGTGCGACGGCTTTTGTGCCGTGGGAAAACGCTTCAAACTCAAAGACGCCCATGGGGCCATTCCAGAACACAGTGCGAGACTGTGCGATTACCGTGCGAAAGTCGGCGGCGGACGTGGGTCCAATATCTAGGCCCATCGCCTCTGAGCCTGCAGGGCCGCTCTCCAATTGGTCCACCGGCAACGGTGTGTGGGGAGCGTCAGGACTAAAGCCCTCAGCCATCACAATGTCGCTGGGGAGTGTAATCTCCACACCGAGCTTCTTCGCGAGGGCCAAGAAACCTTTCACGGTTCCGATCTGGTCGGCCTCCAGCAAACTCTTTCCTACCTTGTGACCCTGTGCGGCGAGAACAGTGAACACCATTCCTCCACCGATCACGAGTCGATCAACGCTGGGAAGCAGAGCCTCGATGACGCCGAGCTTGTCTGAGACCTTCGATCCGCCAAGAACAACGGTGTAGGGGCGTTCAGCGCGAGCGGTCAAGCGCTCCAGAACTTCCACTTCTTTCTCGACCAGAAAACCGGCATAGGCGTTGGTCAGGTGCGGAAGTTCGTACACGCTAGCTTGCTTACGGTGAACAACGCCGAACCCATCCACGACAGTCGCATCGACGTGGGAGGCCCACTCCATTGCTAGCTCGAGTCTGGCGGGGGCATCCTTGGAGGTTTCGCGAGGGTCAAATCGGAGGTTTTCCAGGAAACATACCTCTCCCGGTCCGAGAGCCCCAAGAGCGCTCCAGACCAGCTCTCCGCTGACACCCGGCACAAGGGGCACTGGTACGCCTGCGAGTTCCGAGGTACGGGCCGCCACAGGCGCCATGCTGAGGTCCGGATCTGGTGTGCCCTGAGGGCGGCCGAGGTGGCTCGCCAACACGACAGACGCACCTCGTTGTGTCAGCCACTCGAGCGTTGGCAGGAAAGCCTTGATGCGGCCGTCATCGGCAATGCTGCCGTTATCGAGAGGAACGTTGGCATCAACGCGAAGGAAGACCACACGACCGTAAAGGTCGAGGGTTTCGGTGAGTGATGTAAGCGCCACTACTTAGAGCTTGGAGGCCATATAGGAGGCTAGGTCGACGAGACGGTTGGAGTAGCCCCACTCGTTGTCGTACCAGGAGCTGATCTTGACCTGGTTTCCGATGACGCGAATCAAACCACCATCCACGATGGAGGAATAGGGGTCTCCCACGATGTCGCTCGACACGATGGGTTCTTCCGTGTAGCGGAGAACACCCTTGTACGCACCCTTGTCGGAGGCGTCCTGGAAGGCTTTCTGGACCTGTTCGAGGGTCACCTCTTGAGAGGTTTCGACAGTGAGGTCGGTGATGGAACCGGTCGGGACGGGCACACGGAGCGCGAAACCATCGAGTTTGCCCTTCAACTCTGGAAGAACGAGCCCAATCGCCTTGGCAGCGCCAGTGGACGTAGGGACGATGTTGATGCCAGCGGCACGTGCCCTGCGCAGGTCACTGTGGGGGCCGTCCTGGAGGTTTTGGTCAGCCGTGTAGGCGTGAACGGTGGTCATCAAGCCCTTTTCGATGCCAAAGGCGTCGTGGAAGATTTTCGCCATGGGGGCGAGACAGTTGGTGGTGCACGACGCATTCGACACGATGTGGTGCGATGCGGAGTCGTAATCCTCATGGTTGACGCCCATGACGACCGTAATGTCTTCACCGTTGGCTGGCGCCGAAATGATGACCTTTTTTGCTCCTGCGCTGAGGTGAGCCTTCGCCTTGTCAGCGTCAGTGAAGAATCCAGTGGACTCGATCACAATGTCAACATCAAGCTTTCCCCACGGCAAGTTGGCAGGGTCGCGCTCGGCATAGACGGTGATGGCTTTGCCATCGACGACGATGGAGCCTTCTCCAGCCTCCACGGAGACTGGCAGACGGCCGCCGACCGAGTCATATTTGAGCAAATGAGCCAGAGCCTTGGGGTCGGTAAGGTCATTCACTGCGACGATGGTGATGTCGTGCGAACTGGCCAGTGCTGCACGGAAAAAGCTTCGTCCAATACGGCCAAAACCATTGATGGCTACGTTAACCACTGAAGTGTCCCTTCATGACAGAGCGAAAAAGGAAAAGGCCGGGAAAACCCCGGCCCAGTCCAGAAGGTCTTGCAGTATCAGACTAGCAGTGAAGCCCCAGCGTTGGAGCGGGCTGCCTCGAAACGTTTCGCAACATTGTCCCAGTTGACAATGTTCCAGAAGGCGGTGACATAGTCAGCCTTCACGTTTTGATAATCCAGATAGAAAGCGTGCTCCCACATGTCGAGCTGCAGAATCGGAATTGTTCCCTGAGCTGTATTGCCTTGCTGGTCGAAAAGCTGCTGGATAATCAAGCGGGCGCCAACTGGATCCCAGGAGAGAACTCCCCAGCCTGACCCCTGTATGCCCAACGAGGCTGCTTGAAAGTGGGCTTTGAAGGCGTCAAAAGAGCCAAAGAATTCATCCACCGCTGCAGCCACCTCGCCTTCGGGCGTGCCGCCCGCGTCAGGTGCGAGGTTGGTCCAGAAAATAGAGTGGTTGACGTGACCGCCTAGATGGAAGGCGAGGTCCTTTTCCAGACGGTTGATGTTGGCGAAGTTGCCGGATTCCCGAGCTTCAGCCATTTGAGCGAGGGCATTGTTGGCCCCGTCAACATAGGCCTTGTGGTGCTTGGAGTGGTGGAGCTCCATGATGCGAGCACTGATGTGGGGTTCGAGCGCCGAATAATCGTAGGAGAGCTCGGGGAGCGAATAGGACATGACAACCTCCAAGTAGCGTTTGGGACGGCTTTCAGTCTAGAGGTGACGGCTGAGCAGAGGCTTGGGACTAATCGATCTCAGGAGGAACAGCATCGAGGGTGCTCGGAATGCCGAGGTCCTCCGCCTTCTTATCTGCCATCGCAAGCAAGCGACGAATTCGCCCGGCAACAGCGTCCTTCGTCAACGGTGGGTCAGCGTGGTGGCCTAACTCGTCCAAGCTCGCGTCACGATGCGTGAGACGAAGGTTTCCTGCGTAGAGAAGGTGATCGGGGATTTCTGTCCCCAAAATTTCTAGAGCGCGCTCCACCCGGGCACACGCCGCTACCGCGGCCTGGGCCGAGCGCCTGAGGTTTGCATCGTCGAAATTAACCAGTCGGTTGGCCGTAGCGCGGACTTCCCTGCGTTCGCGAAGCTTCTCCCACTCCGATACCGCGCCGGGTGCACCCATGAGCGTGAGCAACTCCGAGATCGCCTCTCCGTCGCGAACCATCACACGGTGCGCCATGCGCACCTCCCGTGCTTTTGAGGCAACACCTAACCGTGCTCCGATACCCACCATGGCCATCGCTGCTTCGCCGGTGGGGGCAACAATTTCGATCGCTGCCGAGCGACCGGGTTCGCTAATGCTTCCACCAGCCAGAAAAGCCCCTCTCCATATCGCAGGGAGGTCTCCTATGGGCGAGGTGGTCAGCTTGTTGGGTAGACCGCGAACAGGCCGTTTACGCGGATCTAGAAGCCCGGTTTGGCGGGCTAGGGTCTCCCCGCCGGCTCGAACGCGGACCACATAGAGGGGGTGCGTTCGGTTTCCCGCTGGCTGCATCACAGCGGCATCTGTCGCCATCCCGAAGATGTCGCGAATGTCCTTACGGACACGTTTGGCGGTTTCCAAATGATCGAGTTCAACTTCGACCGCGATATTGCCGCCGATGACGTGGAGCCCACCCGCAAACCGAAGAATTGTGGAGAGTTCCGCCACACGGTGGCTCGTGAGCTCGGAGTGCTGAGCGACCAGCTCGTCCTTAACAGCGACCGTGAGGGAATGCATTCTTATGGGTACCTATTCACGCCCAAGGTCTCGGTGTTTCACCGCGACCTGGACATCAGCTCGTGCAGTCAGTCGTGCGCCTAATTCTTCGGCCATCGCAACGGAGCGATGCTTGCCACCGGTACACCCTATCGCAATGGTTGCATAGGTTTTATTCTCGGAAACATAGCCAGAAAGCACGGTGTGGAGCGTCCTCTCGAACTGCTCCAAGAAGTCTGCTGCCAGAGGGTGTGAGAGGACGTAGTCGCTAACAGGAGCGTCCTTTCCGGTGTTGTGCCGGAGAGCTTCTTCCCAGTAGGGGTTCGGCAAAAAGCGCATGTCCGCGACCATGTCGACGTCTGATGGGAGACCATATTTGTAGCCAAAACTCATAATTGTGAGTCGAGTTTTTGCCTCCCCCGGTATCCCATAGGCGGCCGCAACAGCGGTGGAAAGCTGGTGAATGTTCATCTCCGAGGTGTCGATCACGAGATCACTCTGTTCACGGATGGGGTGCATCAACTGGCGCTCCCGGGAGATACCGTCCAGCAGCGTCCCATCCTCCTGAAGGGGATGTGGTCTGCGCACTTGCTCAAAACGCCGCACAAGAGCATCGTCGGTGGAGTCCAGGAAGAGTACCTGCACGCTGGCATGTTCGCTGAGAGATTCAATCACCTCGCTGGCATGTTCAAAGAGCGATCCGCCGCGGACGTCCATCACAGCGGCCAGTTTTGCCATATGGCTTTCTGGCTCATGCGCGAGGTCCACCAGCGGCTGCAGCATCTGTGGTGGCAAGTTATCGACAACGTACCACCCCTGGTCCTCCAGGGAGTTGGCAGCTGTGGAGCGACCCGCACCCGACATGCCGGTCACAATCAGCACGCTGGGACCATCATGCTTCAGCGGCGCCATCGCTCCCCCATCTGTTGACGCAATCGTACCGTCCTATTCCGAGGTCCCACTGAAGAAGGAATGGATGGTGTCCGCGAGTTTGGGTCCGACACCGTCAACCTCACGAAGTTCCTCTGGCGTCGCCTTCTTGAGCTGAGCTACTGACTTGAAATGCTTCAGCAGAGTTTGCGCGGTAGCGGCTCCTACCCCTGGAATCTCTGTCAGCTCCGTCGACAAGGTTCGTTTTCTGGTGCCGCGCTGATAGGTGATGGCAACCCGATGCGCCTCATCACGAATCCGTTGGACGAGGAACAACGCTTCGGAAGATCTGGGAAGAATGAGGGGAAAATCTCCGCCAGGAAGCCAGATCTCCTCGAGCTTCTTCGCCACCCCGCAGACGGGAAGGGCTATACCTGCCTCCCTCAAGGCCCGGGCGGCTGCATTCACCTGAGGCAACCCACCATCAACAATGAGAAGGCCTGGTGGGTAGCGAAACCCCGGGTTCCCCTCAGCAGCGGAATCGTCCGATGGCTGGAGTCGCGCGACCCGACGCGCGACGACCTGGTGAATCGCCTCTGTGTCGTCACGAACGCCCTCCAGCGCAAACTTGCGATAGTGCTCCCGTCGAGGCAGACCATCCTCGAAAACCACCATGGAGGCAACGGGGTTGTCGCCACCGAGGTGGGACACATCGAAGCACTCAATGCGCAGAGGTGCATCGTCAAGACTGAGGGCGTCGCGGAGCTCCGCGAGGGCGTGCGAGCGAGCAACGGGGTCGCTCGTGCGATGGGAGAGGTGGCTCTGCAACGTGTGACGTGCGTTCAGCCCCACAGAAGCCCCAAGCTCCGCAAGCTCTCCCCGCTTGGCAGTCTTGAGGGTGACCGACCCCTCCTCGCCCGCTGACTGTCGCACCTCGGTGAGTTGACTCTCCCACCACTGAGAGTTGTCGGGCAGGTCAGGAACAACCACAACACGCGCTGGCGGCTGGTCATCAAACCCATCGCGGAGGATCATCTCCACCAGAGTCTCGCCTGATTCAGTCGCGGGAGTCTCGACAATGAACCCTTTAGCCCCACGGATTCTTCCGCTACGAACACGGAAGACGTGCGCTGCTGCGACAAGACCGTCTGCCGCCACCCCAAACACGTCGGCGTCAATCCGCTCGTCCAGAACCATCGTATTTTTCATCAAGATGGTTTCGATTGCTTCGATGCGATCTCGAGTTTTGGCGGCTCGTTCAAACTCCAGGTTGGCCGCCGCATTGTTCATGGTGGAAGTGAGGTCCTCGACGACGCCTTTGTCGTTCCCCGCCATGAAGCTCGCGAGGGACAGCGCCAGCGCCTTGTGATCGGGTTGGGTCACTCGACCAACGCAGGGTGCTGCGCACTTCCCAATGTCTCCCAATAGACAGGGTCTGTTCTCCCGTTCAGCCTTGGCGTAGGTGGTTGGGGAGCATGATCTGACGGGAAAAGCCTTCAGAATCGTCGATAACGTGTCGCGCAACGCCCCCGTGGTGGGAAAAGGCCCAAAGTATTTCGCCCCTTTGATGCCCTTCTTCCGGGCCAGGAAGACTCGTGGGATGTCCTCAGACACCGTCACCACGAGGTAAGGGTAGGACTTGTCGTCGCGAAACCGAACGTTGAATTCCGGCTGGAATTCCTTAATCCAGAGGTATTCGAGTTGGAGTGCCTGCCTCTCCGTGGGAACCAACGTCCAGTCAACGGAGGACGCGGTTTGGACCATCCTGCGCGTTCGCTCGTGCAGCGTGACTGGTTCGGCGAAGTAGCTTTGGAGGCGGCTTCTGAGGCTCTTGGCCTTTCCCACATAGATCACGCGACTCCTTGAGTCGAGAAAACGGTACACACCCGGGGAGGTGGGGATATCTCCCGATGATGGCTGCCAGTCGTACCGGGTTGCCACGATCTAGCCCAGTGATTCCTTGAGAAACCCGCCCGTGTGGGACACAGTGCTGGCAGCTACCTGCTCCGGTGTTCCCTCAGCGATCACGGTTCCCCCTCCCGCCCCACCCTCGGGACCTAAGTCAATGACCCAGTCAGAGGCTCGAATCACGTCCAAATTGTGCTCAATCACCATCACGGTGTTGCCTTTGTCAGCGAGCCCCTGGAGAACATCCAACAGTTTCTTCACATCATGGAAATGCAGCCCCGTAGTGGGCTCATCGAGAACGTAAATCGTCCGCCCTGTGGAACGTTTCTGCAGCTCAGTGGCGAGCTTCACACGCTGTGCCTCTCCGCCCGAGAGTGTGGTCGCAGATTGGCCAAGCCGAACATACCCGAGTCCGACATCGACCAGGGTTTTCAGATAACGATGTATGGAACTGATGGCTTCGAAAAACTCGGCAGCCTCTGTAATCGGCATGTCCAGGACATCCGCAATGGTTTTGCCCTTGTAGTGAACCTGCAGGGTCTCGCGGTTGTATCGGGCGCCGTGACACACCTCACAATCCACGTAGACGTCGGGGAGAAAGTTCATCTCGATGGTGATGGTGCCATCACCTGAACAGTTCTCGCAGCGACCCCCTTTGACGTTGAAGCTGAAGCGTCCTGGCTGATAGCCGCGCATCTTCGCTTCCTGCGTCTCTGCGAAAAGGGCGCGAATCTTGTCAAAGACGCCGGTGTAGGTCGCAGGGTTGCTTCGCGGCGTCCGGCCGATCGGCGCCTGGTCGACGTGCACAATCTTGTCGAGGTGGTCGACACCTGTGATGCGGGTGTGGAGACCGGGGACGTGACGCGCTCCGTTGAGCGTGTTGGCCAACGACCGATAGACAATGTCGTTGACCAGAGTTGACTTGCCAGACCCACTGACGCCGGTGATAGCAACCATCACGCCCAGCGGGATGTCCACGGTGATGTCACGGAGGTTATTCGCTCGAGCCCCCTCGACGCGTAGCGCCCGTGCAGGATCGACGACGCGCCTGTCTCGAGCGGCATAGACCTTCTCCCGTCCAGCCAGATAGTCGGCGGTGATGGAGCGTTTCTCCTTGAGCAGGCTTGCTAGCGAACCCTGGTGGACAACTTCACCACCAAACTCTCCTGCTCCGGGCCCAATATCGACAATCCAGTCAGCTGTCTGAATGGTCTCTTCGTCGTGTTCCACGACGATGAGGGTGTTGCCGAGGTCTCTCAGTTTGAGCAGGGTGTCAATGAGGCGTCTGTTGTCTCTTTGGTGGAGGCCAATGCTCGGCTCATCGAGAACGTAGAGGACGCCGGTGAGGCCTGAGCCAATCTGGGTGGCAAGACGAATGCGCTGAGCCTCCCCACCAGAGAGTGAGCCCGCACTCCGCGACATGCTGAGATAGTTGAGTCCCACCTCGAGGAGAAATTCAAGACGAGCCTGAATCTCCCGCAGAATGGGCACGGCGATGGATTCGTCACGATCAGACAGGACGAGGGAATTCATAAACTCGTGGGCTTCGGTGAGGCTCATGTCGGCAACGTCAGAGATGGATAGTCCTCCTACGAGAACTGCCAAGATCTCTGGCCTCAGACGTTTACCCTTGCAGGCCCCACACTGGACTTCACGAAGGTAGTCAGCGAAGCGCTGCTTGCTCCACTCGCTGTCGGTTTCGTGATATTTCCGCTCGATGTAGGGAATTACCCCCTCGAAGCCGGAGGAATACTTCACATCACGTCCGAAACGATTGCGGTAGCGGACCACCAACTCAAAGTTGTTGCCGTGAAGCACTGCCTGTTGAATTCCTTCGGGCAGTTGTGACCATGGCGTGTCCAGCGAGAAATCCAACTCATCGGAGAGGCTTCGCAGAAGGTTCTGGAAGTACCCGTATAAACCCTTGCCCGCTTGGGTCCATGGCCGAATCGCACCACCCTCAATGCTCAGCTCGGGATCACCGATCACCATCAGGGGGTCGACCGCCTGGGTGAATCCCAATCCCGAGCAGGCGGGACACGCTCCGAAGGGTGAATTGAAGGAGAAGGTGCGAGGCTCCACCTCGGTGAGACCCACCGTGCAACCGTTTCGGCAGCTGAGCTTTTCGCTGTAGGTCTGCTCAGTGTCGTCGTCAACACCGTGGATGATGACGACACCATCAGCTAATTTCAGCCCTGTCTCGAGGGAATCCGTCAGGCGACCCACAATGTCATCGCCCAGTACAAGGCGATCCACCACGACGTCGATGTCGTGTTTCTTCGTCTTGGCGAGCTTGGGAGGCTCCCCCAGGCTGATGACCTCACCATCAACGCGGGCGCGCGCGAATCCCTGGGAGTTCAGTGAGCGGAGAAGGTCGACAAACTCACCTTTGCGACCTGCCACTACGGGAGCAAGAATCTGAAAACGCCACCCAGTTTCGCCCTTAAGAATGCCGTCGGCAATGTCTTGGACGCTTTGCCGACGGATCGGCTCTCCACACTCGACACAGTGGGGAACTCCTGTTCGTGCCCAGAGCAGACGGAGATAGTCGTAGATCTCGGTGATTGTTCCCACAGTGGAACGTGGGTTTCGATTGGTGGATTTCTGGTCGATCGAGACTGCCGGGCTAAGACCTTCAATGACGTCAACATCTGGTCTGTCGACTTGACCGAGGAACTGCCGGGCGTAGGCCGAGAGTGACTCGACGTATCGGCGTTGCCCCTCAGCAAAGATGGTGTCAAAAGCGAGCGAGGACTTGCCAGAGCCCGAGAGTCCGGTGAACACGACCAGGGAATCCCGTGGAAGAGAGACGTCGACATTTTTCAGGTTGTGGACGCGTGCCCCTTTGACCTGGACGACAGACGCTGAGCGGGGAATCTCGATGGGCACGCCCTCCAGTGTAGGCAGTGAGAGCTGTGCGAAAGGTCAGCCTTTCGCCCCGATAAGTTCCCGGAGTTCGCGCTTCAGCTCAAGGAGCTCATCTCTGATCTTTGCGGCCAACTCAAACTTCAGTTCCCCGGACGCCTGCATCATCTGGTCAGTGAGAGTCGCAATCAGACCGGAGAGCTCATCGGGTCCGCTCTTGATAACCTCTCGGCGGGTGAAACCTTCTCCAGCGCTCCCAGGAGTGTGGGACACGAGTTCCTCGGTGTCGGCTTTCTCGCGAGCCAGAACCGCAGTAATGTCGGCGATCTTCTTACGCAACGGCGTGGGGTCGATGCCATGTTCCGTGTTGTAGGCAACCTGCTTTTCCCGCCTCCTCTCGGTCTCCCCTATCGCCTGCGCCATCGATCGAGTCACCTTCGAGGCGTACATGTGAACCTCTCCGGATACGTTACGAGCGGCGCGACCAATGGTTTGGATGAGGGACGTGCTCGATCTCAGGAATCCTTCCTTGTCCGCATCCAGAATGGCCACGAGAGACACTTCAGGGAGGTCGAGACCCTCTCGCAAGAGGTTGATACCGACAAGGACGTCGTAGACACCAGCGCGCAACTCCGTGAGTAGCTCAACTCGTCGAAGAGTATCTACGTCTGAATGCAAATAGCGGACCTTCACACCCGCATCGTCGAGATAATCGGTGAGGTCCTCGGACATTTTCTTTGTCAGTGTCGTGACCAAGACTCGCTCGTTGCGCTCAACACGGAGCCGAATCGACTCCAGGAGGTCATCAATCTGCCCCTCTACGGGCTTGACCACGATCTGTGGATCTACCAGCCCCGTGGGACGGATAATCTGCTCAACCACACCGTCGGCGAGCCCAAGCTCATACGGCCCTGGGGTCGCAGACAGGTAGAGCTTCTGGCCGGTCCGACCGAGAAACTCGTCGAAACGAAGTGGTCTGTTATCCATCGCGCTGGGGAGGCGAAAGCCATGCTCCACGAGGGTCCGCTTTCGAGAGGCATCACCCTCATACATCCCGCCAATTTGCGGAACCGTTACGTGTGATTCGTCGATGACAGTCAAGAAATCGTCGGGGAAATAGTCCAACAAACAGTTCGGAGCCTCACCGGGCTGTCGACCATCAATGTGGCGCGAGTAGTTCTCGATACCTGAGCAGAAACCTAACTGCTCCATCATCTCCAGGTCGTAGGTGGTGCGCATCCGCAGACGTTGCGCCTCGAGGAGCTTTCCCTGTCCATCAAGCTCAGACACACGTTCTTCGAGCTCCGCTCGGATGGTCCCCACAGCCCGCTTCATCGTCTCAGGTGAGGCTGCGTAGTGGGTGGCGGGGAAAACGCTGATGGTCTCCTCGGTGGAGAGTGTGTCACCGGTGATGGGGTGCAAGTAACTCAGTGTTTCGATTTCGTCCCCAAACATCTCGATGCGAATCGCGAGCTCCTCGTAGACAGGGATGATTTCGATGGTGTCGCCACGGACTCTGAAGGTTCCCCTTTCAAAGGCGATGTCATTGCGCTCGTACTGCATCTGGACAAAACCCTTAACCAGCTGTTCGCGCGAGATTTTCTGACCCACTTGGAGGGCAACCATCGCCTCGAAGTAGTCCTCAGGAGCGCCGAGTCCATAGATGCACGAGACCGTGGATACGACGACAACATCTCGCCTGCTGAGCAGGGAGTTAGTGGTGGAGTGGCGAAGCCGCTCTACCTCCGCGTTGACCGAGCTGTCTTTCTCGATGAACGTGTCGGTCTGCGGAACGTAGGCCTCTGGTTGGTAGTAGTCGTAATAGGACACGAAATACTCCACGGCATTGTGCGGAAGCATGTCGCGCAGTTCATTCGCCAGTTGAGCGGCCAGTGTTTTGTTGTGCGCGAGAACCAGCGCAGGACGCTGCAGACGCTCGATCAGCCAAGCTGTCGTCGCTGACTTTCCCGTTCCTGTCGCGCCGAGGAGGACAACGTCGGACTCCCCCGCCAGAATCTTGCTCTCCAACTGGTCCAAAGCTTTGGGCTGGTCACCGCTAGGCGTGTATTCCGAGACAACCTCGAAGGGTCGAAAAGCGCGTGTGGGCTCCATGCGTGAAGTTTAGGAGGCGTCTCGAGGAAAACGCCGGGAGAGCTCACTCAGGTGATCTGGCCACAAGGAGACCAGTTCTTCGTAGAGCTGGCGTGCCGCCCGTTGCGTCTGTGCGAGATCTCCCGATGCATCCACAACGCTGTCGGCGAGGGCCACACGCTCGTCATCGCTCACCTGGGCGTCCACTCGAGATCGTGCCTGTTCCTCTGTCAAACCTCTGTGCTCCCGGAGCCGTGCCACTCGGGTTTCTGCAGGAGCATCCACGACGACTACCGCATCAAACTCGGTGGTGGAGCGAGCCTCCGCCAAGAGAGGAACTGCATAGATAGTGACCCGGCCAGGATTGTGCAGAGCATCCGCTAGAGCCTGGTCGTACAAGTTCTTTACTTGCGGATGAACAATCGCGTTGAGGGCCTCCCGAGCCTGGGGGTCGCGGAAGACGATATCCCCGAGAGCTGACCTGTCGAGTCCACCTGATTCATCGACGACAACGGGTCCAAACCGTGCAACGATCTGCTCAAAAGCTCGAGTGTCGGGCTCAACAGCCTTTCGGGCAAGAACGTCCGCGTCGATGATGTGCGCCCCCAGAGAGCTCAGCACTTCCGTCACCGTGCTCTTGCCTGCAGCGACACCACCGGTCAGAGCGACGATTGTCATGCGGGTGCCCTGAGCGCAAACAACGAGCGCGGACCCACCTCAGGCAGGTCCGCGCTCATGGTTATTGCTTAGTCTTCGTTGCCGACGAGCTTGTCGCGAAGCGCGGTCAACGCCTCATCGTCTGCCAGAGTTCCGGCCTGCTCTTCGGGGACTGCGGGAGCGGACTCTGTATCGCCAGTCTCGCCCTCGGGACGCTCGATGGGCTCAATCACAATGGAAGCCATGTGAGCAACCTGTGCTTTGTGAGACTCCCAGCGAGCCTGGGCGTCAGCGTACTGCTGCTCCCACACCTTGCGCTGGTCATCGAAGCCTTCGAGCCATTCACCGGTCTCAACGTTGAATCCCTCGGGGTAGGCGTAGTTGCCCTTGTCGTCATACTGAGTGGGCATGCCATACAGGGCCGGGTCAAATTCCGTACCCTCGGGGTCAACACCCTCATTGGCCTGCTTGATCGAGAGGGAGATACGCCGACGCTCGAGGTCGATGTCAATGATTTTGACGAAGACCTGGTCGCTGGTGGACACAACCTGCTCGGCGAGCTCAATGTGCTTGTCTGACAGTTCTGAGATGTGCACGAGGCCTTCGATTCCATCAGCGACACGCACAAAGGCACCGAAAGGAACCAGTTTCGTGACAGCTCCCGGAGCAATCTGGCCGATCGCGTGAGTGCGAGCGAAGACCTGCCAGGGGTCTTCCTGAGTCGCCTTCAGAGAGAGCGAGACGCGCTCGCGGTCCATATCGACCTCGAGGACCTCGACGGTGACTTCTTGTCCAACTTCCACAACTTCACTGGCGTGCTCGATGTGCTTCCAGCTGAGCTCGGAGACGTGAACGAGACCGTCCACTCCACCGAGGTCGACGAATGCTCCGAAGTTCACGATTGAGGACACAACACCCTTGCGGACCTGACCCTTGGCCAAGTTCTCGAGGAAGGAGGAGCGGTTCTCGCTCTGGCTCGCCTCGAGAAGAGCACGGCGGGAGAGGACAACGTTGTTCCGGTTCTTGTCGAGCTCGAGGATTTTGGCTTCGACTTCCTGGCCCAGGTAGGGAGACAGATCGCGCACTCGGCGAAGCTCAATCAGTGAAGCGGGAAGGAACCCACGCAATCCGATATCCACAATCAGGCCACCCTTGACAACCTCGATGACCATACCGGTCACGACGCCATCGGTTTCCTTGATCTTCTCTACGTCACCCCATGCGCGCTCGTACTGCGCACGCTTCTTGGAAAGGATAAGACGGCCTTCTTTGTCTTCCTTCTGGAGGACTAAAGCCTCGATCGCATCGCCCACGGAGACGACCTCAGAAGGGTCAACATCGTGCTTGATGGAAAGTTCACGGGAGGGAATAACACCCTCTGTCTTGTACCCGACGTCGAGCAGAACCTCGTCGCGGTCGATTTTCACAACGGTTCCCTCGATGAGGTCTCCGTCGTTGAAGAATTTGAGGGTTTTCTCGACCTCTGCCAAGAAGTCATCGGCGCTGCCGATGTCGTTGATTGCGATTTGCTTTGGACCGGCGGTCGTCTTAGAAGTCATAAATTTACGGACAATGGTTTTCTACTCGGGCGCACCACTCACGTGGTTTGCATTCGGACACGATAAATCGCCCGGTTGGGCGACCCCCCAGTGTATCCGGGGGCTCGGTGATTCCACAAACCCTAGTGGGCAGCTTCGTCCCAGTCGGCGCCCCAACCCAGTTGCACATCAAGCGGCACCATCAAAGTGGCGGCACCCCCCATTCTGTTCACCACTATTTCCTCGAGCTTCGCCCGCTCACCACCAAAGACTTCAAACACCAGCTCGTCATGGACCTGCAACACCATGCGGGAGCGCAATTCCTTGTGATCGATGTCGTCGGAAATGTCCCGCATGGCGATCTTGATGATGTCTGCTGCTGTTCCCTGGATCGGCGCGTTGAGTGCTTGGCGTTCCGCGGCCTCCCGAACGATTCGATTGGGTGACGCTAAATCGGGGAAAGGGCGCCTGCGACCGAAGAGCGTTTCGGTGAAACCATCCTGTTTGGCCTTCTCAACAACGGTGCGAAGGTAGTCCCTCACGTTGCCAAATCGGCGGAAATACTCCGACATCAGCTCTTTCGCTTCGCCCGGTGTAATGGCCAGCTGCTGAGAGAGGCCATAGGCAGAAAGCCCGTAGGCCAACCCGTAACTCATGGCCTTCACTTTGGTTCGCATCAGTGGAGTGACGTCATCGGGTGCAACATCGAAGATTCGGGCCCCGACAAAACGGTGGAGGTCCTCGCCACCCTGAAACGCCTCGATGAGTCCTGCATCCTCTGAAAGGTGGGCCATGATGCGCATCTCGATCTGGGAATAATCAGCGGTCAGCAGCCCATCAGCCTCACCGGAGGCCACAAAGGTTGAGCGGATCTGGTGACCAACGTCGGTTCTGACCGGAATGTTCTGCAAATTCGGGTCCGAAGATGACAACCGGCCAGTGCTGGTTCCGGTTTGATCAAACGTTGTGTGGATGCGTCCATCGGGAGTTACCGATGCGATGAGCCCCTCAACGATCTGATGCAGTTTGGTGGAATCGCGGTGTGCCAAGAGTGCATCGAGGAAAGGATGGGGGTGGGAAAGCTGGAGCTCCTGGAGTGCCTTGGCATCGGTGGTATACCCCGTTTTCGTAGCCCTTGTCTTCGGCATGCCCAAGTCGTCGAAAAGCACTGTCTGTAATTGTTTCGGGGATCCCAGATTCACCTCCCGACCGATAGCCGCGTAGGCATCGGCTTGATGGGCCGCGCTCTGGGCGGCGAGCTCCGTGCTGATGCGCTCTAGTTCCCCACGGTTGCTCGCGATTCCCAGCGACTCCATTGCCGCCAAGACTGAAACAAGGGGTAACTCGATGTCACGGAGAACAGAGGCAGACGAAGGGGTGAGGTCTTCGAGAACACGTAGCCAGAGTGCTCGCACAAGCCAGGCATCCACTCCCACAGGCAGGGCGTCCTCCTCGGGAACGAGTTGGTTGGGGTCCGGCTGCGGGATATCAAGCCCCAGAATCTCACCAACCATGCTCGCAAAGGTGGGGGTCTTCGCAGAGGGCTTTCCTACCCAAAACCCCACACGCACATCACCGGCGATCGTCAAGGCTCCCACCGCAGGAGTTAGCGAGGAAATAGTCTCCTTGCCATCGAAGCAGACCCACCCAGCGTCGTGTTCTCCCAGTCTTGTGAGCAGTGGTTCATGGTCCGCACTGCCGGGAGTCCACGGAACTCGAATCGCTTCCGACTGGGAGGCGAGGCCAACTGCCTCGACCACTCCGCCATTCGCCAGAACGCTGAGACCCAGAATGTCAGTCGAATTCCGCTGGAGCCATGCCTGCAGTTCTTCGTCGACCAAAGTTCTTTCGACCGGGAGCTCCACTTGGCGCACATCAGCTTGAATGGTTGGGGCAGTCTCCCGTTCTGTTACACCGGCAAGCTCAAGCACGCGGGTTTTGAGAGTCTTGAAACCCAGGTTTGTGAAAACCGTCGACACCGCCTCGGGGTTGATGCTCCCTCTCTCCAAGTCCTCGAGAGTGACCTCGAGGGCGACGTCGGTCAGCAATCTGTTCAGCTGTCGGTTTCGAATCGCGCGATCTCGCTGGTCGCGAAGGTTCTGTCCGACAACACCGCTGATCTCATCAGCGTGCTCGAGCACGCTATCGAGAGATCCGAACTGGGTAATCCATTTGACGGCGGTTTTTTCGCCTACCTTGTCAACTCCCACCAGGTTGTCACTCGTCTCTCCCACCAGCGCAGCAACATCTGGATACTTGTGGGGTGGGACCCCGTATCTCTCTTCCACAGCCGAGGGTGTGTAGCGCTTGAGTTCGGCTACTCCCCTGGCGCTCGGATAGAGAACCGTCACACGGTCATTCACCAGTTGGAACGTGTCGCGATCTCCCGACACCACGAGGACGTCAAAGCCGTTTTCCCCCGCTTGATGGGCCAGGGTCGCAAGAATGTCATCAGCTTCATAATCTTCTTTGGTGATGGTCACAACACCCATAGCGGCAAGGGCCTCCTGCAGCAGGGGCACCTGCCCGATGAATTCGGAGGGAGTCTCACCCCTTGTCGCCTTGTACTCCGGATATATCCGGGTTCTGAACGAGAAGCGAGAAATGTCGAAGGCGACAGCGACGTGGGTGGGGTTTTCCTTCTTCAGGAGCCCCAAGAACATAGAGATGAAACCGTGGATAGCGTTGGTGTGTTGGCCATCTGGTGAGACGAAGCTGTCCACGGGAAGTGCATAGAAAGCCCGAAAAGCCAGCGAGTGGCCATCGATAACCATCAAGGTAGGCTTGTCACTCACAGCCACAGCCTACAAGCCGCAGGTCTGGCCAAGGAGAGACCATGATTCAGTTCCCCGAAGGTATGGATCCAGCGCTGATCGAACGACTGGTCGAGACCCAGGGTGGTGAACTTGCCCGAAAAATGGGTATCGAACTGGTGACCTTAGGCGCCGAATTGTCGATTGCCCGAATGCCAGTGGAAGGTAATCGACAGGTGGTCGGATTGCTACACGGTGGAGCTCACGTCGTCCTCGCTGAGTCGCTGGGCTCGATGTCCTCCGCCATCCACGCTGGACCCGACAAGATAGCCGTGGGAATCGAGATCAACGCGACCCATTCGCGGTCCGTCACTGAGGGAACTGTCGAGGCCACGTGCGAGGCGCTGGTGCTCGGTCGAACCCTCGCCACTCACCAAATTACGATTCGGGATGAGGCGGGGAACCGACTGTCGACCGTCCGTATGACGAACTTCATTAAGGACCGCCCGGCCTAAATCTCGGGATTGTCCGATTTCTCCGCGAGCTGGTCAATAACAGTCTGGGCCACTTCTTTCATGGTCAAACGGCGGTCCATAGAGGCCTTCTGAATCCACCGGAATGCTTCGGGCTCGGTGAGACCCATGGTGTTGTTCAGAATTCCTTTAGCCCGGTCCAAAATCTTGCGGGTCTCGAGGCGCTCGGCCATGTCAGCCACCTCGTCCTCCAGAGCTTGGATTTGGGCGTAACGGCCCAGCGCAATGTCGATGGCGGGAATGAGGTCATTAGGTGTGAAGGGCTTGACCACATAGGCAAGAGCCCCCGCCTCGCTGGCTCGTTCGACCAGCTCCCTCTGGGAGAAGGCAGTCAAGAGCACCACGGGAGCGATCTTCTTTTTCGTGAGGATTTCTGCGGCGGAGATACCGTCCATCAGAGGCATCTTCACATCCATCACTACAAGGTCGGGTCGCAATTCCTCAGCTAGGGCGACGGCCTTTTCGCCGTCAGATGCTTCTGCAACGACCTCGAAACCGTGATCACGCAGGGTTTCCACGATGTCAATACGAATGAGTGATTCGTCTTCCGCGACTATGACACGCTTAGCACCGGCGGAAACAGGGGTATTTTCGCTCACAACTCGAGCCTAGGGTATGGTCATATCGCACACTGATGTGCGACAGGCCGGATTGGCGGAATGGCAGACGCGGAGCACTCAAAATGCTTTGTCCGAAAGGGCGTGTGGGTTCAAATCCCACATCCGGCACGTAACCCTAGCTCAGGGCGACGGACTCTTCTTGTCCGATGACGTGGACGCGAAGGTCATTGGTCGTTCCTATGGTTCCGGGAGGGGATCCCGAAATCACCACGACCTTGTCCCCGACTTCTGCCAAACCGTTCTCAAGCAATGCTTTGTCGACCTGCGGATACATTTCATCGGTGTGCTTGACCCGCGGGGTCGCGAAAGACTCAATGCCCCAGGTGAGGGCGATGCGTCGTCTCGCATCCTCGGACGGTGTGAAAGCCAGCATAGGAATCCTGGAGCGCAACCTGGACATGCGCCGAGCAGAGTCCCCAGACTCGGTGAACACACACAGGAACTTGGCTTCTACGAACTCCGCAACTTCAGCTGCGGCCAAGGTAATGGCGCCCCCCTGAGTCCGGGGCTTTGTGCCAAGCGGTGGAATTCGGCCGAGCCCGTGCTCCTCTGAGGAGGCAAGAATTCGGGCCATCGTGGCAACAGTGATCGCAGGATACTTCCCGACACTCGTCTCACCGCTCAACATGACCGCGTCAGCTCCATCGAGCACAGCATTGGCTACGTCAGAAGTTTCCGCTCGAGTGGGCACAGGTGCATCGATCATGGACTCGAGCATCTGGGTTGCCACGATCACGGGCTTTGCCATCTTGCGAGCGAGCTCAATCGCACGTTTCTGCACGATGGGCACTGTTTCCGGAGGAAGCTCGACCCCGAGATCACCTCGGGCCACCATGATTCCGTCAAAAGCGTCGACGATTTCCTCGAGGGCATCGACGGCTTCAGGCTTCTCGATCTTGGCGATAACAGGGCAGGACCGGCCCTCTTCTCGCATGATTTCCCTCACGCGATCGACATCCGCTGCATTGCGAACAAAGCTCAATGCGACGTAGTCGCACCCGAGACCGAGGCCCCACCGCAGATCTGACTCGTCCTTGTCGGAAAGAGCAGGCGCAGATACCGCAACACCGGGAAGGTTGATCCCCTTGTTGTTAGATACCATTCCGCCCACAATCACTGTGGTGACAACATCTTCTGCGCCCGAGGAAATGGCCTCTAGGCGGACTTTTCCGTCGTCAATGAGAAGGGTGTCCCCCGGCTTAACGTCTCCGGGTAGCCCTTTGTAGGTCGTTCCCACAAGTTCCTTGGTTCCCTCTACATCACGCGTGGTGATCGTGAAGGTGTCACCGTTCTTGAGTTCGTGAGGACCCGCAGCGAACTTCTCCAGACGAATTTTGGGCCCCTGCAGGTCGACCAGGACACCGATGGGCTTGTTCGCATCTGCTGCAGCCCGTCGGACGTTCGCATAAATTTCTTCGTGAACGTCTCTCGCCCCATGCGACAGATTCATACGGAAAATATTGGCTCCGGCTTCCATCACGGACATGATGTCGTCATAGCTGGAGGTTGCAGGGCCGAGAGTGGCCACAATTTTGGCGCGTCGCATGAAATCCTTCGGTGGTGTTAGACGTGGAGAGGACGGTCGTGTGCCCTAACAGGCGCGGGTAACAGCGTACTGCCTTCCAGGAAACGATCCACCTCGGCCGCAACTGCGCGTCCTTCCGCAATCGCCCAGACGATGAGAGACGCTCCACGACCTGCGTCGCCCGCTACGAACATCCCGGGGATGTGTGTCGCATAGGAAGCATCACGCTCGATGTTGCCGCGATCATCAACGCCTAGGCCGATTTGATCTTCCGCGGTCTGATGCTCGGCACCCCGGTAGCCCAGCGCCAGCAGGACCAAATCTGCGGGAATTTCCCGTTCGGTACCAGGCTTGGGGAATCGCCCGCCATCCCGATACTCCGTTTCACAGACCACCACTGCGCGGACCTCTCCCGCATCATTGCCCACAAACTCAACGGTCGACGCGAGATACTCGCGTGATCCGCCCTCTTCGTGAGCGCTCTGGACCTCGAAGAGAATCGGGTCCAACGGCCATGGCTGCTCGGAGGGTCGCTCGGTGGGGGGCTGTTTTCCGATTGCCAGCATCGTGGTGGAAAGAGCGTTCTGCCGGTGTGCGGTGCCGAGGCAATCCGCGCCGGTGTCACCCCCACCAAGGATGACGACGTGCTTGCCTTCAGCCTGAATGAGGTCCGCCGGAGTATCACCGGCTTGCACCTTGTTGGAGGGAGTCAGGTACTCCATAGCGTGGTGAACTCCCAAAAGGTTCCGCCCTGGAATGCCAATGTCTCGGGGAACGCTGGCACCGGTCGCGATGATGACAGCGTCATAACGCTCCCTGAGGTCATCCCAACTAATATCCACTCCGACCTCTACGCCGGCTCGGAAGCGGGTTCCCTCGGCCTGCATTTGGGCAAGACGTTGATCGAGGTGCTTCTTCTCCATCTTGAAATCGGGAATTCCATATCGGAGGAGACCACCAATGCGGTCGTCACGCTCGAAAACGGCGACGGTGTGACCCACTCGAGTCAGCTGTTGAGCGGCTGCCAGGCCGGCCGGCCCACTGCCCACTACGGCTACCGTCTTGCCCGTGAGTCGCTCAGGCGTGACGGGGTGGACCCACCCCTCTTCCCACGCTTTATCAATGATGGAAACTTCGACCTGTTTGATGGTGACGGGTGGCTGGTTGATCCCCAAGACGCAGGACGATTCACACGGTGCGGGACAGAGTCGTCCAGTGAACTCTGGGAAGTTGTTGGTCTCATGAAGACGTTCAATCGCGCCTCGACCATCTCCCCTGCGCACCAGATCGTTCCATTCTGGAATGAGATTGCCCAGTGGGCATCCTTGATGGCAGAAGGGAACACCACAGTCCATGCATCGAGAGGCTTGCCGAGTCAGCGCGCCCGGATCTCTGGGACCGTAGACCTCTTTCCAGTCGCCGATTCGCACCTCTACTGGGCGTCGCTCGGGTAGTTCCCGCTCGGGAAACCTCATAAAACCTCGTGGGTCACCCACCGGTTACCTCCAAAATCCTGTTCCACACTTCGTCACCATTGGGATCTAAGCCTTCGCGTTCTGCATCCTCACGAGTCCGGAGAACGGCTTGGTAATCCCGTGCTGTTACTTTCACGAAGTTCTCGACGGTTGCTGCAGTGTCGGCGAGCAACCGCTCTGCCAACGGTGAGCCCGTCAGTCGGTGATGTTGCTGCAACAGGTCAACCAATATTTCTTTGTCGGCACTACCCAGGGGACCCACTTCGAGTTCGCCAGAGTTCACTGCGTCGCGATTGATCCGCTCTGATCTCAGCTTCCAGACGTAAGCGGTTCCGCCCGACATTCCTGCACCGAGATTGCGCCCCGTCTCGCCCATGATGACGGCCAATCCGCCGGTCATGTACTCGAGGGCGTGATCCCCGACTCCCTCAACGACGGCAGTGGAACCGGAGTTGCGAACGAGGAACCGTTCTCCCACCACACCCGAGATGAAGAGGGATCCAGAAGTTGCGCCGTAGCCGATGACATTGCCCGCAATGACGTTCCGTTCCGGAGGGAACAAGGAGCCCTCTGAGGGGCGCACAACAACTGATCCGCCGGAGAGTCCCTTGCCGACGTAGTCGTTTGCATCTCCCCACAGTGTCAGGGTGATACCACCGGGTACGAACGCGCCCAAAGACTGCCCTGCAGCGCCTCTGAGGGTGATCGAGATGGTGTCTGCGGGAAGTCCGTGCTCACCATGTGCCTTGGTTACCTCGTGCCCCAACATGGTCCCCACAGCACGTTCCGTGTTCCGGATGTCCCTGTCAATCTGGACCTTCTCGCCTCGCAGTAAAGCCGGTTGGGAAAGCTGGATGAGCTCATTGTCAAAGTGCTGATCAATCTCGTGGTCTTGGTCTTCAACGTGGTGGGCAGGAACGCCGGTCTGAAGGTGCTCCGCAGACAAAATTGGTGTGAGGTCGAGACCATCAGCCTTCCAGTGCGATACGGCACGGTCAACGTCCAGAAGCTCAACGTGGCCAATGGCCTCGTCTAGGGAGCGGAAACCGAGAGCTGCGAGGTATTCACGAACTTCTTCCGCCAGGAACTCAAAGAAGGTCTTGACGAATTCCGGCTTGCCGGTGAACCTCTTGCGGAGCTCTGGATTCTGGGTCGCGACACCCACAGGGCAGGTGTCTAGGTGGCACACGCGCATGAGGATGCATCCGCTGACGACCATCGGTGCGGTGGCAAAACCGAACTCTTCGGCTCCCAGCAGAGCCGCGATGATCACATCCCGGCCGGTCTTCATTTGACCATCAACCTGCAGGGTGATGCGTCCGCGCAGGTTGTTGCGCATGAGGGTTTGCTGGGCTTCAGCGAGCCCGATCTCCCAGGGGGTCCCCGCGTGTTTCAGGGAGTTGAGCGGGCTGGCTCCCGTGCCACCATCGTGACCGGAGATGAGAACGACATCGGCCTTCGCCTTGGCGACACCCGTTGCGACAGCCCCGATGCCCGATTGGCTTACGAGCTTCACGTGTACCCGTGCGCTCGGGTTCGAGCGCTTCAAATCGAAAATCAACTGTTTGAGGTCTTCAATGGAGTAAATGTCGTGGTGCGGGGGCGGTGAAATGAGTCCCACCCCGGGTGTTCCGTGCCGCAGGGAGGCGATCCACGGATACACCTTGTTGGAGGGAAGCTGACCACCTTCGCCAGGCTTCGCGCCTTGGGCCATCTTGATTTGCAGGTCCTCGGCCATCGTCAGATAGAAGCTCGTCACGCCAAAACGCCCGGACGCGATCTGCTTGATCTTGCTGCGAAGTTTGGGATCGCGAAGCCGCTCAGGAGACTCCCCACCCTCACCGGTATTGCTCCTCGCGCCCAGTTCGTTCATCGCTTCGGCGAGAGTTTCGTGCATTTCGGGGGAAATGGCCCCCATGCTCATAGCGCCAGTGGTGAATCGGGCGATGATGTTCGCTGCCGGCTCCACCTCGTCGAGAGGAATTGGGGTCCTCTCCCCTGTCTTGAGCGCGAAGAGGCCTCGCAGAGTCATCAGACGCTCCGCCTGGTCATCAACAGACTTGGTGTATTCCCGGAACACGTCAAATTTTCCAGCACGCGTGGCGTGTTGGAGTTTGAAGACGGTTTCCGGATTGAACAGGTGAGGGGGGCCTTCTCGTCTCCACTGGTATTCGCCTCCCACGCCCAGGCGCTGGTGGGGGTTGGCAACGGCAGTCGCCGGGTAGGCGCTGCGGTGCCGCTCCCCATTCTCGTGAGCGAGGATGTCCAGTCCCACTCCACCCAGAATGGTGGTTGTTCCGGTGAAGTACTGGGACACGAGGTCCTCGCTCAGTCCGACAGCTTCAAAGGCCTGCGCACCGGCATACGACGCGACAGTGGAGATTCCCATCTTGCTCATGATCTTGAGAACACCCTTGCCGAGTGCCTTGATGACATTCGCCACTGCCTTCTCAGGAGTGATGTTCTCGATCACTCCCTGACGAACTAGGAGCTCAACACTCTCCATAGCGAGGTAAGGATTGACGGCCGACGCCCCAAACCCAATCAACAAGGCAACATGATGCACCTCACGCACGTCACCAGACTCGACGACCAGGCCGACCTGCATACGCTTGTGACCCCTGATCAGGTGGTGGTGCACAGCCGAGAGCATCAACAGGGAAGGAATAGGGGCGAGATCCTGGGTGGAGTCTCGATCGCTGAGCACCACAAACTGAGCGCCAGAGTCTACGGCGTCGTCTGCCTCACTACACAGCTCTGCGAGGCGTCGCTCGAGTCCCTCGGCGCCGTCATCGGCTCGATAGAGACCCGATAGTGTCACGGTCGCCTTCGCGCCGGATGGCAAACGAATGTGTTCGATTTTGGCGAGCTCATCGTTATCAATGACGGGGAACTCCACAGAAACCTGTGCGGCGTGGGCTGGCGTGGCATCGAGAAGATTACGCTCTGGCCCCAGACCGCACGACATCGAAGTCACTACTTCTTCCCTGATCGAGTCCAAGGGAGGGTTGGTCACCTGGGCGAACTGTTGGGAGAAGTAGTCGAAGAGCAGCCGTGGCCGGTCAGAGATGGCGGCAATGGGAGTGTCCGAGCCCATAGCTCCGAGGGGCTCAGCTCCGTGCTGCCCCATGGGAGCGAGCAGAACCCGCACCTCCTCCTCGGTATATCCGAAGGTGCGCTGGCGACGCGTGATGGAGGCAGGGGTGTGCACGATGTGTTCACGCTGGGGGAGTTTTTCTAGTTCGATGCGCTGCTCACGAACCCATTCACCCCAGGGTTCTTGATGAGCGAGCTGTTGTTTCAGCTCGTGATCCTCAATGAGGCGGCCCTCGACAGTGTCTGCCAACAGCATGGAACCTGGACGCAGCCGACCCTTGCGAACAACAGTGGAAGGATCGACATCCAAGACGCCAATCTCGCTGGCGAGGATGATGAGCCCGTCCGAGGTGATGACATACCGACCGGGTCGGAGACCATTCCGGTCGAGAGTCGCTCCCACGAGAGAGCCGTCAGTGAAGACCAAAGCGGCTGGACCATCCCATGGCTCCATGAGGTTCGAGTGGTACTCATAAAAGTCACGAACCGAGGGGTCCATGTCAGTTTGGTTTTCCCAGGCCTCTGGAACCATCATCATCACGGCGTGAGGTAAGGAACGCCCCGCTAGGGTCAGCAGCTCAACTGTCTCATCGAACGACGCAGAGTCTGATCCCCCGTCGCTCACAATGGGGAACAACGGGGTGAGATCCCCCAGTGCATCCGATTGCATTTGCGATTGACGCGCGCGCATCCAGTTCCGGTTCGCCCTGATGGTGTTGATCTCACCGTTGTGAGCGATCAACCGGAAAGGCTGAGCCAAAGGCCAGGAGGGGAAGGTGTTCGTCGAGTACCGCGAATGCACTAGTGCCAGAGTCGACTGGAACCTCTCGTCGCTCAGGTCTGGGAAGAACGGCTCCAACTGCAGCGTCGTGACCATTCCCTTGTAGACAAGGGTCCGGCACGACAACGAGGGGAAGTATGAGCTGAGCTCTCGCTCTGCTCTTTTCCTGAGGCGGAAGGTTAGGCGGTCGAGTTCAATCCCCGACAGAGGTTGTCCCCGGTGTCCTAGGCGGGACGAGGAGACAAACAGCTGCTCAAATGCTGGCATGGCCTCGCGGGCCAGGTCACCGACGACCTCGGGACGGTGAGGAACCTCGCGCCAGCCAAGAACTGTGAGGTCTTCCTCTCGGGCAATGGCCTCAATGCCAGCTTTCTCAACGGCACGTAGTTGGTCATCCAGCGGAAGGAAAGCCATGCCCACCGCGTAACTTCCCCTAGCCGGTAGGTCAAAATCGACGACTTCAGTGAGGAAGAGATGAGGAATCTGGGTAATGATCCCAGCACCGTCTCCCGTACCGGCGTCCGAGCCCACAGCACCGCGGTGCTCCAGGTTACGGAGGGCTTCGAGAGCTTTCTCGACAATGTCGTGCCCGGGGGTTCCCCGAAGGGTTGCCACCATCGCTAAACCGCACGCATCGCGATCGTGGGCAGGGTTATAGAGTCCCGCAGCCTCGGGAGCAGAGCTAAAGCGCTCAAAAGGGGAAATCGTCATCATCACCGTCCTCAGAGTTATGAAGAGTGGGACAACGATGGCCCAGAGAAGGAGAAATACAGTGCGGGTGGGGACCTAACTTGTGGTCGATCCTTGACTACCCGAATTCTTTTCCGATGCGCCGACTATATCGTCGACGGAATAGTAATCGTCGGGAGAGTCTACCTCAGACTCGGGCTCCCACTGGCGTCCCGGAACGTAGGCGCTTGGTTCTGACCCTGGATGGCGGAACCCTTGGCGGAGATACAGGATGACGCCCAGCGCGATTGCCGCAAGTGCACCCCAGACGTTAACCCGAACGCCAAGGATGAGTTCTGCGGGGTCAAGACGGATGGTCTCGAGGAACGCGCGTCCGATGCCGTACCACACGAGGTACAGCGCGAAGACTCGACCCCATTGGAGTGATAGCTTCCGTCCTACCCAGATCAGGACCAGTGCACCCAGGATGTTCCACAGCATCTCGTAGGCAAATGTGGGATGAAACAGCGTCGCGTCTGGAATGCCCACCGGGATTGCAGGGTTGGGGCGATCAATCTGAAGTCCCCAGGGCAAGCCAGTTGGAGCTCCAAAAAGTTCCTGATTGAAGTAGTTTCCCGTGCGGCCTATTCCCTGGGCGAGTAACAATCCGGGTGCCAAGGCGTCGGCGAAGGCCGAGAATCGCAAACCCGCACTGCGGGCACCGATATAGGCCCCGACTGCGCCCAAGGAGATGGCGCCAAGAATCGCCAGCCCACCTTCCCACACGTAGAAAATACGCAGGAGGTCTGCTCCCTCGTAGAAGTAATCGGCAGGGTGTGTGGCGACGTGGTAGAGACGTCCCCCGAGTATTCCAAAGGGAACGGCCCACAAGGCGATATCCAAAACTAGCCACGGCTCAACACCCCGTGCCGTGAGGCGACGGTTGGTCAGCCACAACGCGACCCCGATACCCAGCAAGATGAACACGGCATACGCGTTGAGTGTGAGATTGAGCGAGAACCACTCAAGACCCAGGTCACGCAACCACGCACCAATGTTGAAGGACCTCCAGTTGGAGGGTGGGCTAGGAATTCCTTCCGGAGTCATTTATGCCTTTCCTGAACCCGCGAGGGATCGCATCGTGCCTGCTTGAAGCTCGCCGACCAAAGTGGCAACACTGTCAACTCCCCCATCGGCGAGCGCCCGCACGAGGGCGGAGCCGACAATGGCCCCATCAGCAAACGAGACCACGTCTCGAACCTGAGCGGGTGTGGAGATTCCCAGACCCACGCAGACCTCGCGTGCACCGTTACGGTACAGGCGTTCCACCAGAGATTTGGCGGCGACATCCACGTCATCTCTGGTCCCAGTAATTCCCATGGTTGATACCGCGTACACAAACCCTCGAGACGATTGCGCGGCACGACCCAAGCGTTCGTCTGTCGAGGAGGGCGCGGCGAGGAACACGGCTTCCAGTCCATACCGTTCAGATACCTCTGCCCACTGTGCAGCTTCGTCGGGTATGAGGTCTGGCGTGATCAGCCCTGCTCCCCCGGCGTCTTTCAAGTCTCTGGCAAAGTTCTCAACCCCGTACTGAACCACCGGGTTCCAATAGGTCATCACCAGGACAGGTTTATCGCTTCGATCGGTGATGGCCCGAATCGCGGGGAAAAGATCCTTCAGTTTGAAGCCGTTCTCGAGAGCTTTCTGCGTTGCCTCGGCAATCACGACCCCATCCATGACGGGATCTGAGTAGGGCACACCGAACTCGAGGATGTCAGCCCCCGCGTCCAACGTTGCGATCGCAGCTGAAACGCTGTCCTCCACAGTGGGAAATCCTGCCGGAAGATACGCCACGAGAACGCCGTGACCCTCTGCCTTCCTGGCAGCAATTGTCTCCTGGACAGTCCTCCGGGTCATGAGCCCTCCGGGCTGGTGCCCAACAGCCGGAAGTAACGGGCCGCTGTTTCCATGTCTTTGTCACCGCGGCCACTCAGGGACACGAGAATTGTGGCATCAGGACCGAGCTCCTGGCCAAGAATCTGCGTGCCAGCAAGGGCATGCGCGGTCTCTATCGCCGGAATGATTCCTTCGGTTTGGCTGAGCAAGCGAAGAGCCTGCATCGCCTGGTCATCGGTGATCGGCACATACTCAGCACGCTCAATCGACGCTAGCCACGCATGTTCCGGACCAATTCCCGGGTAGTCAAGTCCCGCTGAAATCGAGTGAGACTCAATCGTCTGCCCGTCCTCGTCCTGAAGCACAAGGGAGCGTGCACCGTGGAGCATTCCGGGCTTCCCGCGACTGATGGTCGCCGCATGGTGCGGAGTATCCACACCATCGCCAGCAGCCTCGTACCCCACCAAACGCACGCTGGGGTCATCAAGAAAAGCATGGAAAATCCCCATGGCGTTGCTGCCACCACCCACACACGCGGTGACCGCCGTGGGGAGAGCTCCCGTGAGCTCCAACATTTGCTCACGCGCTTCAGTCCCAATAACAGAGTGGAAATCACGCACGATCAGCGGGAACGGGTGCGGTCCTGCAACAGTACCCAGCAAGTAGTGGGTCGTGTCGACGTTAGCGACCCAATCGCGCATCGCATCGTTGATGGCGTCCTTAAGCGTTCGCGACCCAGTCTTAACCGCGTGGACCTCAGCCCCCAGCAGACGCATCCGGGCGACGTTGAGTGCCTGTCTCTCGGTATCGACCTCGCCCATGTAGACGACGCACTCCATGCCCATGAGTGCCGCTGCGGTCGCGGTAGCAACACCGTGCTGACCGGCCCCGGTCTCAGCGATGAGGCGCTTCTTGCCCAGCCGCTTCGCCAGCAGGGCCTGTCCTAAGACATTGTTGATCTTGTGACTTCCGGTGTGGTTGAGGTCCTCCCGCTTAAGGAAGATACGAGCGCCACCACAGTGTTCCGCGAATCTGTGGGCCTCGGTGATGATGGAAGGGCGTCCCGTATAGGTCTTGTGAAGTTCAGCAAGTTGAGCGGCAAAGGATGAATCAGCTTGCGCCTCACGATAAGCACGCTCTAGTTCGTCGAGTGCGTGGATAAGCGACTCGGGAACAAATCGCCCTCCGAATTCACCGTAATAGGGCCCCGATACCTCACGCAAGGATTGAGTCATGCTTCCACAAACTCCTTCACTGTGTGCTCTGGGTCCACGCCGGTCACGAGAGCCTCGCCGACCAATACGGCGTGTGCACCCTGTTCACGGTACCGCGTCACATCCTGTGAATTCACCACCGCGGACTCCGCAACCTTCAGCACACCCTCAGGAATAAGGTGCTGCAATCGCCCGAAAAGCTCCTGGTCGAGTTCGAAAGTTGTGAGGTCGCGGGCATTGACACCGATAATGCGAGCACCGAGGTTCACAGCACGAACAAGTTCGTCCTCGGAGTGGGTCTCCACTAGTGCTTCCATCCCCCAAGAGTGGGTGATCTCGAGAAGTCTTGCGACCTCTTCATCCGCAAGCCCAGCCATGATTAATAACACCAAATCAGCGCCATGAGCCCGCGCCTCAACGATTTGGTACTCGTTGGCGATGAAGTCTTTGCGGAGCACGGGGATACTGACAGCCTGGGAGACATCCTCAAGGTCCTTGAGTGAGCCACCAAAGCGTCTCTCCTCCGTCAGCACGCTGATAACACTCGCTCCTCCTCGCTCGTAGGCGAGTGCAAGACCTACGGGATCGGCGATGCTGGCGAGCTCGCCTTTGGAGGGACTCCGGCGTTTGATCTCCGCGATGATGTGGACGTGGTCTCGGGGGATGAGACCGGTCAGATCGCGGACCTCTGGGGCACTCTTCGCCCGAGCAATAAGGTCACCGAGAGGTTCTAGTAGCTCTCTCGCCCGAGCGTCCTCGAGGGCTCCTTCGTAAAGGCCTGTGAGCACCTAAGCGTGATCCTTAGGCTGGTACTTCGGACCGCGCACACCCCAGCCCATCGCTGCCAGGACAAAACCCAGCCCCCAGCCCAGCAACGTCAGGACAGCACTGGCAATAACCAGCCACCACATCTGAAAAAAGAACGCAATGGTCCCGATGGACAAAGCGAAAATCATGACCGTCACAGCGGTCCATGCGGCGGGCGAGTGTCCGTGGCCTGGATCAGACGCGGGGTTCATGGGGTCTCCTTCACGATAATTCGTCCTCAGTCTACCGTTGGGTCGGGTCGGTGCCGTCGCTGAGTGAGTCCCATGCTGACACACTGTCCTCCACGGAACCCGTGGACGTGTGCCTCGCAAAACGATCCGTCGAAGCGCTCTTGTCGGGCATGAATATCGCCAGGGCAGCCGAGCCTGCCGCCAAAACGCCGGACAGGACTGCCGTGAGGTGCCACCCTGTGAGGGCCACGGACTCGACGAGTTCCAGGGCGCTCTCACCCGCAACACCGGTGAGGAACGTCACCCCCTCGAGTGTCGATGACAGAGGGTTTCCCGCCACCGCGACCGCAAGGCTTGTGAACGCGATACCGGCCACACCCTGC
>JANQZT010000023.1:61755-110449 GCA_030728325.1 Pontimonas sp.
GCAGTGCAGCCGTCAGTTTCCGGACAAGCCCCCTGAGCGTGAACTGAAGGCCATAGGCCGCGAGCACGACCGCCCCCACACTCCACAGCAGGGCGCTTGCTGATGTTCCTGACACTTCAACGCTCTGCCCCGACACAAGGGTGGCAACCCACCAGGCGGTAGCAGAACCAAAGGCTGCGCTCAGAATGGCGAGAACCGCCAACAGGTGATGCAGCCGTTTCATCGGACGTCAGGTTTCAAGGCATTTGCAATGCGAATAGCTCGAGCAGGAGCCGACGCCTTATGAATGGTTTCTCGATACTCACTCGCGGGGTCGGAGTCGGCAACGATCCCGGCTCCGGCTTGAACTATCGCCCGTGAGCCTTGCATCCAGACGGTGCGAATAGTGATGGCAAGGTCAGCGTCGCCCGAATGGCCAAAATATCCGACAACCCCGCCATAAACACCCCGTTGGGTGGGTTCCAGGTCGTCAATGATCTCTAGTGCCCGAGGTTTTGGTGCCCCGCTCAACGTCCCCGCGGGGAAAGTGGCGCGGAAGACGTCCACCGCTGACTTGTCAGACGACAGATCCCCCTCCACGGAGGAGACCAGGTGCATGATGTGACTAAAGCGCTCAACCTGCATGAATTCGGTCACTTCGACGGTTCCAGCATCACAGACCTTGGACAGATCGTTCCGCGCAAGGTCCACCAACATCAGGTGCTCTGCTTGCTCCTTTGTGTCCGCCAGCAGTTCCTGAGCATGCCGCTGGTCCTCCTCCACGCTCCCCCCTCGGGGCCGTGACCCTGCTATCGGGTGAGAGTAAACCTTCCCCCGTTGAAGGGTGACGAGGGCCTCTGGGGAGGAGCCCACGACATGGTAGGTCTCGCCGGAAACGCCCTGGCACTCGAGCAAGTACATATAAGGGCTCGGATTCACCGAGCGCAGCACTCGATACACCTCGAGAGGACTTGCGTCCACCTGAAATTCGAATTGCTGGGAGAGGACAACCTGGAAGACATCACCGTCGTCGATGTGTTTCTTGGCGCGAGCCACCATCTCGAAGAACTGATCCTCGTCAAGAGCGGGATGAGGAAGTTCCTCAGGGGGTTCGGTTTTCTGATGGAGTGTCGAGGAGGTGGGTTGAGTGAGTGCTTCATGCATCGAATCCAGCCGAGCAACCGCGCGCTGATACTCCTCGACCCCAACAGGCTGATCAGAGTGCGTGAGAGCGACCAGCACAACCTCTGAGGAGTGGTGATCAAACGCGACGAAGTCGCGCACCAGTGCGAGATGCATCGCCGGCACGGTGTGCGTTGCCAAAGGCGGATGTGGCAAACGCTCAACCTCGCGCACAGCTTCCCACCCGATGTGACCGACGAGGCCCCCGGCAAAAGGAGGAAGATCAGGAATCGGTTCGGAGAGCCAACGCTGGTGCAGAACCTCCAGCGCGTCGAGAGGTCTCTCAGGCATCTCCTGCCCAAAAGCGTCCAACGCTGACATCCCGTGGCTGAGCCAGAGCGCTCGGTCGTCCTCTTGAGAAAGGACACCGTGAACTGCGACTCCGAGGAAGGAATACCTCGACCATTTTCCCGCCTGATCTGCCGATTCGAGAAGGAATGATCCAGGCCCGCGAGAGAGTTTGCGATAAAGCCCCATCGGGGTTTCACTATCCGCGAAGAGGCGGCGGATCACAGGAGTAACTCGACGGTTTTCGCCCCACTCAAGGAACTCTTCGAGGCGAGTATCAGACATCGGAGTGTTCCGCTTCAAAGCAAGTGTCTGATCCGGTGTGGCAGGCGGGTCCCGTTTGCTCGACGTCGGCCAAAAGAACATCACCGTCGCAGTCCAACCGGATCCGCCTGGCTACCTGGATGTTCCCGCTCGTGTCGCCTTTACGCCAATATTCCCTGCGTGAGCGGCTGAAATAGGTCACTCGGCCCTCTGCCAGTGTTCTGGACAACGCTTCGGCGTCCATCCAGGCCATCATGAGCACTGCTCGTGAGGAAATATCCTGCGCGATGCAGGGAATGAGACCATCCGCCGAAAAGGACGCACGCTCGAGAATGGCGGGGTCCGCCTCAACTACCCACGACGTACTCATCTCACCACCGCCCCTGCGCCCTCGAGGGCACTCTTCACATCTCGAACACTGACTTTATCGTGGTGGAATATCGATGCTGCGAGCACGGCGTCAGCCCCGGCCTCATAGGCACCCACCGCATCCTGCGCGTTGCCGGCACCCCCTGAGGCGACGAGCGGAAGCTGAGAGATCGCTCGGACATCGCGAATCATCTCGACATCGAAACCCTGTTTGGTCCCATCAGCGTCGATGGAATTGAGAAGGATTTCTCCTGCCCCACGCTCGGACGCTTCGCGAACCCATTCGAGGGCATCAACACCAGCACTCTTGCGACCCCCGTGCGTCGTCACCACGTAACCCGAGGGCATTGCGGAGTCTCGTTTTGCATCGACGGAAATCACGCACACTTGTTGACCGAAATGCGCGGCGATCTCATCGAGGAGGCCTGGTCTGGCGAGAGCCGCACTGCTGACACTAATTTTGTCTGCGCCGTGCTCGAGGAGTGTTCCGACGTCAGAGACTGAGCGAACTCCGCCACCGACCGTCAACGGGATAAAGACGTTCTCTGCGGTGTGACGAACAAGGTCGAGGGTCGTTCTCCGGTCGTCCAAGGTCGCGGTGACATCGAGAAAGGTAATCTCATCGGCGCCTTGCTCGCCATAGAGAGCGGCGAGTTCCACGGGGTCCCCCGCATCAACCAGGTCGAGGAAGTTCACGCCCTTCACCACTCGCCCCTTGTCGACATCAAGGCAGGGAATGACCCGGACCGAGAGCGACATTAGATACGCGCTGCGTGAATGGCAGACACAAGAATCGCGCGAGCGCCGAGAGCGTAGAGCTTGTCCATGACCTGGTTGGCGTCATCCCTGGGAACCATAGCCCTAACCGCAACCCAGGAAGGATCACGGAGCGGTGAGACGGTAGGCGATTCGAGTCCCGGTGTAATCGCTGACGCCTCTTCCAGGAGGGCTTGCGGCAGGTCGTAATCCATCAGCACGTACTGCTTTGCCACCCACACCCCGTGGAGCCTCCTGCGCAAGGTCTCGATACCGGGAATATCAGGCGTGAGACTGATGAGAATTGCCTCCGACTCCAGGATCACGGGACCAAAGATCTCTAGCCCTTGAGCCTTCAGGGTCGCTCCCGTCGAGACGACATCGGCGACAGCATCGGCGACCCCCAAACGGACAGCAGATTCCACGGCGCCATCGAGTGTCACGATGTCGGCCGTCACACCGGCTTTCGCCAAAAAGTCTCCAACCAGACCTGGGTAGGAGGTCGCGACACGTTTACCGTTGAGGTCTGACACCTCGGAAATCCCCGCGGGTCCGGCGAATCGAAAGGTCGAGTGACCGAAACCCAAAGGCTGAATCTCGAGGGCCTCGGTGTCGGAATCCAATAACAGGTCGCGGCCGGTGATCCCCACATCCAGGGCACCCGACCCCACGTATGTGGCAATGTCCCGTGGTCTGAGGAAGAAGAATTCCACGCCGTTACGAGGATCGGGAACAGTGAGTGCGCGGGGGTCTCGCCGGCCGACATAACCGGCCTCGACGAGCATCGCACTGGCGGTGTCGGACAGTGTCCCTTTATTGGGAACGGCAATGCGCAACGGTTCGCTCATAGTTCCCGATACACATCCTCAGTGGTCAGTCCTTTAGCAAGCATCAGAACCTGGAGGTGATAAATCAGCTGCGAGATTTCGATCGCCAAAGCCTCAGAGCTCTCGTGTTCGGCCGCCATCCAGACCTCTGATGCTTCTTCCACAATTTTCTTACCAATTGCGTGAACACCCTTATCTAGCAGGGCTACCGTACCGGAGCCCTCTGGCCGCTGGGTGGAGAGTGCCTGGAGCTCGAGAAAGAGGTCGTCGAAGGTTTTCACAACCCCAGGGTACCGGGCAAGAGCACTAGCGGGTGCCCAGAAGATCGATCGCGAAGACCAGAGTTCTGCCCGAGAGACGGTGCCCTCCACCGGCTGGACCGTAGGCCCACGCAGGCGGGCAGGTGAGCAGTCTGCGACCACCAACCTTCATTCCCGGAATTCCCTCTTGCCAGCCTTTGATCAGGCTTGTCAGGGGGAACTGAATCGACTCACCCCTGCTCCATGAAGAATCAAACTCTTCGCCTGTCTCGAAATCAACGCCCACGTAATGAACCTCGACGACGGAGCCAGGAGCGGCCTCGTCTCCCTCCCCGAGGAAAACATCCTCCACCACCATCTCGGTCGGCTCAGGGCCCATTTGCGGCTCAATCTCGGGTTTGGTGCGGTCCATGCTTAGTTCCTTTCCTCGGACTTTACGGAGTTTCGTAACGCTTCGATGTTGTCTGCTGGTTCTCCGTGACCGTAAACACTGGAGCCAGCGACGAAGGTATTCGCGCCATGGCGCCATGCGATAGGGAGCGTCTCTACAGTGATGCCGCCATCTACTTCCACAAGCGGGCTGAGCCCGTTCTGGTCCAGGTATTCCCGCAACTGCTCAAGCTTCGGCATCATCTCGGACATGAAGGGTTGACCTCCGGCACCGGGCTCAACGGTCATAACCAGCACCATGTCGGCCATATGAAAGAACTCCATATACGGATCGAGCGGCGTCCCAGGTTTGAGAGCGATGCCCGCTTTGGCCCCATGAGACTGAATGGAGCGCAACGTCGATCCCACATCATGAGCCGCTTCCACATGAAACGTCACAGACTGCGCCCCAATCTCGGCATATCCAGGAGCAAACGCATCCGCATGGTTAACCATCAAATGAACGTCGAGGGGCACGGGTGAAACCTCGACGATGCGCTTCACCATCTGCGGTCCAAACGTGAGGGCTTGGACAAAGTGGTTGTCCATGACATCCACATGCACGGCATCCGCCGCACTAATTCGCTGGAGTTCCGCTTCCATATTGACAAAGTCAGCAGAAAGCACGCTCGGGTGCAGGCGGATATCCACTCCCTCAGCCTACCTAGAGCGAACGCTGGATCAGTTGAATAAACATGGCATCGGTCCCGTGGCGGTGGGTCCAGAGCTGGACTGCTGTGCCGCGACGGTGCCCCGTAATCGGACTTGTCACGATCCCCTCCAATACGGCGGATGTGTCCAGGAGTGTCAGTCGCTCATCGTCGCTCACAACCCTGTTGATTACCGCCGTGGTCTCCTCGACCACTGGCGAGCACGTGATGTAGGCCAAGTAGCCTCCCGGTGCGAGAGAGTTGAGACCGTTCCGAAGCAACGCTTCCTGCAGCTCTCGCAATGCTGGAATGCTCTCTGGTGTCTTAACCCAGCGCGCCTCTGGTCGACGGCGCAGGGCGCCCAGTCCGGAGCAGGGCGCATCAAGCAAAATCCGCGAAAATCTCTCGGCGCGTGGGCGACGTGAGTCGCCAACTTCGACGCTCATGGCCGTGGGCAATCTGTCCGTGATGGCCGACGTCGAATCCTCCACGAGCGTGGATCTGTGCTCGGAGATTTCGCTGGCAAGCACCGACGCTCCTACGGCGCACGCTTCCGCACCGAGAACCGCCGTTTTGCCTCCGGGACCAGCACACATATCCCAAATTCGCTCGGCGGCCTCGAGAGGGGCCACTCGTGTCAGCAGAAGTGCGGCCAGCTGTGAACCCTCGTCTTGGACGCGAATGAACTTCTGCGCGACACCCTGAACTCTGCGGGGGTCTCCTCCTTGGAGGGTGGAGCCAATCGGCGAATAGTGGGTGGCAGACGCCTCCCCCGGTTCGGAGAACCCCGGAAGGTGACACAGCGTGACAAGAGGTGCCTGGTTGTGAGAGTCGAGGGCTTCCTCGAGCTCTCCCGCACCTTCGCACTCTGCCAGTGCGCTCTCAAGCTCCGCGGCAATCCAGGAGGGATGGGAGCGCAGAGACGCAGTTGACTGGCCAATAACTCGTCCCCAGTACTCCGCAGGATGAGCTGAGACAGCTCGCAGAGCAGCATTGACAAGGCCTGCAACCCGGTGGAGGCCGCGATTTTTTGCGAGACGGACACTCTCGTTGACAGCTGCGTGGGTTTCGACCCGCATACGGAGTAGCTGGTACACCCCCAACCTGAGGAGTACGCGGACCTCTGGTTCGAGGGAGGAAGAGTCTCGATGGGTTGCCTCTTGGATGACAGCATCCAGTTCTCCCTGAGCTCGAAGTGACCCGTACACCAGTTCAGTCACGAAGCCACGGTCACGCTCATCAAGATCTGAGCGTCCCAAGGCGACAGGGAGAGCCAAGTTCGCGTACGCACCATCACGTTCCACGGCAACCGCAACGTCGAACGCAACTTCCCGGGACATGGCACCGTTAGGCACGGAACCCCACTCCAGGTGGAAGCCCTCGGAACCAATCCTTGGCCTGCATGACAGACTTTCCAGCCGGTTGAACAGAGGTCAAGGCGATCGCTGTAGTCCCCGTCCCGACAGAGACGCCCTCCGAATGGCTTACGAGCTCGCCAGGGCGGAGACCACCCTGGGCCACGTCATGCCAGGCGGAGATGACCTTGACCTGTTGCTCGTTGTCATCCCGAAGGGCAAAGCATCCTGGCTCATCGCCCCAGGCCCTCAACTGGTTATAGATGTCCTCGGCGCTCTTCGACCAGTCAATGGACCCGACATTCCTGCTGGGTTTGGGAGCAAAACTTGGCTCTCCCTGTTGCGCCGACACCCTCAGCGAACCAGCATCAATATCCTCGAGCAGGGTCAAAACAGGTTCCGGCGCCATCTCTGCAAGCTTGGCAAGGACGCCACTGGCCGTCTCGTGAGGTGCAATCGCGTATGTCCGCACTTGAGCCACGGGTCCAGTATCGAGACCCTGCTCGATGCGAAACACGCTGACCCCGGTCTCCTCATCCCCGGCCGCCACCGCATAGGGAACGGGCGCGGCGCCCCTCCATCGAGGCAGTAAGGAGAAATGAACATTCCACCAGCCCTGAGGAACGCTCGAAAGCTCCTCCTCCCCCAACATCCGCCCATATGCGACCACAATCACGACATCTGGCTTCCAGCTACTCAGCGCTGCCATAACGTCCTCTGTAGTCTCCGGGGTGGCCACAGGAACTCTGAGCTCCTCCGCCGCTAGTGCCACCGGAGTGGGGGTTAGTACCTGTTTTCTGCCTACCGGACGCGCAGGCTGGGTCAGTACACCCTCGAGAGTGTGGGAAGAGGCGTGGAGAGCCTTCAAGGTGGGAAGTGCAACTTCAGGACTCCCGGCAAAGACGATGCGCATTTCACTGAGCCTAGTAATGGCGACCACTCGGGGTGATGTCACTCTCCCGCAAGTGTGTCGAGCGCCAGTGGATCATCCACCACAATCTTGACTCTCTCCACTGCGGTTCGTCGCGGACCACTGGCCATCTTCTGTCTCCAGGACGCAAGCTCCTTCACCACGGACTCCCCGAGCGCATAAGGAAAACGAACCACAGAGAGCACCGCTCCATCGGTGACTGGCACGGGTCCTAAGGAGTCAATCTGTGGCGACAGGGACCGCATCGCATCACAGATCGCATCGACGTCCTGAGAGGGCCCTGTAAGCGACGCTATGCGCAGAGCCGGAGGGAGCTTGAGGGCCACACGCTGGGACAACTCGTGACGAAACAGTTGCGTCCAGGTTCCTGCCGCGAGCGCCATAGCTGGCGGCCCGTCAAGATCGGTGACATAGCAAAGCCCGTCATCAGCGGTGTAAGAGACCGCGTGCTCCCATGAGTGGACCGACTCTTCGAGGGCGCCCAGAGAGTCGCGTTGCAACATTGCGGCACCATCCAAGAGCAAAACCATCGCGTAACCTCCTGGAGTCACAGGCTCTGACCCTCTTGTCGCCACCACAAGAGCAGGAGCATCTGGAACGCTGACGACCCGGTTCTCGCCATCTGACCGAATAATCGCGACCGAGGGAAAAGACTTACCGAGATCTGCAACCGTGCGCCCAATTCCTTGCCCGCGAGGCTGGAGCGTCAAGCTTGAGCACTCAGGACAGGCCCACCGTGCAGCCACTACACCGCACCATAGGCAGGTGGGATTGCTACTCGCGGAGGACTTACGCAAGGGTCCGCCACAGTGCGCGCACGATGCTTTTGACTTGCATTGTGCGCAGCTGAGACCGGGAGAAAAACCGCTCCGGAAGACCTGAATGAGAACCGGACCGTCGTTCAGAGCGACCTTCACCGCCTGGTAAACGCTCGAAGGGAGGCGAGCCGGGGACGACAAAGCTTCCTGGCCCAAGGTCAGCGATGTCGGGATGACGCGCGGTCGGGTACTTCCCGCCGCGGAGTGCTCGGCTATGTATCCCATGTCAATCCATCGGCGCACAGCCAGGCTCGGCGTCACGCTCGCAAAGCACACAGCAACGTTCTCCATCGAGTTTCTCAACAGAGCAACATCTCTGGAATGGGGGTATGGGGCTAATGGTTCTCGATGTGCCGAGTCCGCATCATCGAGAACGATAATGAGTCCGAGGTTGTGCGCTGGGGCGTACACAGCATGACGGCTGCCCAGAACAATGACGGGCGTTGGTTCTAGCGTGCGAAGGTAGTGGGCATAACGCTCAGCCGGTGGCTGATCGCCGGCGAGCAGAGAAATTCGATCGTCCGGCACGAGATCTCTCAGTACGGCCCAACACTGTTCGACATCACGCCAATCCGGGCAGACAACGATGACGGATTGGCCCTCGGCCAGCGCCTGAACGGCAATGTGCGCGACAGACTCCCGGGAACGAGGAACCACTGTGCCCGTGGGGGATGTCGTCATCCCATAGGGCAAAGAAAGGCTGGAACGAATTCCCGAGCCGATCACCTCGGAGGCCACAGGTGCTGTGGGTTCAAGGACTGGTGCCTCCCACTGATCACTCTGTGGGGAGTCAAGGGCTGATCCGTCTCGCCACCAGGCCTTTTCCGCCTTGACGTAGCGCTTCGGTATCGCAAGCCTCAGAACATCCGCAGCGTTACCCGCTGACCTCGACGCCACTGCGCTCGCAAGATTCCAGAGACGTGGGGGAAGGACGGGAACTGGGGAAACTAGTTCTGTAATCGCCGCCAGCTTTCCCGAATGCTCTGTCTCGCTGGAACACTCGATTACATAGCCCTCGGCGAGCCTTTTGGCAGAGCGCAGTGGAACCCGGACACGAACACCCTGTTGGACGTCGAGCTCTGGAGGAATCAGATAGTCAAACAGCCGACTGAGCTGTGGCAGGCGAGAGTCCAGAACAACTCGTGCTACTCGCCTACTATCGCTCACAATCCACTAGCTTGGCGCAACTCCTCCACACGGTTAAGACGCTCCCACGGAAAATCGTGATCTGTGCGTCCAAAATGCCCGTAGGCGGCGGTCGGGAGGAAGGGTGTATCCAGCAATTCAAGCTGCTCGATGATCGCCTTAGGGCGGAGATCAAACACGGTCGCAATCGCGTTTTCGATGGTCTGTGCCGGTACCTTTTCGGTACCGAAGGTCTCAACGAAAATGCTCACGGGGTGGGCGGTTCCAATCGCATAGGAGACCTGAATCTCTGCTTTGTCCGCCAGCCCTGCCGCGACAACGTTCTTAGCAACCCAGCGCAACGCGTAGGCTGCTGAGCGGTCAACCTTCGTGGGGTCCTTCCCGCTGAAGGCACCGCCACCGTGACGGGACGCCCCGCCGTAGGTATCCACAATGATTTTCCGCCCGGTCAAACCGGCGTCACCATCAGGGCCTCCCGTAACGAAGGGTCCGCTGGGGTTGATGAGATACCGCGTGTGAGAAGCATCGAGATCCACCAACTCAAGGACAGGTTCGATGACATGCTTCTTCAGGTCCGCCTCAATCTGGTCATGCTCCGCCCCCGGGTCGTGTTGGGTTGAGATCACCACGGTGGTGAGTTCGACAGGTTTGCCGTCCTCAAACCCAATGGTCACCTGAGTCTTCCCGTCAGGCCGCAAGTAGGGAACCAAACCTGACTTTCGGGCGACGGACAGTTGCTGCGCGAGACGGTGGGCGAGCCATAGGGGCATGGGCATGTAGGACTCAGTCTCGGTGGTCGCAAATCCGAACATGATTCCCTGATCGCCAGCCCCAAGAGTGTCGTAGGGGTCGACCGAGCCACCACTCCGCGCTTCTAAAGCCGAATCGACGCCATGAGCAATATCCGCCGATTGCTGTCCCAGCGAGAGGTGCCACGCAAAGCCATCGGCATCGATACCAATCGAGACATCTGTGTAGCCGATGGAGCGCACGAGATCACGCACGATCTTCTCGACGTCGACTGTGGCGTTGGAGGTGACCTCACCGGCAACATGGATCATGTTTCCGGCACTCAGTGACTCGATGGCGCACCGGGAATTCTTGTCCCCCGCCAGGAACGCGTCGAGCAATGCATCACTGATTTGGTCGCACATCTTGTCAGGATGACCCTCAGTGACCGATTCTGAACTGAAGTACCTCATGAGCCCTACCTAAAGTTCGGGCAGAGCGTCCAAGAGCCGCCCCGCAACGGAAGATTTTGTTCCTTCGAACGTCAGCGACTGCGGGCTCGCGGTTATCAATGTCACTGCTGTTTCAACTTCGCCAAATCCTACCTGGTCACCCACAAGGTTGAGAACTAGGGCATCAGATTTCTTTGCTTTGAGCTTCATTCGGGCGTTTGATTCTCGTTGCGAGGCATCACCGTCTGTTTCTGCTGCGAAGCCAACGAGAAGCTGTCCTGTTGTCTTGGTCTCCCCCAGCTGGGCCAGAATATCGGGCGTGCGCTCAAGCTCAGGCGTCCAATACTCCGGCTGATCGGCTTTACGAAGCTTCTGTGGTGAGAGGGTTCGCGCACGCCAATCCGCCACCGCTGCAGCCATGAGGATGATGTCGTGTGTGGGCTGAGCGGCCGCCATGGCGGCGAGCATGTCCTGTGCTGTAGAGACTGCAACGGTGTCGACTCCGTGAGGCAGAGGAACCTCAACATGGGAGTGGACAAGAGTCACGTGGGCACCCCGCAGCCTTGCGGCCTCAGCGAGGGCGACTCCCATCGCTCCTGAGGAACGATTTCCTAGGTAACGCACGGGGTCAAGCGGCTCTCTCGTCCCGCCTGCCGAAATCAAGACTCTCTTGCCCTCAAGAGACTGAGGTGTCAGAGACGACAGAGCAAAATTCACGATGGTCTCGGGTTCCGACATTCGACCCACACCACTGTCGTCACCGGTGAGCGGACCTGAGTCAGGACCTACGAAAAGCACACCCCGCTGGCGCAGGGTCTCAACGTTCGCCTGAACAGCCGGGTTTTCCCACATCTCTGTGTGCATTGCCGGCGCGAGTACTAGGGGTGCTGTCGCAGCAAGGAGTGTGGTCCCCAGCAGATCACCCGCGAATCCCCCTGCAATCGAAGCGAGCGTGTGAGCGGTCGCGGGGCACACCACGATGAGATTGGCCTGCTGCCCCAGCGCAACGTGACGTACTTCGGCGACACCCTCAAACAAATCTGTTGGCACCGGGTTACGCGAGATTGCTTCCCAAGTCGGTAACCCGACGAACTTCAGTGCAGAGCCCGTCGGGATAACAGTCACGTGATGGCCTCGGCGGACAAACTCTCGAACAACCGAGACGGCTTTGTAGGCAGCAATTCCACCGGCCACACCGACAATCACCCGCAAAGGCATACTCTGCTCCTCTGATGAGGACACAGCGTCTTAGGACGCTGGACGGTTGAGAACTAGCTTGCCCTCGTTAATTTCACGCAATGCGATGCTCAAGGCCTTCTCGTCGATAGTCGAGGGCACGAGCGGTCCTACGTGGTCGTAGATGTTGCCATCACCGAGGTCGGAGTAGTACGCGTTAATCTGACGCGCGCGCTTCGCCGCGTAGATCACCAGCTGGTACTTGGAGTCAACCTTGCCCAACAACTCATCGATAGGTGGGTCAATGATTCCATCGCGATGTAACGACATATCTACTCCTTGGTGGCCTGTGCGCGCTGTGACGCAAGTACCAAGTCTACGATGCTTTGGCCAGCTTCTTCTACCGTTTCATTGATCACCACGGCATCAAACTCTCTCTGGCGGCGCAGCTCACGTTCCGCCGTGCCCAACCGCCGGGTTCTCTCCGCTTCGTTCTCGGTTCCTCGCGCCTCTAAGCGTTCAGCTAAGACCTCAAAAGAGGGTGGGGCCACAAAGACCGAGACGGACCTCTTCATCGCCCGCTTTACCTGCTTGGCGCCCTGAACATCGATTTCTAGAATCACGTTCTTGCCCTCGTCAAGCAACGCCTCAACAGGAGCACGAGGTGTGCCGTAGTGATGCTCGTGGTGGACTATTGCCCATTCCAGAAGTTCCCCGTTCTCAATAAGGCTCTGGAACTGGTGCGGTGACACGAAGAAATAGTGTTCGCCTTCGCGCTCCCCCGGTCTCTGAGGGCGTGTCGTCGCGGAGACACTCAGCACAAATTCTGGGTACTGAGAGGTAATCCACGACACGATGGTTCCTTTGCCCACACCGCTGGGCCCTGCCAACACCACCAAGACCCCCCGCAGGTGTGGCAGATACCGTCGGTAGAGGTTCTGCACCTCAATACGGAGAGCCGCTCTCTGTCGCACGCGCAGACCGCCCAACGTTGCGGTGGGGCTTACACCGACGCGTTCGAGAACCTCTCGAGTCTTGGTAACACCAAAACCTGGAATCGAGCGGAGGAACCACTCGACACGGAGGCCTCGAATCACGGGATCAGTGTCAGGGTTTTCTGCGCTGTCATAGACCTCGACCAAGCGGTGCTGACCGAGTCGCAGCGCCTTCTTGAAATTGGCCCTCGCCCGTCGCATCTCGACACCACGTCGGGACGCCTCCGCCGCATCAAACGCCTGGCTCACGAGTGAAGGTCCCCTTCTGCAGAGCGGACGGCGTCGGTAAAACCTGCCTCACCGGCGAGCAGAACAGATCGCGCGACTACTGCAAACAACGGTGAGGTGTCCGGAAAGAGAGTACTCGCCTGCGAAAGCTCAGCGCCCTGATAACCAAACCCCGGCGACAAGATAGGCATTCCCGGATAGTCACTCATATCGAAACCAAAGTCAGAAAGACTCACTGTCGCCCCAACCACAACTCCGAACCGGGACCGAGTGCCCGGATTATTCAGGACCCACTTCGACATATCATCCACAACACCGTGGGCAACACTCATGCCATCGGCGCGACGGGCTTTTTGGGTGTCTCCCGCCTCCGGATTGGATGTCGCAGCCAACACGAATACACCCTTGTCGTGTTCTGCAGCAAGACGGAGTGCGGGCTCGAGTGCGCCAACGCCCTGGTAGGGCACTGCCGTCAAGAAGTCCACCTCGAAATCAGATCCCGGTGCGAGCCATGCGTCCGCATAACCCGACATTGTCGAACCAATATCGCCCCGCTTCGCGTCACCGATGACCACAATTCCGAGCGCTCTCAGCTCTCCGATGAGCACGGCGAGTTGCCGCATTCCTGCAACACCCAGCCGCTCAAAGAAGGCAACCTGCGGTTTCACTACCCGAACTCCGCTGTCGACCAGACCGGGAACTATTCTGCTGACAAACGAGGCCAGACCCGCGTCAGAATTAGCGCATCCCCACGCCTCCAACACGCTCGGGTGCGGATCAATTCCTACGCACAATGTGCGCAGTGAGCGGTTATGTTCGGCGCTCACGAGGAAGCTAGGTCCCGCCGGCGTTGGTAGTCCTGGAGGCTGGTCACCTCTGGCGTGTCAGGTCTCTGCTCAAGCGACGCCACCGCGGCACCCACCTGCGCAATCGTGGTGAACAGGGCTTTATCTGCGGCAACTGTGGCAGTTCGAATCTCGTAACCATCGGCTCTGGCACTTCGCCCACGGGGTGTGTTGATGACGATATCGATCTTGTTGTCCTGAATAAGGTCCACGACACTGGGCCCTTCTCCAGACCCCGACACCTCAGTGTGTTTCCGGACTACCTCTGCCGAGATTCCATAGCGTCCGAGGGTCTCAGCAGTCCCCTCCGTCGCCATGAGGTGGAAGCCAAGCTGACTGAGCCGCAGGATCGGCAGAATCACACTGCGTTTGTCTCTATCAGCGACTGACACGAATACCGTCCCAGACTGAGGGAGGCCGCCGTAGGCGGCGTCTTGGCTCTTGGCGAAAGCCTTGGGGAAGGTCGAGTCAATTCCCATGACCTCGCCGGTTGAGCGCATCTCCGGACCCAGTATGGAGTCCACAATGTCGCCAGATGGTGTCCTGAAGCGCTTGAAGGGAAGCACGGCTTCTTTCACCGCGACGGGCGAATCCAATGGGGGTCTCCGGCCGTCGGTAGCGGGCAGGACGCCTGACTCGATTAGCGAAGCAATGCTAGATCCGGCCATCACAAGGGACGCGGCACGGGCGAGCTGAATTCCGAGGGCCTTCGAGACGAAGGGAACTGTCCGGCTCGCTCTGGGATTCGCCTCCAATACGTAAAGAACACCAGCTGCTACGGCGAACTGAACGTTGATGAGACCTCGCACGCCAATCCCTTGAGCAAGTTTCTCGACCGCCTCGCATACTGTCTCGACAACATCGCGTCCCAGGGTTACCGGCGGCAGGGTGCAGGCGGAATCGCCCGAGTGGATTCCCGCTTCCTCGATGTGTTCCATGACGCCGCCGATGTAGAGCTGGTTTCCGTCATAGAGCGCGTCAACATCGATTTCCACAGCGTCGTCGAGGAAGCGATCCACCAGTAGGGGCGCCTCGGGCCCGACAATCGCAAACTCCGCAATTCGATCGAAGTAATCCACCAAACTCGCGTGGTCATAGACGATTTCCATCCCACGGCCTCCCAGAACATAACTGGGGCGTACGAGAACCGGATACCCAATGTCCTGCGCGATAGCGAGTGCATCTTCTACGTTGGTGGCGGTTCCATTCTTCGGGGCAACAAGTCCGGCTTCATCAAGAATTCGGGCAAAGGATCCTCGTTCTTCCGCGAGATCGATTGCGCTCGGCGAGGTACCCAGGATGGGCACACCCGCCTCCTCGAGTCCCTTAGCTAGGCCCAAGGCTGTCTGACCACCAAGTTGCACGAGAACACCCAGGAGGACTCCGCTCTGGCCCTCCTGGTGGATGACCTCGAGGACATCCTCCAAGGTCAGCGGTTCAAAATAAAGACGATCGCTCGTGTCATAGTCCGTTGATACTGTCTCGGGGTTGCAGTTGATCATGATCGTCTCAAACCCGGCGTCGTGGAGAGCAAAAGCGGCGTGAACGCAGGAGTAATCGAACTCGATGCCCTGACCGATGCGATTGGGCCCAGATCCCAGGATCACAACCTTTGTCTTCTCCGACATCGTGACTTCGGATGAGAGGTCATAACTCGAGTAGTGATAGGGCGTGTACGCCGGGAATTCCCCAGCGCAGGTGTCGACTGTCTTGAACACTGGTCGCATCCCGAGCTCATGTCGGAGAGAACGCACTTCCGCTTCGGTGGTCCCCCGCAATTGGGCGATCTGCACGTCCGAAAGTCCGTGATCCTTTCCGTATCTCAGGAGATCGGAGGAGAGGTTTTCACCGGCGCGCACCTCCTCGGCAACCTCGTTGATGAGAGCAATCTGGTCCAGGAACCACGGGTCTATTCCAGTGGCGGCATATAAGTCTTCGACAGATGCACCCTGACGCAACGCCTGCTGGACAGTCACAATTCGACCATCCGTAGGAACACGGGAAATCTCCACCAGTTCCTTCGCGCTCCTCGACTGCTCCCCCCAGTGAAAGGAGCTTCCCCGCTGCTCGAGTGAGCGAAGTGCTTTGTTGAGAGCTTGAGAAAAGTTGCGACCCAGAGCCATAGCCTCGCCGACGGATTTCATCGTGGTCGTCAGCGTCCGGTCGGCCAGGGGGAACTTTTCAAAAGCAAACCGCGGCACCTTGACGACGACGTAATCCAGTGTTGGCTCGAACGACGCCGGCGTTACCTGGGTGATGTCGTTGGGAATTTCATCCAGGCGATACCCGAGCGCGAGTTTCGCCGCGATCTTCGCGATCGGAAAGCCCGTGGCTTTCGAAGCCAGTGCAGAGCTTCTGGACACCCTTGGGTTCATCTCGATGACGATGACCCGCCCTGTAGAGGGCTCAATCGCGAACTGAATATTGCACCCACCAGTGTCCACTCCCACCAGTCTGATGATTTGGATACCGATATCACGCAGACGCTGGTACTCCCGGTCGGTCAGGGTGAGAGCAGGAGCAACAGTAATGGAGTCACCGGTGTGGACACCCACCGGGTCCACGTTTTCGATGGAACAGACAACGACCGTGTTATCGGCGCTATCTCTCATGAGTTCGAGTTCGTACTCTTTCCACCCCAGTATCGACTCTTCCAGCAGGACCTCGGTCGTCGGGCTTTGGTGGAGACCATCGGTCACCATCCGAACGAGTTCCTCTTGGTCATGAGCGAAGCCGGACCCCAAGCCGCCCATCGTGTAGGAGGGCCGAATCACGAGGGGATACCCAAGGTCTTCCGCGAACGTGATGGCATCCTGCACCGTGGTGGCGATATGGCTGCGGGCGACGTCGGCACCTGCCTCTAAGACAAGGTCCTTGAATATCTGCCGGTCTTCTCCTCGTTGAATGGCCTCAAACGAGGCTCCAATGAGCTCGACCCCGTACTTCTGGAGAATCCCTTCCGTGTGAAGAGCCATCGCGGCGTTCAACGCGGTCTGCCCCCCGAGCGTGGGAAGGATGGCGTCTGGCTTCTCCTTGGCAATGATCGCCTCGAGAACGGGCGTCGTGATGGGCTCAACATAAGTCTGATCTGCAAAACCCGGGTCCGTCATGATGGTGGCGGGGTTGGAGTTCACCAGGATGACCCGGATTCCCTCCTCCCGGAGCACTCGACATGCTTGCGTCCCGGAGTAGTCAAACTCCGCTGCCTGTCCGATGACGATCGGACCCGAGCCAATTACCAACACACTGTTGATGTCATCGCGCTTCGGCATTACCGACCACCCTTCGAAGTAGTGGTCATCTCGCCTTGAACGAGGTCTCTAAACCTGTCGAACAGGTACGTGGAATCATGGGGCCCCGCAGCCGCTTCTGGGTGGTACTGCACAGAGAAAGCGGGGATATCGAGTGCTGTGAGTCCTTCAACGACATCATCGTTCAGACTCACGTGGCTCACCTGCACCTTCCCAAAGCCAGCGGGAGACTCCACGACCCCCTCGCGGGGCGCGTCGACCGCGAAACCATGGTTTTGCGCGGTGATCTCTACTTTTCCCGTTGTTCTATCGACAACCGGCTGATTGATGCCGCGATGTCCATACTTCAGCTTGTAGGTATCGAACCCCAGTGCTCGCCCCAGGAGCTGATTACCAAAGCAAATCCCAAAGAAGGGCAACCGGTCCCCGAGCGCACTCTTCAAGAGCGAGACGTGGTGATCACTGGCGGACGGGTCACCAGGGCCATTTGAATAGAACAGCGCCACAGGGTCAAGAGACATCACGTCCTCATAGGACGCGCTCGAGGGAAGCACATGAACATCAAAACCTCTCGCCGCAAGGTGATGCAGAGTCGATTCCTTCACACCCAGATCAATTACGGCCAATCTTCCAAGTGACGCACCCACCGCGGGCACGACGCGCATCTCGTTGACGCTCACTTGGTCGGAGAGGTTCTTGCCCTTCATGTCCGGCGCTGTGCGCACTTTGTCGAGCAGCTCCTCTGAATCAAGGTCGATACCTGCGCCACTGAAGATTCCTCCTCGCATGACCCCGGCCTCGCGCAAAATGAGCGTAATCGCACGGGTATCAACCCCGCTGATGCTGACAATTCCATCCGACACGAGGTCTTCGTCGAGACTTCTCGTCGAGCGGAAGTTGGACGGTCGACGCGCAGGATCGCGCACGACAAAGCCGTCCACCCAGATCCTCCGGGACTCGGGGTCTTCATCATTCATGCCGGTATTGCCGATATGAGGCGCGGTCATGACGACAATCTGACCTGCATAGCTCGGGTCCGTCAGAGTTTCTTGGTAGCCCGTCATGCCTGTGGAGAACACCACTTCACCGAGGGTCTCACCTCGCGCTCCCCAGGCATTGCCCTCAAATCGGCTGCCATCTTCCAACACCAGTACTGCACGGTCTCTTGTCACTCAGTTTTTCCCCTCATTGAATTCACAGCGTCCACAACGGCGTTCGGATTTGTCTCCGTGACCCGGAGATAGCTATCAACCTCGGTTTGTCCCAGACTCCAGCGAATCATGACCAAGCCCTCGGGCTCCACCACTCGATCGATAGTCCACGTCGCTAGCCCTGCCTGGATGCCGGCCTTCGCATCCAGCAACACAGGCGCCTCCCCCTGCGCACCGATGACCATTCCCTCGGGGTGGAGAGAGAACCTCGCCTTTGCCCTGAAGCTCAAGGGCCCTACAGGAATACGATCCATGGGCTTATTCGCAACGGTCGTGGCGACGTAGAGGCCGTCAAAGGAAAGCAAGGGAGGTGAACCGGGAAGCTCTCGTATCAAAGCCCCCTCTAGGTGGTGGAAACGGCGCCGCCTGTTGTGCCATCCCCACCAGGCAAGCCCCAAAAGTAGGAGCGCAAGAGCAATCATCATGCTCGCCGCGATTTCCTGTGTCATTCGGACTTCTCCTCCAGCTCCACAAGCTGGCTATCGGTCACGGTCTGGACACCCGAATAAAAGGTGTGCACGACTCTGCCGACCAGTTCCTGATCCCGATACGGGTTATTACTGCTCAAACTACCGTGTGGCTCCCCAGCAGATCCTGCGGGGTCCACCACGGTGAGATGGGCCGGTTGTCCCACTGCCAGTGGCGCGCTGTATCCCGAGACCCGACCGATCTGTGCGGGGGTGGTGGACATAATTCTGGCGACTGAGTCGAGAGACACCAGTCCAGGCTTGACCAAGGTGGTCATCACGACCGCAAAAGCGCTCTCAAGACCCAACATGCCGAACGCGCCCTCGGGGAAGCTACAGTCTTTTGCTTCGCTGGGGTGTGGAGCGTGGTCGGTGGCGACAATATCAATCACACCCGAGGCAACTCCTTCGCGGAGGGCAATAACGTCCTCGCTCCTCCGAAGCGGAGGATTCACCTTGTACAGCGGATCGAAGCTGGAGACGAGGTCTTCTGTCAGCAGGAGGTGGTGGGGCGTCACTTCCGCCGTGACCGCGATTCCCCTTTTCTTTGCCCACTTCACGACCTCCAGTGAGCCCGCGGTCGAAAGATGACAAATATGGATTCTGGCTCCCACGGACTCGGCCAGGAGCACATCCCTAGCGATAATCGACTCTTCAGCGACTGCAGGCCACCCTTCGAGCCCGAGCGAGGCAGCCAGGGGCCCATCGTTCATCTGAGCACCCTCAGTCAAACGAGGGTCCTGGGCGTGTTGCGCTATCACCGCGTCGAGGCTGGTGGCTTGCTCGAGAGCGCGCCTCATCAGACCTGAGTCATGCACGCATTTTCCGTCATCCGAAAACACTCTTACCTTCGGAAGAGAGCGAGCCATTGAACCCAGTGACGCCAAAGCTTCACCCGCAAGACCTTTGGTCACGGCGCCCACCGGTCTTACGTCCACATACCCTGCCGCGCGACCCCATTGCCAGACCTGGGTTACCAGTTCTGATGTATCTGCAACCGGAACCGTATTCGCCATCGCGTGAACGGCGGTGTAACCGCCCAGAGCGGCAGCTCTCGACCCGCTGCGAACAGTCTCCGCCTGCTCTCCTCCGGGTTGACGGAGGTGTGTGTGCAGATCTACAAATCCAGGCAGGGCAACTAGGCCTGACGCGTCAATAACTCGAGCCTTTGCAGAGCCCTTGACTCCAGAGGGCTCAACAAAGACTCCGTCAGCAATCGCGATATCCGCCACTTCCCCACCCATCAGTGAGAGGCCAGTAATCACGGTCGTCGTCATTTCTCACCACCCCAAACCTCAAACAGAACTGCCATTCGGAGAGCCACACCGTTGCGAACCTGATCCAGGATGACCGACCGCGATGAGTCGGCCACATCCGAAGCAATCTCGACTCCCCGGTTCATGGGTCCGGGATGCATCACGATCGCGTGCTCCGCCAGCCTGTTGGCTCGATCCTTGGTGAGCGAGTAATTGCGAACATAGTTTCCCGATGCTGGCTGGAATTCACCCTTGATCCGCTCCTTCTGAATCCTGAGCATCATGATGGCATCAGGGCTTTCGTCGATGACCGAGTCCAGATCAGAGCTGGTCGCCACCGGCCATCCCTCGATGCCACTCGGTATCAATTCGGGAGGCCCCACGACCGTGACCCGAGCTCCGAGAGTGTTGAGCAAAACGACATTTGACCGAGCGACTCTCGAGTGAGCGATATCCCCCACTATCGCCACGTGAAGACCCGAAAGGTCAGACCCTCGAGCTTTTGAGACCAGTCGCTCACGGATCGTTGCGGCATCCAGAAGTGCTTGGGTGGGATGCTCATGGGTTCCGTCACCTGCGTTGATGATGGCGGCCTCTACCCATCCAGAGTGCGCGAGACGGTGAGCTGCGCCCGAGGAGAAGTGCCGCACGACAATAATGTCGGCACCCATTGCCTCCACCGTCTGGGCCGTATCCTTCAGACTTTCGCCCTTGGAAACACTCGAGCCCTGGACCTGGAACGTCATCACATCCGCAGAAAGCCTCTTGGCTGCTGCTTCGAAGGACAAACGTGTTCTGGTTGAGTCCTCAAAGAACAGATTGACCATCGTCACACCGCGCAGCGTGGGGAGCTTCGGGACAGAGCGGTTAGCCACGTCAGAGAAATCCTGTGCGACATCGAGCAGGCGCACCGCGTCATCTCGCGTCAGGTCTTGTGCACTCAGCAGGTGCTTCACGACACCACCTGCACTTCCTCGTCGCCGTCAGTCTCGAGGAGCCGAACAGTGATTCGCTCACCGAGCGCGGAAGGGAGATTCTTACCCACATGATCGGCTCTGATCGGGAGCTCTCGATGGCCCCGATCAACCAGCACGGCCAGCTTCACCATGGTGGGTCGACCAATCGCAGTCAACGCGTCGAGGGCAGCGCGAACCGTCCGCCCAGAGAACAAAACGTCATCCACCAGAACACAGACCGAATCGTCAATCCCCTGGTCAGGGATCACCGTGGCAACGGGAGAGCGATGTCCGCCTCGGTGAAGGTCATCCCGATACATCGTCACGTCGAGAATGCCATGGGGCACAGGAGTGCCAGAGATTGATTCGATCATTTGAGCAAGCCGTTCGGACAAGACTGCCCCTCGGGTGGGGATGCCCAACAAGACAAGCTTCTCGGTAGCGGGAACTGCTTCCACGATTTCATGAGCAATGCGACGGAGGGTGCGATCGATGTCTGACCCTGTGAGAACGGTACGCGCACTCATCGAGCCCTCCTTTCGCGCCTCACAGGACGCAGGTTAAAGCAGGTCTGCTCCCCCTAGGTTAGCGCACCACAGGAGCCTCGCGCTAGGCGCGCTCGGAGGTTGCGGCAATTGCCGCAAGAATTCCATGCACAAATCCCGAAGAAGCCTCGGTACTCAGCTCATTCACCAGCTCAACGGCCTCGGCGATCGCCACCGCGGTGGGGATGTCAGGGTTGTGAAGAATCTCCCAGGTGGCAACACGCAGCACGGCGCGATCCACCGTGGGCATGCGCTCGAGTGGCCACGACTGAGAAGTATCCCGAAGTAGCTGATCAACGCTCTCACCATGGGCGATCATCCCACCCACAATCATCTGAGCGTAATCCCAGGATGATGAACGTTCAGGTTCGCTCTGCGCTCTCGCCTGGGCTGCGAGGAGCGCTTCCTCCAGCGGTTGTTCGTTGATGTCCGCGCTAAAGAGAATGTCGACAGCGCGCTTTCGGGCCTTATGCCGCGCACTCACTCGTCTGACACTCGCCCGAGGTAGTCTCCGGTCCTCGTGTCCACCTTGACTTTCGTTCCCTGCTCGACGAAGAGCGGTACCTGAATTTCGAAACCCGTCTCCAAGGTTGCCGGCTTGGTTCCCCCTGTGGAGCGATCTCCCTGGAGCCCAGGCTCGCTATAGGTGATTTCCAGCACAACAGAGGCAGGAAGGTCAACATACAAGGGCTCTCCGTCGTGCATCGCGATGGTGACCGATTGGTTGGAGAGCATAAAGTTTGCCGCGTCACCCACCACAGGACCGGGGACGGTTACTTGGTCATAATCGCTCTGGTCCATGAAGACATAGTCAGCGCCGTCCTCATAGAGGAAGGTGTAGTCGCGGCGGTCAACCACCGCAAAGTCGATCTTGGTGCCGGCATTGAATGTCTTGTCGACGACTTTGCCCGAGCGGACGTTCTTCATCTTCGTGCGAACGAAAGCACCGCCTTTTCCAGGCTTGACGTGCTGGAACTCCACAACAGCCCAGAGCTGACCCTCAAGATTCAATACGCTTCCGTTTTTGATGTCGTTTGTCGTCGCCACGTTAGTGCCTCTCTAGCAGTGTCAGGATGTGGGAAAGTGCGAGGTGATAGGACTGGTCTCCAAAGCCCGCAATCACGCCGCGAGCAGCACCAGAGATGACCGAGGTGTGGCGGAAGGATTCGCGCGCGTGAGGGTTGGAGAGGTGCACCTCTATGAGAGGCGTTCCCGTCTCCGCCACAATCTGGCACGCATCGCGCAGGGCGTAGGAGTAGTGGGTAAATGCCGCGGGGTTGAAGATCACCGGTGTGCGGGAGTCCGCGGCCTCGTGGAGCCAACCAATGAGCGTTGCTTCGTCATCACTCTGCCGAAAGTCCAGTGTGATGTCCGTAGGAAGCGCCTTGTGAAGACCCTGCTCAATGTCCGCCAGTGTCTGAGACCCGTAAATATCTGGTTCCCTCGACCCTAGGCGACCAAGGTTGGGCCCATTGAGGACCATGATGCTCGTCATGCCACCAGCCTAGCTCTCGGAGGAGCCAAGCTCTTGATAAGCCGCAAACAGCACCGATTCATCAGGGATGGCCAAAACGCGGGGCTTCCCGGGGGCATCCAGCACCACAAAGCGCACGACACCACCCCTCGCCTTCTTGTCTTTTTGCATGCTGGCCAGAAGAGTCCGCCAGCGCCCCTGAGGGTAGTCCAGGGGAAGGCCCAGCTGCCCCAGAATCCTCCGGTGACGATCGACGTCCTCATCCCCAAGGTTGGCGACAATCCGCGAGAGTTCCGCAGCAAACACCATCCCAATCGAAATCGCTACGCCATGACGCCATTGGTAGCGCTCCGCGTGCTCAATCGCATGTCCCAGGGTGTGCCCGTAATTGAGGATCTCCCGAAGGCCTGATTCACGAAAATCATCCCCCACCACAGCAGCCTTCACCGCGATTGCGCGCTTCACGAGCTCCACAAACACGTCTGACGCAGTATCGAGAACTTCTGTGGGGTGAGACTCGATGAGGTCGAGAATCACAGGATCAGAGATGAATCCACACTTCACCACCTCAGCGAGTCCCGCTCTTACGTCATTTTCGCTCAACCCTGCCAACACGTCGGTGTCAGCAATAACGGCGTCCGGGGAGTAGAACACACCCACCAGGTTTTTGCCCTCTTGGGTATTCACACCTGTTTTCCCACCCACTGCAGCATCCACCATGCCGAGGACCGTTGTAGGAACTTGAATCAGCGGAACACCACGCAACCAGGCTGCTGCCACAAAACCCGCAAGATCAGTAGTTGCACCACCTCCGAGGCCCAGAATGGCGTCATTACGCTGAAAATCGAGTTGTCCCAAGATTCCCCAGCAAAAGGCCGCCACCTCGACACGCTTTGCGCCTTCAGCATCGGGAATTTCGACCAGGAAGACCTCGCGGCCCACACTCAACTGTTCTTTGAGTTCTTCCGCGATTCGTCCGAGCGCCGGAGCGTGAATAATCAGGAGCTTTTTGGCATCACCAGGGATGTGCTCGCCAATCTGGGACATGGCCCCAGGGCCCACGATGACGGGGTAATCACCCTGTGTCGCGTTACTGACGGTAATGGTGTGTGTCATAGTCCTGCATCCTCTCGCACCCAGCGCAAGATTTCCTCGGCCAGATTGTCGACAGTCTGGTGTGAGGCGTCAAACTTTCGGCCGGCAACCGAGTCATAGAGGTCAGCCCGCAGCTCCACCAAAGCCTTCCAGGATTCAAGTCCATCTTTCAACAGAGGGCGCTTCTGGTTGTCCAGCCGAGGCGCTACGGCTTCCGGAGAAATGGTGATCAGAGCCACGCGGTGATCCTCAAGATCCTCTCGTGTCTGGGCATTCGTGACGGCACCACCACCGAGCGCGACGACTCCATTGGTTCCCAACGCTTCGATCACCGCCAGCCGTTCTTTCTCTCGAAAGAAGGGCTCTCCCCGGGCAGCAAAAATCTCTGGAATAGGCCCCCACTGATTCACCACGAGGGCATCGGTGTCGACGCAGCCCACTCCTAGGGCCTTAGCGAGCCTCTTAGAGACTCGTGTTTTTCCTGCAGCAGGCGGTCCAACAACCACGACGAGCGGCGTGCTCATCACAGCGACGAAGAACCGGGCTTGATCACGTCCGGAATGTTCTCCAGGTAGGTACGCATGTTCCTCTGAATCTCAGAGAGCGAATCTCCCCCAAATTTCTCCACGATGGCGTCCGCGATAACCAACATCACCATGGCCTCGGCGACAATTCCCGCGGCGGGAACAGCGCAGACATCGGAGCGTTGGTGGTGAGCGACAGCCTCATCCCCGGTGGAGGTATCGATGGTGCGAAGGGCCCGGGGCACGGTGGAGATGGGCTTCATCCCGGCGCGAACGCGAAGAGGGCCACCGGTGCTCATTCCCCCTTCAATACCGCCGGCACGCTCGCTCAAGCGCTCGACGCCCGATCCGTCGTTGACGATCTCGTCGTGGGCTTCGGAACCACGGCGTCGGGTGGTCGTGAAACCATCACCGACCTCGACGCCTTTGATGGCCTGGATTCCCATGAGCGCCCCAGCGAGTCGTGAGTCGAGGCGACGATCCCAGTGAACGTAGGAGCCGACCCCTGGAGGCAAGCCCCTGACGACAACTTCCACAACACCACCGAGGGTGTCTCCGTCTTTGTGTGCTTGGTCGACCTCGGCGACCATGGCAACCGACGTCTCCTCGTGTGCACAACGCAAAGGATCCTCGTCCAAGCGCCCGACATCTGCCGGACCTGGAATGACGGCATCCTCGGGAACCATGACCGGGCCAATCGCCACCGTGTGGGACACGACAGAAACTCCGAGCTCACGGAGGAAGGCTCGTGCAACCGCGCCGAGCGCCACACGAGCCGCGGTTTCCCGCGCACTAGCGCGCTCCAGAACAGGTCTCGAGTCCTCGAAACCATACTTTTGCATACCCGCCAAGTCAGCATGACCGGGCCTAGGACGGGTGAGCGCCTGAGCTCGACCACCCTGGAGTTCTGCCGGGTCGACGGGGTGCGGACTCATCACCGTCTCCCACTTTGGCCATTCAGTGTTCTCTACTCTCAACGCGACAGGACCGCCTTGGGTAAGGCCGTGCCGAACACCACCGGAGAAACTCACGGCATCCGCCTCAAATTTCATCCTGGCACCGCGCCCGTAGCCGAGCCGTCGGCGAGCGAGATCCGCCTGGACATCCTCAATCAGAAGAGGCACACCCGCGGGGAAGCCCTCAAGGACACCTATGAGTTCGGGACCGTGCGACTCACCCGCTGTTATCCATCGAAGCATTGTCATATTGTCCCATGAATCGGAACACCTATTACTCAGGCGAAAGGCCGACAGCGCCTAACATTGCGGCGAATACTTTCTCTTCCTCAGGAAGAGGAAGGGTGGGATCGTTGTGGACAAACAAACGAATCTGAGCCAGTGCTTGATAGGCGAGCATCCATAGGCCAGACACCACCGGCTGCGGGGAACTTTCCCATTCCCTCGCATAGTGCGAGGGCCATGGAGAATACGCAACGTCAAACAGGGCCGCAGACTCGATAACAATGTCGGGCATGCCCGGGAGGTTTTCTTGCCCTCCCGGTAACGTCGATGCAACAAGCTCAGGCGGCATGACGTTGTCCAGCTCTGAAAAATGCTGCACTTGGGTTGAAAGGCCGCACTCGCGAAGGAAATACGCGCTCCGCTCAGCTCTTTCTAGCCCTCGCGCGAAGATTGTGACCGAGGTTGCCCCTCGCTTCCAGAGGGCGTAGCCGACGGAGCGGGCAGTCGCTCCAGCGCCGAGAATCCAAGCTCGCTCGGCCTGAATATCAAAGCGCTCCAGCGCCTTCTCCACACCAAACGCATCGGTGTTCGAAAGCACGCGAGTCTGCCCCGAGCGATACACCGTGTTGGCGGCGTTCAGATGGTCAACAATCGAATCCCGTGGCGCGATGATGTCCAGCACGCGCTCTTTGAGGGGCATAGTGAGGGAAATCCCCCCAAGGTGCGCGCCGACCCCCACCCAGGCAGGAGTGATCAGTTCTTGTGTGACCTCCCGATAGCGATAGGTCCACGGAAGATCCATGGCGGCGTAAGCAGCCCGGTGCAGCGCAGGCGAGAGCGAATGCTCTACCGGGTCTCCCCACACCTCAAAATCGGTCTCAGCAATAGGCGCCATTCTCTTCACTCTCCCTGCACCACGAGAGCCACTGTTCCACCGCGCGCAAGTGTTGCTGGTAGGTATCGGAGAACACCGTCTCACCCGTGCGCAAATCTACCGAGACGAAGTACAGCCAGTCTCCATCCGCAGGCTCCAACGCCGCGCTGATGGCGAGCTCGCCAGGGAGAGAGATCGGTCCCGCCGGCAGTCCGGTGTACACGTAGGTGTTGAACGGATTGTCAGCGTCCGCTCGATCTGCGTCGCTAGTTCCGACGCTCTCATACTTACCGGTCCAGTAGGTCACTGTGGCGTCGGATTGCAGCGGCATGTTGATGTCAAGACGGTTCGTGAAAACCCTGGACACTCGATAGAAATCTTCATCGAAACGGGCTTCACGCTGGATGAGAGCCGCCAAAGTCAGGGTCTCGTGCCAGTCCTCTTCTGCGACACCCGCGGACGCCAGGCGACTCTTCATCTCCTCGACCATCCGAGCCACAATGTCTCCAGCGGTAGCTCCGGGCTCAAACGTGTAGGTGGCCGGAAAGAGATACCCTTCGAGGCTTCCGTTATCAGGATTGACGCCATACAGGGAAGGGTCGCTGACAGCCTCGGTCAGAGAGTCGAGGGGCAGTGAGGCCTTCTCCGCGATAATTTCGAGAGCTCGCTGCAGGGTGACACCTTCGGTAATCAAAATCTCGATCTGAATCCGATTATTCGGGTCTCGCAGAGCAGCAATGGCACTATCCGCCGACATTCCCGTGAGTAACCGATACGTTCCCGGTTGGAACGTGATGGTGGCGTCTTGAAGCAGAACCTCATAGACCGCCTCGAACGACGCAGTCACTCCTGCCTCGGCAAGGTTGCGGGCGACAGTTTCCCCGATATCTCCGGGGTTGACAACTACTTCGATAGCGGGTTCCGCTCCCCCGCCCTCAAAGTTCGGCACCTCTTCTTGGGCAAAGTAGTCCACAATTCGCGTGCCGTACTCATTCCACAGCAGCCACACACCAGTCCCCGACAGCACCAGAATCGCGAGTGCCACCCCCGCGAAGATTCGCTTGCCCCAACCGCCTCTGGCTGGATCTCTGCGCGGGCGTGCTTGCTCGCGCGGACGCAGGGGACCTGCCTCAGGTTGCTCACCAGGAAGGGTGTTGAAAATCTTGTCGAAATCAGAGTCGCTAGTCATTGCTCAAGCCGTTCACATCAACCCGATGTCCCGGCGCCACCCCCTGAGCTCGCTCACTGTCCAGCGCATGTTGCAAAAGGATAACAGCGGCAGCCTGGTCGATGACTCCTCGCTGAGATTTCCTGGACCTACCCGCCTCACGGAAACCAGCTTGAGCTTGAACCGTGGAGAGTCGCTCGTCCACCATCCGCACTGGCACAGTGACGTGGTGAGCCAACTGTCGCGCAAATGCCTCGGCGTCTTCGGTGGAGGCGGTGGCGGATCCGGAAAGTCCGAGGGGCAGACCAACAATCACCTCAAGGGGTTGAAGATCGTCTACCAGCGTGGCAAGGGAGGCAAGGGCCGACTCCCTGGCAAGCGTCTCCACCGGCACCGCCAACAGTCCCTCCGCATCGCTGCGGGCTATACCGACTCGGACAGTTCCGACGTCGACACCCAGCCTGGGACCTTTCCTCACCTCAGCGAATCCACTGCGCTCTGAACATCCCGAAGTGCCAGCGCAAGAGCAGAGCCCTCAGGTCCACCGCCCTGGGCTAGCTGAGGTTTACCTCCCCCACCACCACCCATGGTCGCGGAGGCAGCTTTGACCAGGTCCCCTGCGTGAGCTCCCATTGCAACGGCTTCGGGTGATGCTGCAACGACGATAGTTCCGCGACCGTCAATGGAGGCTCCCAGCGCCACCAGGTGTGGCCCTGCGGCCAGAGCCGATGCCACGGATGATGTCAGAGACCGAAGCTCATCAGCACTGTGAACACCGGTCACTTCGGCAACCACGGAAGACACAGCGCCATCGCGCACCTGGGCAGCCAACGAGGGAACCATCGCGTTGAGTCCCGCTGCGCCGGCTTGGGAGACCTTCTTCTCCAAGGACTTAACCTGCGTGACCAGTTCTTCAACCCGCGAGGGGATTTCCTCCCTGGGCGTCTTGAGCAAGCTGGTCAGCTTACGGATGAGCGCTTTCTCGACAGAGAAATTTTCCACCGCCGCCTGGCCGACGAGCGCTTCGATGCGCCGTGCGGTGGAGCTGACTGATGACTCGCCCAGAATCGTCACAACACCTATCTGTGACGAGCGGCCAACGTGTGTTCCCGCGCAAAGCTCTCGCGACCAAGGACCACCGATGTCCACCATACGAACCGTGTCTCCGTACTTCTCGCCAAAGAGCGCCATAGCTCCGAGAGATTTGGCTTCGTCGACCGGGAGAATCCGTGTGGTCACGTCAAGGTCGTCTCGGATCGCCTGGTTCACGATGGACTCAATCGCGACCTCGGCGTCTTCCGAAAGAGCCTGGTTCCAGGAAAAGTCGAGGCGCATATATCCAGCCCGGTTCAGCGACCCCGCCTGGGTCGCATGGGGACCCAAGGTGTCCCGAAGGGCAGCATGAACAAGGTGGGTCGCGGAGTGGGCGCGCTGTCCCTCAGATCGGGTGGGAGCGTCAACCTCAGCCACCACGGTCTCCCCCACTGACAGCTCACCAGCGTCGATGGCAACGGTGTGACTGATGAGACCGGGAATCGGCTTTTGAACGTCCAGCACTCGAGCGGTTCCGCCCTCACCCCTCAGCGAGCCAGCATCAGAGACTTGCCCACCGGATTCCGCATAGAGAGCGGTGGAGGCCAGAATGACTTCAACCTGCTGGCCCTGCGAGGCAGACGCCACGCTCTGACCATCATGGAGTATTCCGAGAATTTCCGACTCGACTTGGAGAGTGTCGTAACCCGTAAACACTGTTTCACCAGACGCCCTGAACTCTCGATATACCGACAGATCGGCCAGAGCCGACTTCTTCGACCGTGCGTCAGATTTGGCCCTCGTCCTCTGTTCCGCCATCAGAGCGTCAAAGCTCTCTCTATCCACAGTGAGGCCGGACTCTTCCGCAATTTCCAGCGTCAGATCAATCGGAAAACCATAGGTGTCATGGAGCAAGAACGCAGTGTCGCCAGCGAGTGCCGACTGTCCCGCTGTCCGTGTTTCTCCTACTGCCACGTCGAGGATCGATGTTCCCGCCTCAAGGGTCCGAAGGAAAGACTCCTCCTCCGCAGTGGCGAGCGCTGCAACGCGGTCATATTCTGCGGCCACGTCAGGGTACGCGCTGGACATGGCGTCCCTCGATGCAGCAAAAAGCTCAGGGAAGCTGGCTTCATGGACCCCCAGGAGTCGCATGGACCGGATGCTGCGTCGCAGCAGTCTCCGCAGGACATACCCTCGACCGTCATTGGAGGGGACAACTCCATCGGTCATCAGCATGAGAGACGAGCGAATGTGGTCCGCGATGACACGCATGCGGACATCGTCGTCCTGGTCGGCCCCATAGCGACGACCTGAAAGCTCGGACGCAACGTCGAGAACAGGTCGAACCTGATCAATCTCGTACATGTTCGCCACACCCTGCTTCAGGAACGCGACACGTTCCATGCCCATACCGGTATCGATGTTCTTTTGGGGCAGCTCCCCCACGATGTCGAAATCGACTTTGCTGCGAACATTCTCAATCTGGTACTGCATGAACACGAGGTTCCAAATTTCGACATACCTCGTGTCGTCGACCGCTGGCCCGCCGTCAGGGCCAAATTCCGGACCTCTATCGAAATAGATCTCCGAGCAGGGCCCAGCAGGGCCGGGTTGGCCGGTGGACCAATAGTTGTCGGCCCGCCCCATGCGTTGAATCCTCTGAGCGGGGATGCCCGCTATCTCTCTCCAGAGTTTCTCGGCCTCATCGTCTTCTTCGTAGACGGTGACCCACAGGTCTTTCTCGTCGAATCCAAGCCCACCGTCAGCTTCGGAGGTGGTGAGCAGTTCCCAGGCGTACCCGATCGCGCCCTCTTTGAAGTAATCCCCGAACGAGAAATTGCCATTCATTTGAAAGAAGGTGCCGTGACGGGTTGTCTTGCCTACTTCCTCAATATCCAGTGTCCTGATGCACTTCTGGACACTCGTAGCACGGGGGTAGGGAGCTGGCACAACACCGGTCAAGTAGGGGATGAAGGGAACCATCCCCGCGACCGTGAACATGAGAGTGGGGTCATCGCTCACAAGGGAGGCGGAGGGCACCACCGTATGGCCTCGATCACCAAAAAATGTCAACCAGCGCTGCTGAATATCGGCGGTTTCCATGGTGAGACTTCCCCCGCAGCCCTACTGGCGGTAGGCGTCTTTAACGCCCTCGGTAAAGGTTTCAAGCGTGGCTCTTGACCGGGAAAAGAAAGCACGACCCTCGGGAGTTTCGTTCAACACGTGAGCAATGACAAACCCAGAAACCACTCCCAGAAGTGCCGCAACAAACTTTCCCATCGCTCTTTCCTCCCTCGCTAAGCCTAGAACACCCCAGACACAACGGTGGTGGGGAAGAAATCTCCCCCACCACCGTGTGACAGGAATTTAGCGTGCGGCGTAGTACTCCACGACCAACTGCACGTCACAGGTCACAGGGACCTCGGCACGCTTGGGGCGACGGAGAAGTACAGCCTGAAGCTTGTCGATCTCCACCTCGAGGTAACCGGGGACGGGAGGCAGCACATCGACGTGTGCGCCCGCTGCTGCAACCTGGAAGGGCTCCATCTCTTCGCTGCGTGGCTTCACGTGAATCATCTGACCGGGCTTGACGCGGAATGACGGACGGTCCACCAATTCTCCATTGACGAGGATGTGGCGGTGCACAACCATCTGGCGCGCCTGAGCCGTGGTGCGAGCAAAGCCCGAACGAAGAACGAGAGCGTCAAGACGCATCTCCAAAAGCTCGACGAGGTTCTCACCACTCAGACCCTGGGTCTTACGGGCTTCTTCGAAGACGCGGCGAAGCTGTGCCTCACGGATACCGTACTGGGCGCGCAGACGCTGCTTTTCGCGCAGACGGACGGCGTAGTCACTGTCGGTCTTGCGCTTGGTGCGACCGTGCTCACCGGGAGCATACGGACGCTTTTCGAGGTACTTCGCTGCCTTCGGCGTGAGCGGAATACCCAGCGCGCGGGACAGGCGGGTCTTGCTTCTGGTGCGTGAACGAGTCGACACGAAAAATTTCTCCTTGGTAACGGGGTCGATGCCGGAGCATCACAACAAATCCAAACGTGAGGGATTATGTCTATCGAAAGACGCGGCTACAGCGACCTTTCTGAAGATCCCAGGCTCCGCAGCCGCACGAAGTTAGGGTCTCAGACCAGAGGCAAAAGTACCACAGAACTAGAGGTTTCCCTAGTCCGTGTTGCCTCGAAGAATGTCCCTGATGTGTCGCGAGCGTTCCTGCAACTCCCGCTCGAGACCCCTCGGGACAGGTCGGTAATAGTGAGCATCCAGCAAAGTGTCAGGTGCATAGCTCTGCGGGACGATGCCCGCCGCATCATCATGGGGATAGCGATATCCCTGCCCGTGGCCCAGACTGCTGGAACCGGGGTAATGAGCGTCTCGTAATGGGGCCGGGACCTCGCCAGACCTACCCTCTCTAATGTCGCGCTGAGCCTCATTAATCCCCACATAGGCAGAGTTGGATTTCGGAGCTAAGGCGAGATAAACGGTGGCTTCTGCGAGCGGGATACGCCCCTCGGGCATTCCGATGAGGGCTACGGCTTGAGCGGCGGACACCGCCAAGGTCAATGCTTGAGGATCTGCCAGGCCAATGTCTTCGGAGGCCAGAATGATGAGTCGACGCGCGATAAAGCGCGGGTCCTCACCCGCCTCAATCATGCGGGCGAGATAGTGAAGGGCTGCGTCCGCATCACTGCCACGGACGGACTTGATGAAAGCGCTAATTACGTCATAGTGCTGATCTCCCCCGGAGTCATAGCGCACGAGCGCTCGATCGACAGCCAGAGCCACGTGTTCGGGATCAATCGTGGATACTCCCCCGGCGCTGGCCACAGCCGCACTTGCTTCCAGCGCGGTCAGGGCCTTTCTGGCATCTCCTCCTGCTATCCGAACCAGATCCTCTCGTGCATCGTCGTCGAGGGTAAACGCTCCGGCAAGCCCTCTGGGATCAGCAACGGCCCGATCGAGGACGTCCCGTATGTGGTCTGGACCCAAAGGCTTCAAGGTGATGAGCAATGAGCGACTCAGCAGGGGTGAAATCACTGAAAACGACGGGTTCTCGGTCGTTGCTGCGATGAGCACCACAAGGCCGTTTTCTACTCCGGGGAGAAGTGCGTCTTGTTGAGCTTTGGAGAAGCGGTGAATCTCATCCAAGAACAACACGGGCGCGCGGCCCGAGAGCTCTCCTTCCACTCGCGCATCGCTCATCACATCGCGGACGTCTTTCACACCCGCGGTGACCGCAGAAAGCTCGACAAACTTCCGCCCTGAGGATCGAGCAATCACGCTCGCAAGAGTCGTCTTGCCTGTGCCAGGAGGACCCCACAAAATCACGGAGCTTCCTGGGCCTTCGCGCTCTGGGTCCGCAAGCATGCGCAGCGGACTCCCCGCACTCAGGACGTGATCCTGCCCGATGACCTCGTCAACGCTGGTGGGGCGAAGGGCAACAGCCAGGGGAACCGGTGCGCGAAACAACGAGTCGCTGGACATCACATCATGCTAGCGAGGTCCCACCTCTAGGATGAGAAGGTTATTTAGAGGGAGAACCAACTGTGGCAACAGCTGACAAGGCACGACGCGACCAGCTCAAGCAATTTACGGCCAGACAGACGCTCCACGCGCATCACCGCTCTCGCTCGGTCAAAGACCAGTGGGTATGGAGCGTTGCAGCCGTAGTAGCGGTCACTATCTCCGGTCTGGGGTTGTGGGCCTATTCGACCATTGGTCCTGGGAAGCCAGCCACTGTCGCTGACGCAAGTGTGAGCGAATACCGTGAATGGACCGGGGAACTGGTGTTGCGGGATGCCACTCTCGACATCACTCTGGATGGAGCGAGCGCCCCTCAGGCTGTCGCAAACTTCGTGGACCTGAACTCCCGCGGTTACTTTGATGACAGCGCGTGCCACCGACTCACCACAGAGGGACTCTTCGTGGTGCAGTGCGGAGACCCGCTAGGTCTTGGTATCGGAAACCCCGGATACACCTTTGGTCCTCTTGAGAACACCCCTGAGGACGGTGTCTATCCGGCCGGGACCCTTGCTATGGCCCGAGCGTCCAACGACGCTTCCAGTATGGGCAGCCAGTTCTTCATCGTGTATGAAGACAGCGAGATCCCCGATGACATCGTGGGGGGTTACACCGTGTTCGGACAGGTCACGAACGGGCTCGACGGCTTCATCAAGACCTATGTTGAACCGGGCACAGCAGATGGCTCCACTGATGGCCAACCTTCGATACCTGTATTTATCGAGAGCATCACAATCCGGTAATAACTTTGGCTCAGGCCCAAGTTGCGCTGTCTGCTGGAGTAGGCTGGCGGGCGTCCTACCGTAATGCACACAGTTCGAGGAGCCATGGCAGCAGACGCCAATCCCCACGGTCGCGTTGACGACGATGGGACCGTACTCGTTCATGACGGCGGCACATGGAGACCAGTCGGTAGCTTCCCTGACGGGACGCCCGAAGAAGCGCTTGCCTACTTCGAGCGCAAGTTTTCAGAACTCGAGGCCAAAGTAACCCTGGCCGAACAAAGGCTCGCCGCGAAAGCCTCCTCAAAGGACCTTTCGGCACAAGTCGACAAGCTTCTGCAAGAACTCATCGAGCCCTCGGCAGTGGGAGACCTACCAGCACTGCGTGCGAGAGCCCAGGCCGTCAAGGATGCACTCCCCGCTCTCGTCGAAGCTCAAGCGCAGGAGAATGCGGCGGCTCTCGATGAGGCACTGGCCACCCGCGAAGCGATTGTTGCGGAGATGGAGAAGCTCGCGGCAGAGGATGTCACCAAGATTCGCTGGAAAGCTACCGGTCACCGTATGACTGAGCTTTTCGAGCAGTGGCAAAATCACCAGCAAACGGGACCGCGTATCCCCAAGAAAACGGCGGATGTCCTGTGGGGTCGCTTCCGCACGGCAAAGAATTCACTGGAGAAGGCCAGACGGGCACATTTCCAGGAACTTGAATCCAAGACAAAAGAATCCAAAAACGTCAAGAAGGCTCTCATAGAGCAGGCCCAGGGCCTTGCGCCCCAGGGCGCCGAGGGAATCTCTTCGTACCAGAAGCTGCTCACGCAGTGGAAGGCCGCACCCCGGGCTCAACGCAGCGTTGAAGATGCACTCTGGGCGAAGTTTAAGGCCGCGGGTGATGTTCTGTACCAGCAGAAAGCTGAACTGGATGCGAAGGAGGACGAAGCCAACGCAGGAAACCTGGAGCTCAAGCGTTCACTCCTCAGAGATTTTTCTGACATCCTCACACTGCAGGACCGCGATGCGGCAACTGCACGTCTGCGACTCTTCCACGAAAAATTCGGCGCGATTGGCCCTGTACCCAAGAAGGACGTGCGGTCAATTGATCAAGAGGTCAAGAAGTTTGACACCCATGTTCGAACACTGGATCAAGAATTCTGGGCCAAGAACGATCCCGAGAAGAAGGCCAGAACGTCATCGATGGCTCAACAACTCCTCGAGGCGATTTCCAACCTCGAGTCCAAACTCTCCAGCGCTACTGGCAAGGACAAAGAATCTTTAGAGGACGAGCTTGAGACCAAGAAGGCCTGGCTCGCTGTCGTCGAAGGTTAGTTCTCCACATCTTCGCTCGCCAATGACACTCCACTTCTGAACTAGTCCATACTCCGGGCATGCACACTCCCCCGGAACACAGCTCGATTTCAGACGGCTACTCCCTCTCGCTCGGTGGCCTCTATTGGCCGAGGCCATACTTTCCCTCTCGGACAGAGCGAGCGGCCCTCATTGGGCAATCACTGCCGCACTGGGCGATCCCCACAGGCAATACCGCGGGGTGGATTTGGACGGGCATGGGGCTGCCCACACCCCTCACGGTGCTACGACCGAGCACACCAGCACTGTCGCCGTTGGAGCGAGAGCACTGGAGAGCGAGAGAGGTTCGGGATTCTCGCCACACGGTGGTCGATGTGGCGGGACAGAGCATTCTTGACCCTCTGAGCACAGAGATCGAACTGCTCAGTCATGGACGAGACATCGACAGCGCGGCAACCCAGATAATTTTTCTCCGCACCTTGCGCGAACAGGAGAGCCATCCGATTGCAACGCGTATGTCGCCATCCCAGAGAGAGCGCGCCCACGCCGTCCTCCAACGAGTGCGGGAGTTGGCCGAGCGTTATCCGGACATCACCCGATAGACGTCGTAGACCGCATCAATACGTCGCACGGCGTTCAGCACCCTATCGAGGTGTGTCACCTCTCCCATCTCAAAGACAAATCGGGATATGGCGAGGTGGTTATCACTGGTATTCACGGTGGCCGAAAGGATATTCACGTGGTGCTCGGAGAGCACCCGCGTCACATCCGAGAGCAATCCGGGACGATCGAGCGCTTCAATCTGGATGTGCACTAGGAACACGCTTCCCTTGGTGGGAGCCCACTCGACCTCGATCATGCGATCAGGATCTTGCATCAGAGTGCTGATGTTGCTGCAGTCCTCTCGGTGAACGCTCACCCCTGTCCCCCGGGTCACAAATCCGACAATCGGGTCACCCGGCACTGGGGTACAACAACGAGCAAGCTTCACCAGAATGTCAGGCGCACCTCGCACCAGTACTCCCGATTCACTGACTCTGCGGGGTGAGCGTGACCTGCTCGCGGTCTGAAAAAGGTCCTCATCACCGTCGTCATCGGCCTGGACAATGCCAAGAATCTTCTCAATCACAGACTGCGTGGAGACGTGTCCCTCTCCCACTGCAGCGTAAAGAGCCTCAACATCGGGATAGTTGAGTTGCGCAGCGACACCGGCAACAGACTCTTGGTTCATGAGTTTCTGAAGCGGAAGGTTCTGCTTGCGCATCGCTCGCGCAATCGCATCTTTACCCTGCTCGACGGCTTCCTCACGACGTTCCTTCGTGAACCATTGACGAATCTTGCTCCGAGCCCGCTGAGAGGTGACGAAGTTCAACCAGTCCTGACTCGGCCCCGCGTCGGGGTTCTTGGAGGTGAAAATCTCCACGGAATCACCGCTGGAAAGTTCTGTGTCGAGGGGCACCAGGCGCTGGTTGACTTTGGCCCCCATGGTGCGATGCCCAACCTCAGTGTGAACTGCGTAGGCAAAGTCAACGGGTGTTGCGCCCTTGGGCAAACCGATGACCTTTCCTTGCGGGGTGAACACGTAAAGCTCTTTGGCCCCAATCTCGTATCGAAGCGTTTCCAGGAACTCTGCAGGGTCGGTCGTCTCTGCTTGCCAATCCGACAGGTGAGCCAGCCAGGCCATATCCGTGTCGTGGGACGCGCGTTCAACACCCTTGCCCTGAGACGCCATTCGCTCTTTGTATTTCCAGTGGGCGGCCACTCCAAACTCAGCCCGCTGGTGCATGTCAGTCGTACGAATCTGTATCTCGACCGGTCTACCCTCGGGCCCATAGACGGTCGTATGCAAAGACTGGTACAGGTTGAACTTCGGCGTGGCAATGTAATCCTTGAAGCGCCCGGGCATCGGGTTCCACCGGGCGTGCACCGCACCCAAAGCTGCGTAGCAGTCTCGGATCGAGCTCACCAAGACACGAATTCCGGTGAGGTCATGGATATCAGTGAAGTCCCGCCCTCGATTGATCATCTTCTGATAGATCGAAAAGTACTGTTTCGGTCGTCCGCCAACCTCGGCTTTGATTTTTGCCTTCCGCAGGTCATCCTGCACCGTCTCAATGACGGAATCGACGAAGGCCTCGCGCTCAGGCGACCGGGTTTTCACCAACGACTCAATTTCCATATAAATCTTGGGGTGCAGCACCGCGAAGGAGAGGTCCTCAAGCTCCCACTTCACCGTTTGAATTCCGAGGCGATGCGCGAGGGGTGTGTAGATCTCGAGCGTCTCCTGAGCCTTCTTCTGAGCTGACTCCGGTGAAACAAAACCCCAGGTCCTGGCGTTGTGGAGGCGGTCCGCAAGCTTGATCACCAACACCCTGATGTCTTTCGACATCGCCACAATCATCTTTCGCACGGTCTCGGCTTGCGCGTTCTCCCCGTACTTCACCTTGTCGAGCTTGGTCACACCATCAACGAGCATGCCTATCTCGTCGCCAAAATCCGCTTTGAGTTGGTCGAGCGAGTACTCGGTATCCTCCACCGTGTCATGCAGAAGTGCTGCTGCAATGGTGATGGGCCCGATCCCGAGCTCTGCCAGGATTTGCGCCACTGCAAGAGGATGGGTGATGTAGGGCTCGCCGCTGTGGCGAGTCTGTCCGACGTGCGCCTTTTCGGCGACACGATACGCCCGTTCCACAAGGTTGACATCAGCTTTCGGATGGTGCTTGCGCACCGTTTTGAACAATGTCTCCAGGGCGTTATCAGTAGGCGCCCTCGAGAACAGCCGGGGAAGCAACGCACGCAAGCTGGTGGACGAAGAACTCTGAACCTCAGTCACTGCGCACCCCCTCTCCCCTGACAGTGTACGAGGGACGAGGCGAAAACTGCTGGGTCCTAGCGAACCGCGCCAGAGGCGGGTCTGGCTTCGCGAACACGACGACCCTGCTTCTTATTCTCGGGCTCGTTCTCACGCAGATGCACGTAGAGCGGAGCCGCAATGAAAATGCTGGAATAAGTCCCTGCGATCATCCCGATGAAGAGCGCCAGGGCTATATCTCGCAAGGTACCTGCACCCAACAAGACTGACCCGATAAAGAGAATGGACCCGACCGGTAGTACCGCAACCACAGAGGTGTTAATGGACCGGACCAGGGTTTGGTTCACAGCAAGATTGACCGATTCAGCGAAGGTACGCCTGCTCTCTTCGCCGTCTTGCGAGGTGTTTTCACGCACCTTGTCAAACACGACGACCGTGTCATAGAGCGAGTACCCGAGAATCGTGAGCAATCCAATGACGGCGGCTGGAGTGATTTCATAGCCCAGGACACCGTAAACCCCTGCGGTCAAAATCAGGTCGTGGGCGAGTGCCGTCAGGGCTGCAATGGACATCTTCCACGTTCGGAAATACAGCGCCATGACCAGAGAAACCAACACGAGGAACACGAACAAACCAATCAGTGCCTGTCGCGTAATGTCTTGACCCCAGGTCGCGCCGATGAACGATGCTGTGACGGCTTCCACGTCCACGGCGTATGCATCCGCAAGGTCACCACGAAGCTCGGTTGTTTGTTGATCGGTGAGCTGCTCTGTCTGCACTCTGACAGAGTCCCCGCCCACAATCGACACACGGGGGTTGGAGGTGACGCCCGCAACGGAGGTCACCGTGTCTATCGCTGTTTGTTCAGATAGTGACGCTGGCGCGGAGATACGGAACTCAGAGCCGCCCCGGAACTCAATGCCGAAGGTGAATCCACCGCGGAGAATGGTCAGAACAATGGCCAGGACGACGATGGAAGCACCGATCACATACCAACGGACTCTGTTGCCGACAAAATCAAAAGACTTCTCCCCCGTGTAGAGGGCGTTACCAAAGGTTGTCAGACGAGACATCAGCTCTTCCTTTCCGCTTCGGCTTCTTCAGCGGCTTTTCGCTCGGCAATCGTTTGGCGACGCTTCACTTCACGGGCACTCTTTTTGCGAGCGGTGACGTCGACGTCCACCGGGTCCCTAAATTTTGCTCTCCCCCGATACACCGCTCCCAGCGCGCGAGGGTCCAGGCCGCTCAACGGGTGACCGGAGCCGAAGAATCGCGTGCGACCCATCAACGTCATGAGAGGCTGCGTGAATAGGGCCACGATGATCAGGTCGACAATGGTGGTGATACCCAGTGTGAAGGCAAAGCCTCGCACATTCCCGACCGCGAGGATAAATAGCACTGCCGCCGCGAGGAAACCCACCGCATCCGAGGCGAGAATCGTCCGGAAAGCGCGCTTCCACGCAGCGGAAATTGCCGAGTCAAGGACTCGCCCATCCCTCAACTCGTCGCGAATACGTTCAAAGAACACGATGAACGAGTCGGCGGTGATACCAATCGCCACGATCAAACCAGCAACACCCGCGAGCGAGAGGCGATAACCCTGCGAGTTGGACAGATAGGTGATGACGAAGTAACTCAGGATGAAGGCCACCGTGAGGGAGAAAACAGTCACGAACCCGAGTGTGCGGTACTGGAACAGCGAATACAGGACAACCAGCAGAAGACCGATAGCTCCGGCGAGCAGACCACTCTGCAACTGGGTAAGGCCCAGTGTCGCCGTGATGGTCTCCGCACTTTGCACTTCGAAACCGATGGGGAGCGCACCGAACTTCAACTGGTCAGCCAATACCTCTGCTGAGAGTTGCGAGAAAGATCCGCTGATCTGCGGACGTCCGTCGGTGATGGCGGCAAGTGTCCGAGGCGCACTGATGACGCGCCCGTCGAGCACAATCGCGAACTGATTCTGCACTCCCGGCAGCCCGACGAGGCGCTCGGTGACAGTCCTGAAGCTCTCGGTGCCTGGCTCATCGAACTCGAGGAATACGCCCCACTCCGTCGTGACGGTTCCCTGGGGGCCCGGGACAAGACCTGCAATCGCGTCCTCAATGGTCTCGCCTCCGACCTCAACGGGTCCAAGAATGTACTTCTGCGCTCCGAACTCGTCGCACGTCACCAGAGGGAGAGTGGGGTCTGCAACATTGGCACCCAAACCGTCGAGCTGGTCACAGCTGAGGTCGTTATAGGACTGGTCCACATCAGAGGTGACCCACGCGAGGTCGCTGGGGTTGTCGGGTGTGCGATCGGGATCAACAAACTCGACACCGTCCGAGACCGCGGTGTCTTCTGTTGTGGCGATTCCCGCGCGCAACACCGCGCGGAATTCGAGCTTCGCCGAGGAGCGAATTCGCTCAAGTGTCGCTTGATCGGGCACCCCAGGGATCGACACCACGATGTTGGCACCGCCCTGGGTACTCACCTCAGCCTCGGCAACACCACCAGCGTCAACACGCTGACGAATGATGGCTACCGCCTGATCGAGCTGCTCTTCCGAAACAGTCTGATTTTCCGCAATTTGTGGGGCAAGGATGATCTGAGTCCCACCCTGAAGGTCAAGTGCGAGCTTCGGGACCCACGAGCCAGTGCCTTGCCACACAGCGAGGGCATTGCCCCCGATAAGCAAGACGAAAATAACGCCGAGCCAGATGAATTTCCTCCAGGCGGAGGACACGGCTGATTGAGAGGCCAAAGCGGAAACTTTCAGTGAGGGTTGGGGCTAGGAGGACTTATCAGAAGCTTCTTCAGCGGGCGCTTCAGCGTCGCTAGTTTCCTCTTCGACAACCTTAGTGAGGGTTTGACGGTGGACTTTGATGGTCACACCTTTTCCAACGTCCAAAGTCGCGACATTGTTCTCGTCGTCAAGCTCAAGAACGGTCGCATAGAGCCCAAATGAGGTCATCACGTCTGCGCCTGGCTTCAGCTTCTCCTGCAGCTCTTCCTGGGTTTTTCTCTGCTTCCGGGAATTGCGAATCATGAAATAGATCAGCATCCCGAGGATGGCGATCATAAACAGGGAGATGGGATCCATGGCGAACCACGTGCCTTTCCATTGCCTCTAAAGGGTTTTCGCTACCAGGTAACTATAGGTCATTACGGCTGGGCGCTTCATGGCCCAGGTGTGCGTAGGCCGCCGGAGTGGCCTGGCGACCCCGCGGTGTCCGCTGAATGAACCCTTGCCGCACGAGGAATGGCTCGACGACTGACTCGATTGTCTCGGCCTCCTCCCCCACGCTCACCGACAGGGTCCCCAAGCCCACAGGTCCCCCGGCGAACTTGCGAATTAAGGTGTCCAACACCGCGCGGTCCAAGCGATCCAGGCCTAATTCGTCCACGTCATAGAGCAACAGCGCGGCTTGAACAGAGTCGACATCAGGGGCGGTGTCGTGAACCAACACATAATCCCGGACTCTTCTCAAGAGACGATTCGCTATCCGCGGTGTGCCACGAGAGCGAGACGCAATCTCTGCCAACGCCTCCGTGGGCCACGTCAGACCGAGAACCGCGCTCGATCGCTTCACAACCTCAGTGAGTTCGACCTCCGAATAGAACTCAAGATGGGCGGTGAAGCCAAACCGATCTCGGAGCGGTCCGGGAAGCAGCCCGGAACGGGTCGTCGCACCAACAAGGGTGAAGGGTGCGAGGTCGAGGGGAAGAGTTGTCGCGCCAGCGCCTTTCCCCACCATGATGTCAATTCGAAAATCTTCCATAGCGAGATAAAGCATCTCTTCTGCGGGACGCGCCATCCGGTGAATCTCGTCGATGAACAGCACCTCTCCCGGTACCAAGGACGACAGAACGGCGGCGAGGTCACCAGCGTGGTTGATGGCCGGCCCACTGGTAATCCGTAAAGACTGCTGAGTCTCCTCCGCCACAATCATCGCGAGGGTCGTCTTGCCCAGACCAGGTGGGCCTGACAGGAGAATGTGATCAGGGGTTCGATTTTCCTTCTTCGCTGCATCAAGAAGCAGGACGAGTTGCTCTCGCACTTTGCTCTGACCGACAAACTCCCCCAGTGATTTTGGGCGCAACGCACCCTCGAACTGGACCTCCCCCTCGGATTCTGGCGGGGCGGGGTCTATCTCTTCATTCACCGTCGTGGCTCCCTGTTGGTCTGGGGCCCCAGAATACTCAGTGCTTCGCGCAGGAGCGTCGAAGCATCCACAGGCTCTCCTGACGCTGCTTCGAGCACTTGCTCAACTCCACCGCGGGCAATTTTCTCCGACCACCCCAGACCTACTAAAGCCTGGACCACAGAGGCCTTCACCACTTCCGAGATATCCGCGACAACCGGGGCTTCCCCGGCTGTAGTCGGCAGATGGTCAAACGCACCCTGAAGGGACAACACAATCAACTTCGCAGTCTTCGCACCCACGCCACTGACCGCGCGGAAAGCCGCGTCATTCTCGGTGAGAACCGCATCATGGATAGCACCGGGAGTCATGTGACCAAGAACAGCGAGAGCCATCTTCGGTCCCACGCCGTTAACGCTACGGAGAAGCCCAAACAGCCCCAATTCCTCGCGGGTTTCAAAGCCGAAGATGGCGACATGGTCATCCCTCACGACCATGGCAGTGTGAAGGTGAAGTTCCTCTCCAACAGAAAAGCGCAGTGCGCTGCGATCTGGCACCGTGACGAGGTAACCGATGCCCTGAACTTCGACCACAACTTCGGGACCGGCAATATCAGCAACGACGCCACGAAGAGATGCAATCACTCTGTCAGCCTAGGTCGCTTCGCTTTTGCTTCTGCTGCTCGCCACGCCTGTTGTGCGGGAGTGAGAGCATTCTCCCCCGATCCGGCGCCAGGTGAGACTCCTCGCCACGCTTCGGTAATGGCCAGTGCTAAAGCATCGGCAGCGTCGGCGGGCTTTGGAATTTCTTCCAACCCCAAAATGGCTTGCACGAGAGATCCAACCTGGCTTTTGGACGCTCGGCCGTGCCCGGTCACGGCAGCCTTCACTTCGCTGGGTGTCCTCAGGGAGACGGGAATCGAGCGCTCATGTGCAAGAGCGAACACCACCCCGCTGATTTGAGCAGTTCCCATGACCGTCCGCACGTTGTGTTGGGCAAAGACTCGCTCCAACGCAACCACATCGGGTGAATATTCGTCCAAGACCTGAGCCAACTGTTGGGAGAGCGCCCCGATACGAGACGCTGTCTCGTCGTGCGCCGGGGTTCGATAGACATCGACGTGGACGAGTGACACCGAGCGGCCCGGCCCGTGCTCGATGACACCGACACCAAGCCTCGTCAATCCTGGATCGATACCGAGGATTGTTGTCATGTCGCCACGCTACTCGTCGAGCGCGTCCAAAGCCTGAGCCACCTCGGGGCTGAGGTCCATGTTTGTGAAGACATTTTGGACGTCGTCACTGTCTTCCAACGCGTCCACCAACCCCAGAACTTTCTGAGCCGTGGTCACATCGACCTCGATTTTGACACTGGGGACGAACTCGGCCTCTGCGGCGTCATAGTCAATGCCCGCTGCCTGAACCGCGCTTCTCGCCTCCACCAACTGTGACGGATCGGTGATGACCTCGAAGCCGCCGCCGCGATCAATCACTTCCTCTGCCCCGGCGTCCAAAACTGCCAAGAGCAGGTCGTCCTCGGTGAGAGAGTCGGTCTTTGAAATCGACACGACCCCTTTGCGCGAAAAGTTGTAGGCGACGCTGCCAGGATCTCCCATAGTCCCGCCATTGCGCGACATAATCGTGCGAACCTCGGCCGCCGCCCTGTTTTTGTTGTCTGTCAGGCACTCAATGAGGAGTGCAACTCCACCCGCCCCATAACCCTCGTACATGATCGTCTGGTAGTCGATGGAATCACCGGTGAGGCCACCGCCACGCTTGACGGCGCGATCGATATTGTCGTTCGGGACACTCGACTTCTTGGCTTTCTGGATGGCGTCCGCGAGGGTCGGGTTACCCGAAGGGTCAGGGCCGCCCACCTTTGCCGCTACCTCGATGTTCTTAATGAGCTTGGCGAAAGACTTAGCTCGACGAGCATCGATGACGGCTTTTTTATGCTTAGTGGTAGCCCATTTAGAGTGGCCGGACATACGCCTCCTTGTATCGCCTGCCTATTCTAGGCAGTCTGTAAGGTCGCCACCGAGAATCCGGCTTGTCGCACCGTCTCCACAAAGACCCGGTGAAGCCGATCATCACCGGTGATTTCGGGGTGGAAAGCAACACCCAGTGCAGTTCCTTGGCGCACTCCCACAACTTCGCCACCGGGAAGTGTGGCAATCACCTCAACCTCGGGGCCCACCCGAGTGACGAGGGGGGCTCGGATGAAAGCCACCCGAAGCGGTGGTCCAGATACCCCGGTAATGGCCACGTCTGTCTCATAGGAGTCGACCTGGGAACCAAAAGCGTTACGGCGCACCGTGACATCGAGCACCCCTAGTGACTCTTGCCCCTTAATGCCATCCTCGAGCTCCGAGGCGAGCATAATGAGGCCGGCACACGTCCCGAGTACCGGGAGACCAGCTGCCAAAGCGTCGCGCAGTGGCTCGTAGAGATTGAAGATTCGGAGCAACTTGTCCATCACACTGGACTCACCACCGGGTATCACGATGCCGTTAAGACCCTCGAGGTGAGCGGGGAGTCGCACTTCGCGAACGTGGGCTCCCAATTCCTCCAGCATCGCCCGATGCTCTCTCACGTCTCCTTGGAGACCGAGAACACCAATGAGGGGGCTTGTGCTACCAGCCACGCTCGGCAAGCCGGTGCGGTGCGGGGAGGTCGTTCACGTTAATTCCCACCATGGCCTCGCCTAAGCCGCGCGACACCTCCGCGATAACGGAAGCATCGGTGTACTGAGCCGTGGCTTTCACGATCGCAGCTGCGCGCTCTGCTGGGTTGCCTGACTTGAAAACACCAGAGCCCACAAACACCCCGTCTGCGCCGAGTTGCATCATCATGGCCGCATCAGCAGGCGTTGCGATTCCCCCGGCCGTGAAGAGCACGACGGGAAGCTTGCCAGTTTGCGCTACCTCGGCGACCAGCTCGTAGGGGGCCTGCAACTCTTTGGCCTGAACATAGAGTTCATCGGGCGTCATCGAGGAAAGTCGGTTGATTTCACCCCGAATGGTGCGAATGTGCTTGGTCGCCTCGGAGACATCTCCTGTGCCGGCCTCACCCTTAGAGCGGATCATGGCCGCCCCCTCGGTGATACGACGAAGCGCCTCACCCAGGTTGGTGGCACCACACACGAAGGGCACGGTGTAGCGCCATTTGTCGATGTGGTTCACATAGTCGGCCGGACTCAACACCTCTGATTCATCGATGTAGTCCACTTTGAGTGCTTCCAAAACCTGGGCCTCGACGAAGTGACCAATACGGGCTTTTGCCATCACCGGAATCGAGACAGTGTCGATGATTCCCTGAATCAAATCAGGGTCACTCATGCGAGCGACGCCTCCCTCGGCACGAATATCTGCCGGTACGCGCTCCAGAGCCATGACCGCAACAGCACCCGCGTCCTCGGCAATTCGAGCCTGCTCGGGGGTCACAACGTCCATGATGACGCCGCCCTTCAGCATCTCTGCCAGACCTCGCTTAACGCGGGCAGTTCCCGCCGTTACTGGGGTGGTGGGTTCGGTCATGGTGTATCGAGATCCTCTCCTAGCGATGCTCCATCGTGAGCGACGAAAGTCTAACCGGTGGAACCTGAGTGCCAGCTCGCCCTCAAAATGTCGCGCACTTCACCGAGAAGTTGAGGCATCGCTTTCGTTCTGGCCACAATGGGGAAGAAGTTGGAATCCTGTCCCCATCTGGGGACCACGTGCTGGTGGAGATGCTCCTCGATGCCAGCACCTGCAACCTTTCCCTGGTTGATTCCAACGTTGAAACCGTGTGCTCCGGACACCGCCCGAAGGGTTCTGATGGCGTCTTGAACCATCGTCCCCATCTCAGTGAGTTCCTCAGCGGTGATGTCGTCATAGTTCGCAACATGGCGATACGGGCAGATCAGAACATGGCCGGCGTTATAGGGGTAGAGGTTCAACACCGCATAGACACTCTCCCCACGGTGCACCACCAAGGAGTCCTCATCGGGCCTGGTGGGTGCAGTGCAAAACACGCAGCTTCCATCCTCTGGCTTTGTTTCGCCCTGGATGTAGGCAATCCGGTGGGGTGTCCAGAGGCGCTGGAAGGCGTCAGGAACGCCGGGCAAGCCCGAAGCGTCAAAGGAGGCGCTGGGGCCTTCCACGCTCTCAGGCATGCGTCTTCTGTCGGATCTCGCTGAGAATCATCTCTCGTGCTTTGTCGAGAGGCACGCCGTTCTCTTGAGTTCCATCGCGGAATCGGAAGCTCACTGCACCTGCGCTGCGGTCGTCTTCTCCGGCAATGAGCACGAAGGGAATCTTCGCCTTGGTGTGGGTCCGAATCTTCTTCTGCATGCGGTCATCGGAATCATCCAAGTCCGCTCGGACGCCGTGGGTGCGAAGGTCTGAGATGAAGTCACCGAGGTACTCCGCGAACTCCCCCGCCACAGGGACGCCCACAACTTGCACAGGTGAAAGCCAGGCGGGGAATGCACCGGCGTAGTGCTCCGTCAACACACCAAAGAAGCGCTCAATCGATCCGAAGAGGGCTCGGTGGATCATGATCGGCTGTTTCCTGCTGCCATCAGCTGCCTGGTATTCCAGGTCAAAACGTGCGGGCAGATTGAAGTCGAGCTGAATCGTCGACATTTGCCAACTTCGTCCAATCGCGTCTCGCGCCTGGACGGAGATTTTCGGACCATAAAACGCGGCCCCGCCGGGGTCTGGCACCAGGGTTAAGCCGGACTTCTCTGCAACAGATGAGAGCGTGGCGGTGGCCTTCTCCCACAGTTCGTCTGACCCCACAAACTTTTCGCTGTCATCATCGCGAGTAGACAGCTCGAGGTAGAAATCAGTCAAACCGAAATCGCTGAGCAAACCCAAGACAAAGTCGAGGAGGTTTGCAAGCTCCTCTTCGAGAGACTCCTCGGTCACGAAGATGTGAGCGTCGTCCATGGTCAGTCCTCGAACCCTCGTCAACCCGTGAACAACACCGCTCTTTTCGTAGCGATATACGGAGCCGAACTCGAACATCCTCAAGGGCAACTCTCGATAAGAGCGTTGCCTGGAGCGATAAATCAGGATGTGGAACGGGCAGTTCATGGGCTTCAGGTAGTAGTCGGTGCCCTGCCTGGTGATCTCTCCGGCCTCGTTGCGTTGCTCGTCCATCCTCATCGGCGGGAACATGCCGTCTTTGTACCAAGACAGGTGACCAGAGGTCTCGAAAAGCTCCGACTTGGTGATGTGCGGGGTGTAGACAAACTCATACCCAGCCTCTTCGTGGCGACGCCTCGAGTAATCCTCCATCTCGCGACGGATGACTCCACCCTTGGGGTGGAACACGGCTAAACCAGAGCCGATCTCATCTGGGAACGAGAAAAGATCGAGTTCTTGACCAAGTTTCCGGTGATCCCGCTTGGCAGCCTCTTCGAGGCGCTCCAGGTGTGACCGAAGGTCCTCTTTGCTCGCCCACGCAGTGCCATAAATGCGCTGCAACTGCGGGTTCTTCTCACTTCCCCGCCAATAGGCTGCAGCCAATCTGGTGAGCTTCCACCCATTGCCCAGCATCCTCGTGGAAGGAACGTGAGGCCCCCGACAGAGGTCTTTCCAGACCGTGTCCCCGGTCTTGGGGTCGACATTGTCGTAAATGGTGAGCTCGCCGGCACCCACCTCGACGCTTTCGCCCTGATCCCCTTCTGCCGCCTGATCCTTGAGGCCCACCAACTCACACTTGTAGGGCTCCTTGGCAAGTTCCATAAGGGCTTCGTCTGCACTGACAACACGGCGCACAAAACGCTGGCCGCTCTTCACAATGCGCTGCATCTCTTTCTCCAGAGCGCTCAACTGTTCAGGAGAGAAAGGTTCGGCAACGTCAAAGTCGTAATAGAAACCATCCGCGACAGGAGGCCCAATCCCGAGTTTCGCTTCAGGATTCACCGTCTGAACTGCTTGAGCCAGGACGTGAGCGGCAGAGTGACGGAGGATTTCCAACCCATCTGGGGAATCGATCATGACCGGCTCAGCCGATTGTCCGGGCTCCAGCAGCGAATGGAGGTCCTTGATGACACCACCAACACGTACGGCGACCACTCCGGGCTGAGGAAACAGGTCGGCGCCATTCATCTGCTCAGTCACAACAAGGGGTGCCCCAGAGGCGATCTCAGACGTCACAGTAAATCAAGCTTTCTCGAGAACAAGCGATGCATCCTCAACCCTAGTGCTGATGCGTCTCCCCTCAGGGAGCTTCTGAGTGGTCGTCCCCGGAACGATGCCCCGACAGGACGATGGCCGCCAGCCCGGCCACCAACAATGTCGCCACAACAACGAGGACGACGAGATCATTGTCGGCATACGACGGGTAGGTCACCACAACCCCTGCGAATAGCACCAGGAACCCGAGCGCGAGGAGAGTGTTTCGCATATCTCTTACCTCGCTGCCAACTCGAGACCACAGCATGGTGGGCGATACTGGGTTCGAACCAGTGACCTCTTCCGTGTCAGGGAAGCGCGC
>JANQZT010000024.1:0-5050 GCA_030728325.1 Pontimonas sp.
TCCCAGCCCTACACAATTCTGGAGGAGCTCTCCGGTGGTGTTGAAGTTCGGCACTATCCCGCTCATACTCTGATCTCGGTGGACGTGGCAGCACCCTTCCAGAATGCGGGGAACGCGGGCTTCCGACCGCTTGTCAGTTACATCTCGGGTGCCAACCAATCGCGTCAACAGATTGCGATGACGACTCCAGTCACTCATCTGCCGCACTCCGACGCCTCACATACCATCAGCTTTGTCTTGCCGGAAGGGATGACCCTCGAGGATGCTCCGATTCCTGCTGATGCGAGCGTGAGAGTGGTGGAGAAGCCTGATGCCACCGTTGCCACACTTCGGTGGCGGGGAGGGTTTGAGGAGCGCCACGCCCGCACAGCGGAGGCTAAGTTGCTCGCCAGTATCCGCAGTGCTGGGCGCGAGACCGCAGGGGAAGTGTTTTACGCGCGCTATGACCCACCGATGACGCCGGTGTTCCTGCGTCGTAATGAAGCCCTCGTGGAGCTTGCCTAAGTTTCAACCTTCGCTGAAGGTGTGGCGTGGGGAGTGCTCATCTGCCACTGCTATCGTTCCCCTATAACTGCATACAGGGCTATGTACTATGCGGGAGAGACACCGGATGTTGCGGTGTCACCGAAGGAGCAAGCCTCCCCGCCAATCTCTCAGGTCATCAGTACCGCATAGTGAAGCCACTCTGGAAAGCGGAATGCCACCATTCCCGCCGACGGTGAAAGAGCATCACTGCTCGAAACTCTCAGGCCAATGACAGAGGGGGAGTCAGGGACACTAACGTGTCCCTCTGACTCCAGGAGCCCGTATGACTCGCGAGACACCACTTCACGCGGTGCATGAGCGCCTGGGCGCAAGCTTTACCGATTTTGCGGGCTACCAAATGCCGGTCCGCTACTCCTCAGACTTAGCCGAGCACCACGCTGTGCGCCAAGGCGCCGGTCTTTTCGATCTCTCTCACATGGCAGAAATTGAGTGTGAGGGCCCGGGCGTTGAGGCGTTTTTGGACTACGCCCTCTCCAACTCCCTCTCCGCCTTGGTAGACGGGCAAGCGAAGTACTCGCTCCTGTTGGCCGAGGACGGTGGGGTTATCGATGACCTCATTGTCTATCGACTGGGCTCCGCCAAGTATCTGATTGTGGCCAATGCCTCCAACCGTGACGCCGCGGTGGAGGCAATGCAGGCGCGGTCTGCGGGTTTTGATGTCCAGGTGTCAGACACCAGTGATGAGTGGGCGCTCATTGCCCTACAGGGACCACTCGCTGCTGGGATTCTGGAGGCGTCACCGATCACTCTGGAAAGCCCACTTGCTGAGCTTCGGTACTACCGCATTGTGGGGGGTGCTTTTGGCTCCGAGCCCATCCTGGTGGCCCGCACCGGCTACACCGGTGAGGACGGCATGGAAATCTTTATTCACTCCGCCCACGCAGAAGCACTGTGGAAGGCACTGATGGAGACCGGCGGAGACCAGCTCACTCTCTGCGGTTTGGCCTGCCGGGACACGCTCCGCCTTGAGGCAGGAATGCCTCTCTATGGTCATGAGCTCTCCCGGGATGTCACCCCGGCGCAGGCCGGCCTCGCGGGTGTCGTCGTGAATGCCAAAGAATCTTTTGTGGGCAAGGACCACGCTGTTGGGGTGAAGTCCTCCCGAGTACTGGTGGGGCTGAGTGCTGAGGGCAAGCGCGCTCCGCGCGCGGAGTATCCCGTGCTCGATCAACAGGGCACCGTGATCGGAGAGATCACCTCCGGTGCTCTCTCCCCAACACTGGGCTTCCCCATTGCCATGGCCTATGTGGAGGCGGCCCACCGCGAAGTGGGAACCGAACTTGTCGTCGACGTGAGGGGCGCTAGCCTCCCAGTAACGGTGACATCATTGCCGTTTTACTCCAGAAAGAAGGTCACCTCGTGAGTACCGTTCCTGATTCCCTGCACTACACCTCAGACCATGAATGGGTGTCCGTTGAGGGCGATGTCGCCACCATCGGTATTACCCAGTACGCAGCCGACGCTCTCGGTGACGTTGTCTTTGTGGCACTGCCAAACGTCGGTGACAGCGTCCAGAAGGGCGCCATCGTCGGCGAGGTGGAATCCACCAAGTCAGTCGGCGAGATCTTTGCCCCTGTCGCCGGTGAGGTGGTCGAGGCCAACAACGCCGTGGTCGACGCTCCTGACACCGTCAACTCAGACCCCTACGGCGGTGGCTGGTTGATCAAGGTTCGTTTCGCTGAGCTTCCCGAGTTGTTGGACGCCACTGCCTACACCGCACTGATTGGAGAGTAAGTCGATGGCCACTGCTTTTTCTGCTCGTCACATTGGGACGGATTCCGATCAACAGGCCCTGATGCTGAACCGCATCGGGTATTCCACCCTGGATGACCTGATGAACGCTGCGGTGCCTGGGCACCTGCGGATGGCAGAAATTGCACGCTCGGTTATTCCCGCCGCTGCCTCTGAAGCAGAAGCCCTGGCGGAGTTGCGGGCACTGGCCGATGCCAACACGGTTCGGACTTCCTTGATGGGGCAGGGCTACTACGGCACTTACACACCCTCGGTCATCAAGCGGAACATTCTGGAGAACCCCAGTTGGTACACCGCCTACACCCCCTACCAGCCAGAGATTTCCCAGGGGCGCCTGGAGGCGCTGCTGAACTTCCAGACCATGGTCGCGGATCTGACCGGCCTTGCCACCGCGAACGCCTCGATGCTGGACGAGGGCACCGCCGTCGCGGAAGCAATGCTGTTGGCCAGGCGCGCGTCTGGCCAAGCCTCGAACGTGTTCCTCATGGACGCTGACGCTTTTGTCCAGACCAAAGCTGTGCTGGCGGGGCGCGCAGAGCCATTGGGAATCGAGATTGTGGAGACGGACTTCCAGGGTGACCTCCCTGAGCACTTTGGAGCATTCATCCAATACCCGGGGGCATCGGGTCGCATATGGGACCCAAGCTCCGTTATCGAGGCGACCAAGGCTCAGGGTGGCTTAGCAATCGTGGCAGCAGACCTCCTGGCGATGACCCTTCTGCGCTCACCCGGTGAAATGGGTGCGGACATTGCCGCGGGAACTACCCAGCGCTTTGGAATACCACTCGGCTTTGGCGGCCCTCACGCTGGCTACTTGGCCGTGAAGGCGGGCCTAGAGCGCCAGCTTCCCGGCCGCCTCATTGGGGTATCCAAAGACGCCGAGGGAAACGCCGCTTACCGTTTGACTCTCCAGACCAGAGAGCAGCACATTCGCCGCGACAAGGCGACCAGCAACATCTGCACCGCCCAGGTCCTCCTCGCCGTGATGGCCGGCATGTTTGCCGTCTATCACGGGCCCGAAGGCCTGAAGAGTATTGCTCGTGATGTGGCCGAGAAGACGGCAGGCCTGAAGACCGCTTTGGTTGCTGCGGGCCACGAGGTTCTGCACGAGAACTTCTTTGACACCCTGTCTATTCGCACCCCCGGGCGTGCACGTGCACTGGCGGCGAAAGCCCAGGAGCTGGGTGTCCTGATCACCGTGGTGGATGACGACACTGTGTCCTTGTCGCTCGATGAGACCAGCGTGGGAGACCACACGGGGATTCTCAGTGGTTCACTCGAGCAAACCCTGGCAACACTGTGTGAACTCCCGGACTACACCGGAGCGACCGCAGAGGCTGCCCTGCCTGCGGGACAGGTGCGCACGAGCGAATTCCTCTCCCACCCGGTGTTCCACACACACCGCTCGGAAACCTCGATGATGCGCTACATCAAGCGCCTCGCGGATAAGGACTACGCCCTGGATCGCGGCATGATTCCGCTGGGCAGTTGCACCATGAAACTGAACGCCGCCACCGAGATGGAAGCCGTCAGTTGGCCAGAGTTCAACTCCCTCCACCCCTTTGCTCCCACCGAGGACACCCAGGGGTATCTGATCATGATGTCCCACCTGGAAACCTGGCTGTCCGAGCTGACCGGGTATGACTCGATTTCTCTGCAGCCCAACGCCGGCAGCCAAGGTGAATACGCCGGACTGCTCGCGATTAGGGGCTATCACCTCTCCCGTGGTGATGCTCACCGCACTATCTGTTTGATCCCCTCCAGCGCTCATGGCACCAATGCCGCGAGCGCTGTGCTGGCGGGCATGCAGGTGGTTGTTGTGGCCTGTAAGGACAACGGAGATGTCGACATCGACGATGTGATGGCCAAAATTGCCGAGCACGGCGATAACCTCGCCGCCCTGATGGTCACCTACCCCTCCACTCACGGTGTGTATGAGCACGGCATCAAGGACGTGACCGATGCTGTCCACCAGGCCGGAGGCCAGGTGTACATCGATGGCGCTAACTTGAACGCTCTCGTGGGCTTCGCCCGCTATGGCGACATTGGGGGAGATGTCTCACACCTCAATCTCCACAAGACCTTCTGTATCCCTCACGGTGGTGGCGGTCCAGGAGTGGGACCAGTGGGGGCGAAAGCCCACCTGGCGCCCTTCCTTCCCGGTCACCCCCTCGCGCAGATGACCCAGCACCCACCCTTTGATCAGGAGACTGGAGAGCCAGGGTCTGTTGTTCACGGTGGTGTGCCCGTCTCAGCAGCTCCTTATGGAAGCCCCAGCATCTTGCCGATTCCCTGGGCTTACATCCGCATGATGGGTCCTGATGGTCTGGCAAGAGCGACTGCCTCGGCCGTACTGGCCGCCAACTACGTGGCCGCCAGGCTCCGGGACTACTACCCCGTCCTCTACACGGGAGAAAACGGCCTGGTCGCCCACGAGGCAGTGCTCGATATTCGACCCCTCACCCAAGCGACCGGTATCACGGTGGACGATGTCGCGAAGCGCCTCGTTGACTATGGTTTCCACGCCCCCACAATGTCCTTCCCGGTGGCAGGACCTCTCATGATCGAGCCCACCGAGAGTGAAGACCTCGGGGAAATTGATCGGTTCATCGACGCGATGATCAGTATTCGAAAGGAAGCTGACCAGGTTGCTGCCGGTGTGTGGCCTGCGGAGGATAACCCGCTGGTCAATGCTCCTCACACTGCGGCACACGTTGCCGGCACCGACTGGTCACACCCCTACTCCCGAGAG
>JANQZT010000024.1:5150-7438 GCA_030728325.1 Pontimonas sp.
CAGGCGCTTCGTGCGAGCAAACTTTTCGTGAGATCCGGTGTGCTGACGAGAAATTCCCCAGATTTCAGCACCGAGGCCGCGGAAAGTGTCCATCTCGTCCTGGTAGCTACACAGCTGTGCGGTGCAGCCGGGTGAGTTATCGGCGGGATAGAACGCCAGAACAACCGGGTGTCCACGTCGCTCCGAGAGCGTGAAATGTGACTTCACCGGCTCACCCTCAACCATGGTGATTCCAGGGAGGGTGAAATCAGGTGCGAGCTGGCCAATATCGGGAGTTGTCACGAAAGGCCACGCTAGAGCACAATCCCGAGAATTTCTGGCATAAAGCTCACAGCTAAGGGATAACCGACGAAAGCGACGATATCGATCACGGTGTGACCGATGATTAACGGGGCGAGACGCCCCGTTCTTGCATAGATCCAGCCGAAGATGAGTCCCATCACAAAGTTTCCTGCGAAAGCGCCGAACCCTTGATACAGGTGATAGCTCGCACGGAGGACAGACTGAATCAGGATGATCCCCCAGGTTGAGACGCCGAGCTCTCGAAGCCTCGCGAAGAGATACCCCACCGCGATGATCTCTTCGAGAATTCCGGCACGAAGCGCCAAGGCAATCAGCATCGGAATCGTCCACCAGTAGGTAGTCAGCGCGGTGGGAACCACGGTCACGGTGATGTCGAGCTCGCGACCCAGAAGATAAAGACCGAGGCCTGGGATACCAATCAGGGCAGCGAGACCCACTCCCGCTGCGCTATCGCGCCCGAGCTTCCTGCCATCCAGGCCCAACGCCCCCAGGTGCGGTTTCTGGGTATTCCAGAGCAGGAACACCACCAGGGCAACGGGCACCAAACTCGAGACGATTCCGAGCGTTTGGTAGAGAAAATCAGCCCACTCCAACTCACTGGCGGACCGGTTAAGTGTTGCTGTTTGGGTGGAAAGTCCTTGTTCGCGCGACAGCCTGACCGCAATGTTCACGATCGAGTAGAGCGCGCTCATCCCAATGCTGAGGCCCAAGACAATAAAGATCTCGGTGACGAGCCTCGCTCTGGACATCGTTAGCGAAGAGGGGTTGCCGGGTCACAGGCGGGTGTTCCGCCCGGAAGTTTGTGTCGGAACCGAGCAATAAACGCATAAACACCCGCGGCAATCCAGGAAATCGGCCAGGTGGCCAGAAGTCGACCGAGGAGTCGCAACGCAAAGCGGGGTTGAGCCCTAAGCAGTGCGCTGGTCGCGAGGTGACCGGCGTACTGGTGCGAGGGAGTGATGTACCAGGCGTACTTCTCCACATCGTCCTTTGTGAGGGCAAAAGAGTCGAGAGTGATGCTCTGTGATGTTCTTGCGTCGGGGAACACGGGCAACCAGTCACGGAGGCGGTTCACCCAGAGCGTGCAAAAAGCACAGTCGCCGTCATAGATGAGGACGTGCGAATCGATGGCGCTGTGGCGAGGCATGACCCCATGCTAAAGCCCCAGCCTTAGAGCCCGGTAAGATAGGGGAGCAGGGCTTTGGTTGATAGTTTCTGCACCACCAAGCCCCTAAGGACACTCTCATGGCTCATGCCACTCGCGATGACGTGCGAAACGTCGCCATCGTCGCTCACGTAGACCACGGTAAGACCACCCTGGTTGATGCCATGCTCACCCAAACGGGTGCTTTCTCCGCCCACGCTGCCGTCGCCGACCGCGCCATGGACTCCGGTGATCTGGAAAAAGAAAAAGGCATCACGATTCTTGCGAAGAACACCGCGGTCACCTACGCGGGTCCGCACTCCGGCGGAAAAGAAATCACCATCAACGTGATCGACACCCCTGGCCACGCCGACTTCGGTGGTGAGGTCGAACGTGGACTCAGCATGGTCGATGGTGTCGTGCTCCTTGTTGACGCTTCTGAGGGCCCTCTGCCGCAGACCCGCTTTGTGTTGCGAAAGGCGCTTGCCGCTAAGTTGCCGGTGATTTTGGTCGTCAACAAGACTGACCGCCCTGACTCTCGTATTGACGCCGTGGTTCACGAAACTCAAGACCTCCTTCTTGGCCTTGCCTCTGACTTGGCCGACGAGGTCCCCGATGTGGACGTCGACTCCCTGCTCGAGCTGCCGATCATTTATGCCTCAGGTCGTGAGGGTGCGGCTTCCACGAACCGTCCAGCGGATGGTTCACTGCCGGACAACGGCGACCTGGAGCCACTCTTTGGCGCCATCATGACCCATATTCCGGCCCCGAGCTATGACGACGAGCACCCCCTCCAGGCTCACGTGACCAACCTGGATGCCTCTCCGTTCCTCGGTCGTAT
>JANQZT010000025.1 GCA_030728325.1 Pontimonas sp.
AGTGCCGAACTTCAACACCACCGGAGAGCTCCTCCAGAATTGTGTAGGGCTGGGATGCGACCACGAAAAACCACCTTTGTCTCACCGCTAGTGTGGTGGCCATGGCTGTAAATATCCAGAGAGCGCAGGCTCTCGCGTCTCGAATTCCTTCCGACTTTGTCCTCGGATTTGCCACGTCGTCGTGGCAAATCGAAGGCTCCAGTCACACCCGAGGGCGAAGCATTTGGGATGACTTCTCAGAAACCCCCGGCAAAGTCCTGGATGGCGCCACCGCAGACCCAGCCTGTGACCACCTGAATAACATTCCCGGCGACCTGGACTTGATTAGGGACCTGGGAGCAAACGCGTATCGCTTCTCCTTCTCCTGGCCGCGGGTGATTCACGATGGCACCGGCAGTGTCTCTGCTTCGGGGCTCGACACGTATGACCGCATAGTGGATGGGGTCCTCGAGCGCGGGCTCACGCCATACGCCACCCTCTACCACTGGGACCTCCCCTCCGCCCTCCAAGAAAAAGGCGGCTGGTTAAACCCGGATAGCCACAAATGGTTTGCCGATTATGTGCACCTCGTCGCGGAGCACTTTGGTGACCGTGTTGACACCTTCGCCACGCTCAATGAGCCCTGGGTGTCGGCATTCTTGGGATATGCCGCGGGAATTCATGCCCCGGGCGAAAAGAATGCTGCAGCCAGCCTGGAGGTCTTTTATCGCCTCATGGTGGCCAGTGGTCACGGCATCCAGGCTCTCAAGGCTGCCGGGGTCAAGAATCCCGGTCTTGTGCTGAACCTCACCACGATCATTGCCGAGGATGACGATATCTCCGAGCAAGCTCAGCTGATTGATGGACTCCAGAACCGCATCTTCCTGGACCTTTTGGCTGGTCGAGGGCTCCCCCAGGATGTCATTGACATGACGTCCTCCATCACAGACTGGTCCTTTGTGAGTGAATCTGGGTTGTCTGTGGCAGCGGAGCCACTCAGCTGGCTCGGAATCAACTACTACACCCCCACCAGGGTGGCCTCCAGCGGCTCCGACGCCGGCAAGATTGTCGGCCAAGGGGACAGCGTCTATCCGGGCATCAGTGGCGTGAGTTTTGTTCCGCGTAACCCGCGCACCGCCATGGGCTGGGAGATTCATGCCCCCAGTCTCACCAGCACCCTGCTCGCGACGTCAGAGCGTCTGCCAGGAGTCCCGCTCTACGTCACCGAGAATGGTGGGGCGTTTGATGATGTCGTGTCCGAAGATGGCATTCACGACGCGGACCGGGTGGACTACTACGACTCCCACATCCATGCAGCACTGGATGCCAAAGAACAGGGAGCAGATCTTCGCGGTTACTTTGCGTGGTCACTCTTTGACAATTTGGAGTGGGCAGAGGGCTGGACCAAGCGGTTTGGGGTTGTGCGGGTCGATGCGGACACCCAGAAGCGCACACCTAAAGACAGCGCGCTGTTCTTGCGCGAGGTCTACCGAAGCGTTTCCTAGCCCTTGACGGAACCCGCGAGCAGACCACGCACGAAATAGCGCTGCAGGGCGAAGAACACGATCAGTGGAACCACGATAGAGACGAACGCGCCGGCGGTGAGGACTTCCCAACCAGACCCTCGCGTTCCTACCATCTCCCCCAACCTGACAGTCATCGGCGCAACGCTCTTCGAGCCCGCGCCAAAGGTCAGACCGACCAACAGGTCATTCCAGACCCACAGGAACTGGAAAATCAAAAACGACGCAATAGCGGGGATGCTCAGCGGTAGGACAATTTTGCTGAACATGGTGAACCAGTTGGCTCCGTCCACGCGTCCAGCCTCAATGAGTTCGCGAGGAATTTGGCGGAGGAAGTTATGGAGCAGGAAGATTGCCAGAGGCAGGCCGAAAATGGTGTGTGCGATCCAAATGGGGATGTAGGTCCCCGTAATTCCCAGGTCTGGAATGATCGTCACGCCACCAATTACGAGCCCTTGGGAGAAAAGCTGGAGGAGAGGAACCAGCGTCAATTGCAGCGGAACGACCTGGAGTGCGAAGATGCTGAAAAAAATGGCGTCGCGACCCTTGAAGTCGAACCACGCGAGCGCATAGGCGGCAAAAACGGCCAGGGTAATCGGGAAAATCACCGCGGGAATCGTAACAGCGAGAGAGTTGAAAAAGTACTGGAACATAGGTGGGTTCACACCGGTTCCGACAAACAAAACCTTTTCATAATTCTCAAACGACACTGAAGGGTTCACGAAGAACGTCCACCACCCGGTGGTATTGATGTCTTTCTCGGGGCGGATTGACGTCACCAGAAGGCTGAAGGTGGGGATTGTCCAGAGAACTGCAATGACGACGGCCACCGCTGAGGCCACGGGAGAGCTGAAAGCATCCTTGGCGCGCTTCTTCTGCTGCGGACTCAGCCGCAGGCGAGCTGTATCTGCCATTATCGCTCCGTCCTTTCGAGTCTCAGTTGTCGCACGTTGTACCAGATGATGGGTACCACGGCGAGGAACAAAATGACCGCGAGGCTACTGCCCTGACCGTAATTGAGCTGCCTAAACGACTGGGCATACATCTCGTTCGCAATGACGTTGGTCTGGAAATTTCCACCGGTCATCGTGCGGACAATATCGAAGACTTTGAGGGTTCCAATAGTGATGGTCGTCAAGACCACGACCACTGTCCCCCTGATCATCGGTAAGGTCACCTCACTGAAGCGACGCCAATTAGAGGCGCCATCGAGCATTGCTGCCTCCACGACTTCATCGGGGACGTTTTTCATCGCGGCAGAGAGAATAACCATCGCAAAACCGGTCTGAATCCAGACGAGGACCGCAATTAGGAGGAACGTATTGAGTGGAGCGTTGAGCATCCAGTTCTGGCTTTCGAATCCGAACATACGCATTATGGCGTTCAGCAAGCCGATCTCAGGCTTCTTATCGTTGGGCTCGTAGTTGTACACAAACCCCCAGATAACGCTCGCTCCCACGAACGAAATGGCCATCGGCATGAAGATCAGTGACTTCACCACTGCAGCACTCTTCATTCGATCCGTCATATAGGCGATGGCGAGACCGATAAGTGTGGAGAGAATGGGAACGAATACAACCCACAAGGCCGTGTTCCGAAGCACAATTTGAATCTCCGGAATAGTAAAGGCCCAGACATAGTTGTCGAGGCCAATAAAATTTTCGCTCCGCGCATCCATGAAGGACATCCAGATTGTCCTCAATGCGGGGTAGATCAAACCCACCACCAGCAAAAGAATTGCTGGCCCGAGGAAGATGCCGTAGCGGAGCCATTCCTGCCAGCGCACCGACGCGCGGGAGCCGATCAGAAAGAGTGCGTAAATTATCGCGCTAAAGGCGACAAGGGAGATGACAAGCAGGGTGAGGTTCGGGCCAATGACATCCCAGACAGATCCGCGCATTCGTTCCGTATTCCTCCCACTTGTCTAAACATCATCGTTGAGACTGGTTGGGGGCCCACTCCGGGGAGTGGACCCCCAACTCATGTTACGCGTTGAGCGTCAGCCTAGCTAGCGGGCCAAGTCGCCTCAATTGCGTCGAGGACAGCCTGGTCGGCCTTGTCCTCTGCGATCCATGCAGTCATCTCAGTCCAGAACGAACCTGCACCAACAGCACCGGGCATCAGGTCAGATGCGTCGAAGCGGAAGGTGGTGGCGTTCTGGAGGATCTCTACTGCCACCTTGTTGACGGGGTCAGCCACGTTCGTGGTGTCCAATCCGAGGTGAGGTGAGAACCATCCACCGAGAGCAGCCTTCTTGTTGTTCCAGTCTGCGCTGGACAAGTAGACCTGAACAGCCTCGACAGCAGGAGCGTCGTTGAACGAAGCAACGAACTCTCCACCACCGAGTGCGGGGCTGTCATCAGCGCTGAGGCCGGGGAAGTAGAAGGTGGAAATTCCACCCTCGACGTCAGTGTCCTCAGGGGTCACGATGGTCGCGCCGTAGTCGCCTACGAGGATTCCACCGAGGAAGGAAGCCTGACGGTGCATGGCACAGGTGCCATCAACGACGCCCGCGCCACCGGCCTGGAAGGTGGTGGTTGCAATGGCGGATACGTTACCGACGTAGTCTTCGTTCTTCAGAACGCTTCCTGCAGCTTCGAGAACCTCAAGAACCTTGGGGTCGTTGAAGGGCATGCTGTGGTCAACCCATGTGTCATAGGTTTCGCCATCCTGGAAGCGAAGCATCAAGTCTTCCATCCAGTCTGTTGCGAGCCAACCCGTAGCAGCACCGGACTCGATACCTGCACACCATGCGTAACCGTCAAAGTCGCTTGCAGCGATTTCGTCGGACAGGGTGATCATCTCGGCCCAGGTGGTGGGGATTGCCCAGCCGTTGTCAGCGAAGGTCTTCGGTGAGTACCACACGAAGGACTTCACGTTTGCACCGAGAGGTGCGGCGTAAAGCGTTCCGTCGACCGAACCGTAGTTCTTCCAGTCAGCGGTGTAGTTCGCGTCAACCGAAGCTACGAGAGCGTCAGAAGCGGGAACCAGGTCAGCTGAGAACGAGCTCAGGAGGCCAGGCTGGGGGAAAATAGCGAGGTCTGGAGCGGTTCCACCGGCAACGCGAACAGCAATCTGCTCCTCGAATGCCTGGTCACCGTTCCACTCGATGGTGATTCCGGTGCACTCTTCGAAGTCAACGAAAGACTCCTGGAAGAGAGTGGACTCGGGCTCAACGATGGTCGTGTAGATCTCGACCGTCTCTCCCTCGTTGCCGAGGTAGTCAGCGTAGGCTTCACAGCCTGCGGCGACGGAAGCTCCGGAGTCGGAACCTGCGTCGGTGGTTGTTTCTCCGCTGTCTTCAGCAGCGGCACAGCCGGCAAGGGCGAGAGCAGCAACAGAAAGAGTTGCAATCCCGACCATGGAGCGGCGGCGAACGAAGTGCCTCATTTAGTACTCCTTATGTATGGACAGTAAGCGCCCACGCCAACGGAAGAACCGCGTCGTGAGCTTGGCAAAACCATAACAACAAAACGCCAACCGGTTCCACTTTTCACGGTTTCTTTTCGATAACGGAACGAAATGGGACCTGTTTCAGGCCGTTTCATTGGCGAGTAGGGACATATCACTCACCCGAATCGCGTGTCATTTTGAACACCTCGAGAGCGGCCGTGACGGTCTGCTCCACCTCCGTCAGGAGGGTCGACACGTCAGCTGATTCCAGCAAGTCCTGGTGGTCCAGTGTTCCCAGTGGAGCGATGCCCGCGAGTTGCCAGGCCTTCTCCACGGGATCCTCCGCCAGTTCGATATCTGTGGGCCAAGGAATGGAGAGGTCAAGCTCCAGCAAGTAGGCCAGGGTATCTCGGACAACTCGCTCCGCCGATTCCAGGGCGCTGGGCTCGACCTCATCGCTCGGGAATTCCTCGAGGAACTCGACCTCAGCTTGCGGATAGGGGTCTTCGTCCAACCACGAGAGCACTCGAAAACGACGGTCGCCCTTGGCGACCACCTGGAGGGGCCCTTCCGGAGCTTCTATTTGCAACACCCGAGCAGTGGTCCCGAGATCAAACCTCTGGTCTCCTCCCCCGACTTCTGAGCCGCGCTCGATCAGGACAACACCAAAGACGGGTTCCTCTGCATCCAGAATCGCGCCCATCATTTTGAGGTAGCGCTCTTCAAACACCTGGAGAGCCAAAGGCATGGCCGGGAACAGCACAGAGCCCAAAGGGAACATGGGAATCACCGGCATACCTAGAGCGAACCACTCCTAGTCACCCAGACCAAATCAGGGAGAGATATTCCCAGCGAACCCTAGGAACTGAAACGGAACTCGACCACGTCGCCATCTTTCATGACGTAGTCCTTGCCCTCGATGCGGGCCTTGCCCGCAGCGCGGGCTTCCTGCAGGGAGCCGGTGGCAACGAGGTCCTCAAACGAGGTCACTTCGGCCTTGATGAATCCTTTTTCAAAGTCAGTGTGGATAACACCAGCGGCCTGCGGGGCCTTCCAGCCGCGTCGAATAGTCCAGGCCCTGGCCTCTTTGGGGCCTGCCGTCAAATAGGTCTGAAGCCCCAGGGTGTCAAAGCCAATCCGGGCGAGTTGATCGAGCCCGCTCTCCTCTTGCCCGAGGGATTGCAGCAACTCCGTGGCCTCGGCCTTATCCAAGTCGATCAATTCGCTCTCCACTTTGGCGTCCAGGAACACTGCTTTAGCAGGAGCCACGAGATCGGCGAGCTCTGCCTGCTTGGCAGGATCCGCAAGAGTTGCCTCATCCACATTGAAGACATAGAGGAAGGGTTTTGCGGTTAGCAGCCCGAGTTCCGCAATCTCGGTGGCATCAAATTGGGCCTGGAACAGAGTCTTCCCGGTGTCGAGGATGGCTTTGGCCTCCTCGGCAGCGGCGAGAACACTGGGTTCCAGCTTCTTGCCCTTGACTTCTTTTTCGTAGCGGGTGATCGCTTTTTCGAGGGTTTGTAGGTCCGCGAGAATCAGCTCGGTGTTGATGGTCTCCATGTCGGCCTTCGGGTCGACCTGGCCATCAACGTGAACAACATCGGGGTCAGAGAAGACCCGCACCACCTGAGCGATGGCATCCGCTTCACGAATGTTAGAGAGGAACTGGTTTCCCAAGCCTTCGCCCTCACTGGCGCCTTTGACGATTCCGGCGATGTCCACGAACGAGACCGTGGCTGGGAGGATGCGCTCACTGCCGAAGATCTCCGCCAAGGTGTCCAGGCGCTCATCGGGGAGGTTCACCACACCGACGTTGGGCTCGATGGTGGCGAAGGGGTAGTTCGCTGCCAGGACGCTGTTCTTGGTCAGAGCATTGAAGAGGGTGGATTTACCGACATTGGGTAAACCGACGATTCCGATAGTGAGAGCCACGGCTAGGAAGCCTACTGCAGTAGAGGAGGGCAGAGCCCGAGGTGGGGAATCTGTGAAACGTCAGGGGTGGCTGGCAGACTGTGGACATGAATGAATCGGTGTGGTTGGTCGCGATAGCTCTCGTCATGGCAGGAGCCTTGGGCTTTGTTGCAGGCTGGGTGGCAAAATCTCGCAAGGCCACCACGGGCGAAGACCACACAGCGCTCCAAGCTCAGCTGGAGATGGCTCAGCGTCAATATGAGGACCTTCGCACCAAACAAGAAGCCGAGAACAAGATCTTGCAAGCCCTGGCACCTGTGTCAGAGCGCCTTACGGATATGCAGCGCACCGTTTCCGAGCTCGAGAAGCAGCGCAACGAACAACACGGCCAAATCAGCCAACAACTTCGCGCAGCGCTGGAGAGCGATGAACTTCTCCGCGGCACCGCAGAACAACTCGCCTCAGCGCTTCGCTCGAACAGTGTTCGAGGTGTCTGGGGTGAGGTGCAGTTGCGCCGAGTGGTGGAAGCGGCAGGCCTGATCGAGCGCGTCGACTTTGACGTGCAGTCCCAGATCTCCTC
>JANQZT010000026.1:0-4842 GCA_030728325.1 Pontimonas sp.
GGCGTGGGCTCAGCAGCCGGTGCGGCGGCTTCAGGGGCGACAGAGGGGGCTGCGGCGCCACTGCCATCACCCACGCGGACCAACACGGCACCGACCTCAACGGTCTCGTCCTCCGCTACAAGAATTTCTTCGATCACGCCGGCAATGGGGGAGGGAATCTCCGTGTCAACCTTGTCGGTCGAAATCTCCACTAAGGGCTCATCGACGGCGACAGTGTCGCCAACGTTCTTCAGCCAGCGGGTCACAGTGCCTTCGGTGACACTTTCGCCAAGGGCGGGGAGGGTTACATCTTGACTCATGGTGGTGGGTCTCCTTGTGAGAGGGGGTAAGGGTGACTACATCGCGTGCAGGGGTTTGCCTGCGATGGCCATAAACGCTTCTCCGAGCGCTTCGTTTTGGGTGGGGTGGGCGTGGAGCAGTGGTGCGACATCTTCGGGGTAAGCGTCCCAGTTGACAGCAACTTGGGCTTCACCGATGAGCTCACCCACGCGTGCGCCAATCATGTGCACTCCAAGAATTGGTCCATCGACCTGGCGGATGACCTTGATGGATCCCGCGGTTTCCAGAATGTGGCTCTTGCCATTACCCGCAAGGTTGTAGTCATAGACCGCAACTGCTGCGTCACCAAACTCTTCCTTGGCAGCTTTTTCGGAGTAGCCGACAGAGGCGACCTCAGGCTCTGAGTAGGTGACCTTGGGAATATTCCGATCGACTACGACCATGGGGTTCAATCCAGCGAGTTCCTCGGCGACAAAAATACCGTGCTGGAAACCGCGGTGAGCCAGTTGGATGCCCGGCACGATGTCACCGACAGCGAACACACCGGGAACGTTGGTGCGCAGGCGCTCGTCGGTGAGGACGTAGCCACGATCCATCGCGACACCGACCTCTTCGAAGCCCATACCGTCAGTCTTTGGACCCCGTCCGACTGCGACCAACAAAAGGTCAGCAGTCTCGTTGGTGCCATCCTCGAGGGTCACGGTCACACTGGCGTCATCCTGTGTGGCGGACTGGAAGCGCACTCCGGTGTGGAAGTTGATTCCGCGCTTGCGGTAGGCGCGCTCAAACTGCTTCGAGATTGACTCGTCTTCCGCGGGCACAAGATGGGGGAGACCCTCAATGATGGTGACCTCGCTCCCAAAGGAGCGCCAGACGCTGGCGAACTCGACACCAATAACGCCACCGCCGAGAACGAGCACCTTGTTGGGGATCCAGTCCAATTGCAACGCTTGCTCAGAGGTGATGATGCGACCACCAATGTCGAGACCAGGCAAAGACTTCGGGTAGGAGCCTGTGGCGAGAATCACGTTCTTACCGACCACAGTGTCCTCGCCAACAGCAACAGTCGTGGGGGATACCAGCCGACCCGTTCCCTCGATAGTGGTGATGCCTCGAGCCTTGATGAGGCCCTGGAGTCCCTTGTGCTTGGAGGCCACAATGCCGTCACGGTAGGTGTTGACGGCAGGAAGGTCGACGCCCTCCAAAGTGGCGCGAACGCCAAACATGTCCGAGTGACGCGCAGAATCTGCCACCTCGGCAGCATGAAGAAGTGCTTTGGTGGGGATACAGCCCACGTGAAGGCAGGTACCGCCCACTTTGTCCTTCTCGATGAGACCCACAGTCATGCCGAGTTGGCTAGCGCGCAACGCGGCGGCGTAACCTCCCGATCCTGCTCCAAGAACGACAAGGTCAAAAGTGTGCTCAGCCACGTGTGAGGGACTCCCTAATCAACGATTTTCGACAATAATCCGTCACGAGCTCATACAGAGCCGGACGACAATCGCCCACCAGCCTACTACCTGATGACTATGACCAAACAGGTGCGCTCTTAGGAGAGCACCACATCCAGAACTGTTCGAGTGAGAGCACCGGATGCTCCCTTGGGGGTGTACCCAAAAGCACCCGAGGAGTTGTGCGCTGGGCCTGCGATATCAAGGTGAGCCCACGGGATTCCCTCTCCCACAAACTCTTTCAAGAACACGCCCGCCAGCAGCATCCCCCCGAGCACCTCACCCGGTTTCGCATTCGCAATATCGGCAACATCCGAGGTGAGCAAGGAGCGAAGCTCGCGGGGCAGTGGCATACCCCACACACGCTCACCGACGCGAGCCGCTGAAGCCTCCACCTCAGCAACACCCTCGGGGGTGCCCATCAGTCCTGCATAGCGCTCGCCGAGAGCAATCCGCGCAGCACCCGTGAGAGTCGCAATGTCAATAATGAGGTCCGGGCTCAGCTCAGAGGCGAGCGCGAGGCCATCCGCCATCACCAAACGACCCTCAGCGTCCGTGTTGAGGATCTCGACAGTCTTTCCACCCTTGATAGTGATCACGTCATTGGGCCTGGATGCACTGCCGCTCGGCATATTCTCCGCGAGACACAGATAGGCGGTGATGCTGGTGGTGGAGGACAGGGCGCTTGCCGCCAAGGTGACGGCAGCCATGACCGCGGCACCGGTCATGTCGTATTTCATTCCGACCATGGCGTTCGGGGCTTTGAGAGAGAGACCACCGGAGTCAAAGGTGATTCCCTTACCCACCAGCGCGACATGGCGGCTCGGGGACGCAGGGCGGTAGCGCAGGATCATCAGACGAGGAGGATTCTGCGAACCCTTTCCGACGGCACTGATGCCCCCCATTCCTTCGGCCAGAAGCTTCTTCTCATCGAGAATCTCGATTTCGAGACCACTGCCGTCGGCTAGAGACGTGATGTGGTCGACAAAGCTCACGGGATTCAACAGATTGGGAGGCATCGTGACCAGGTCTCGAACCCGCCAGACAGCCTCGGTAGAGACCATCGCTCGCGAGAGCGAGGCATCGTCAAGGGATCCCAGGAACGCCAGGGTTGGCCGAGCTTCGTCGGCTGATTTACCGGGCTTCTGCACGCGGTGAGACCCGAGGAGCGCACCCTCGACGACAGCTGCCAACTCGTCACCTGACTCGGCAAGAGCAAACACCACGCGCTCGCCTTTCGAAATCTGGAGAGCCGCATAGCCCGCCGCTTCGCGAAGCCGATCCGCAGTGATCGCTTCGTCTCCCAAGCCCGTGAACACGACGCTGCGAACATGAAGGCTCGGAGGTGGCCCCTGGCGCCACGCGCTATCGAGGGAGCCATCCGCGTCGATCGCGGTGGCGAGCAAGGTAAGCGCTTCTTGTGTGTCGCTGTCGAGGCCTGGCGCATGGACCACGGCACCGTTGTCGGTCTTCTGGAGTCCCACGACGAGAATGTCGCCGGAGTCCAAGGCGTTGGGGGAGTCAAGGAAGGAAGTGGTGGGCAGAGTCATGACCTCATCGTATCGAGCGATTGGTTATCGCCCTGGGCGAAGCCTCCCATTTCCTCACAATGCGCTCGCTAGCATGGGCATATGTTCCGAGATGAGATTTTTCGTGAAGCCATGGAACTTTCTGACGTTCCTCGCGGCCTTCCCCTTGTCGCGGGTCTCACCGGTTTTGCCGATGCAGGTGGAGCTGTCAGCCAGGTCAATAAGTATGTGTTTGAGACGCTGGAGACTCAGCGCGTGGGGGCTTTCGTCAACGACCTGCTGGTTGACTACCGGGCTCGTCGTCCTCTCTTTCACTTCGAGGAAACGTCTCTGACCTCGTACGAGCCTCCACGGCTTTCTCTCGACCTTGTCAAAGACGAGTTGGGGTCTCAGTTCCTCTTTCTTTCAGGCTATGAACCTGATTTCCGTTGGGAGCAGGTGAGCGACACCGTCCTCGACCTTATTGATGACCTTGCGGTGGAGAGCAGCTCCTGGGTCCACGCCATTCCGATGCCTGTCCCGCACACTCGGAGCCTGGGTGTGACCGTCAGTGGAAACCGCGAGGACATCACGGATGCTCTTTCGGTGTGGCGACCCACCACGAGTGTTCCGGGAACTCTGATGCATTTGATCGAATACCGCCTCCAAGAGGCCGGGCACCCCACCGCAGGTTTTGTGGTGTTGGTTCCCCATTATCTTGCCGACACGGAGTTCCCCGACGCCGCAATTGCAGCACTTCAGAGCGTGAGTCAAGCCACCGGCTTGATTTTTCCGACCGATGCTTTGCGTGAATCTGGTCGGTTGTTCCTGCAGGGAATTGCCGAGCAGGTGGAGGACAACCATGAGTTGCGGAAGCTGGTCGACACTCTCGAGAGTCGCCACGACTCGTATATGCAGGACAACCCCGTGCCCTCACCCCTGATGGGTGCCGACGGGGAGATCCCGAATGCGGATGACATTGCCCAGGAGTTGCAGAACTTTCTGGCCAAGCGCGGCGACCAAGAAGCACCGGGCGAAGTTCTCGACGAAACGTAGGGCTCGCGGGGCTGGGGTGTCCGGTGTCGAGGTCGAATCGTGACATAATGTGGAGGAAGGCCCTGCGAGTTCACATCCGTGAAACTTGACAAGGGTTTTCTTACTGCCCGTCACACAGTGGAGCAGGTGGCTTATGGCTCAACGCACACCGTCCGAATCTCGTGCGGGAAAAAAGCCACAGAAACAGAGTCTTCTGGATCGTGTCCGCGGTTTTGGGCGTGGTTCTTCACAAACTGACAAGAAAGCAGCACCAACACCTGTGACCCCAGCAGCGAAAAAGCCCGCCACAAAGTCCGCACCTTCGAAGCCTGCTTCCACCCCAGCAGCCAAGAAAACTGCCGCAAAGAAGGCTCCCGCGACTAAAGCGCCAGCGCAAAAGGCACCTGCGAAGAAGCCTGCACCTGCGAAATCCGCTGCCCCAGCTCCTGCGGCGAAGAAGCCTGCAGCGAAAAAGCCGGTTGCCAAGAAGCCCGTTGCCCAGAAACCTGCAGCGAAGAAGCCTGCGGTGGCAAAGTCTGCTGCTCCCAAGACCGCAGCCGCTAAGCCTG
>JANQZT010000026.1:4942-36538 GCA_030728325.1 Pontimonas sp.
AAGAAGCCTGCGGTGGCAAAGTCTGCTGCTCCCAAGACCGCAGCCGCTAAGCCTGCTACTAAGGCTCCCGCGAAGAAAGCTGCACCAGCCAAGGCGTCGACCGCGAAAGCTGCCGCTTCCAAAGCTCCTGCAAAGAAAGCTCCCGCGAAAGCCGCTGCCGCGAAGGCTCCAGCAAAGGCCACACCTGCCAAGAAAGCTGCACCTGCTGCTCCCAAGTCGAGCGGTGCCACACGGGGCAAGAAAGCTTCGTCTGCGGCTGGTGTTCTCGACGGCGATGGGGACGATGAGCCCGACGTCATCGAGGTTGAGGATAAGTCCGGTGACACTGAGACCGATGTAGTTCCTGACGCTGTCGCAGAGAAACTGGGTGCCGAGATCATTGCCGGGCTTGCGGAAGCCGCACTGGATGACGAGGACGAGGTCGAAAAAGCTGTCCTGCCACAGGGCGCCCTCGTGCTCTCGAGCACAGATGACGATGATGCACCCATCATTTCCACGACAATTACCGGCGCCACCGCGGATCCTGTCAAGGACTACCTGAAGCAAATCGGTAAAGTCGCGCTCCTCAATGCTGAGCAAGAAGTGGAGCTCGCGTTGCGTATCGAAGCCGGCCTGTTTGCGGAAGAGAAGCTCTCCTCGCTCACCGCGTCACAGCGGACTACCAAGCTTGCGCGTGAACTGCACGAGATTGCGAAGGATGGGCAGCGGGCTAAGAACCACCTACTGGGAGCAAACCTGCGTCTGGTGGTGTCGCTGGCGAAGCGCTACACCGGTCGAGGAATGCAGTTCCTGGACCTCATTCAAGAGGGAAACCTTGGTCTGATTCGTGCTGTCGAGAAGTTCGACTACACCAAGGGCTTCAAGTTCTCGACCTACGCCACCTGGTGGATCCGGCAGGCGATCACGCGCGCCATGGCCGACCAAGCTCGCACGATTCGTATCCCCGTGCACATGGTCGAAGTCATCAACAAGCTCGCTCGTGTGCAGCGCCAAATGTTGCAAGACCTCGGTCGCGAGCCCACGCCGGAAGAGTTGGCTCGCGAACTGGACATGACGCCCGAAAAGGTCGTCGAAGTGCAGAAATATGGCCGCGAGCCCATCTCCCTTCACACCCCCTTGGGCGAGGACGGTGACAGCGAATTTGGTGATCTCATTGAGGACACCGAAGCAGTGGTTCCTGCGGATGCAGTGGGATTCACCATGCTGCAACGCCAGTTGGAAATGTTGCTCGATTCGCTCTCAGAGCGCGAAGCCGGCGTGATTCGTATGCGCTTCGGTCTCGGCGATGGCATGCCCAAGACCTTGGATCAAATAGGAGACACCTTCGGTGTTACCCGTGAGCGCATCCGTCAAATAGAGTCCAAGACGATGGCGAAATTGCGTCACCCGTCCCGCTCGCAGGCTCTTCGCGACTACCTCGAGTAGGCCCTGTGGGTAATTTTCCCTCGTTCGTTATCGCGAAACTCTTGCGGTTTCTCACGCGATTGCGTGGAGGGGGCTCGGCGTTCCCCGGCCTTGCGCTCCTGAGAATGCGTCCCGATGTTCTCTCGGAGACCCTCGGAGCACTGCCACGCGGCACTGTGTTTGTGTCAGGGTCGAATGGAAAGTCGACGACGACCACAATGATCGCGTCCTTGATGCGCGCTCATGGTGTCTCCGTATTCACCAATCCCGCCGGCGGAAACCTGCCACAGGGCCTGGCGTCCGCGGTAGTGGGCGCTGCCAGCGTCACAGGTCGTGTCTCTGCGGACATCGCTGTCCTCGAGGTTGACGAGGCATACGCGGGCATGATTGCCGATGCCCTCGCTCCGGACTGGGTGGTGTTGACCAATCTCCAAGTCGATCAGCTCAATCGCTTCGGTGAACCCGAGAACGTGTATCGAATGCTGCGTGATCTTGCTGCTCGTGCACGAGTAGGTGTGATCGTCAATGCTGCGGATGCCAACCTCGTTGCGTTGGGGGCTGAGGTAGCTGGTGACGGCTTAAGGGTCGAGTTCATCGACCTGTCCTCAGATGCTCTCGCCAGCGCCGCTCACGGTGTCGTGGCGGCACCACTGTTTGCTGAGGCGCCGGAGAGACTCCCTGGTGATTCCCTCGCGACCTTGGTCTCGACAGAAGGCCAGCGGGCGACAGTGCGAGTCGATGGCACTACTTTCGAGCTCGATCTCCCCGCTCCTGGTTTGCATTACGCCGTGGATGCTGCACTCGCGCTGGGATGCCTGGCTGCGGTCCTCGGGAAGCCCATCGACCTCGACGCTGTGGGCACGGCAATGAGCGCTGGAGCGCCGGTCTATGGGCGCGGCGAGGTCATTACCCACAAGGGCGCGCAGATAGCGCTCACGATGATGAAAAACCTCCCCAGTTTGCAGGTCAACATCGATGCGATGAGCCATTCGCCGGAGCTTGTCTGGGTCGCGGTAGACGAGGGGACCCCCGATCCCTCCTGGCTCTATGACGTCAATCTGGGCCCGATCGACCATGTGGACGTCCTCACCGGCACCAAAGCATGGCAGTGGGCTGTCTTCCTCGACTACCGAGGGATTCCTTATGGCCAGGTCATTGAAGACTCCGCGGAGGCCCTCGCCGCCGTGCGATCGATGGCTCTGGAACGAGGCGTCACGGTATCGGCCATCGTCAATTACGAGCAGATGATGCTTATTCGGCGGCTTGCCGGCTATAAAGAACTTGAGGGCGCGCGATGACGCAGTGGTTCACCATCGCGAGAGTTCTTCCCGAGCGCCTCGGGCTGAATGGAAGCTCGGCATCTGCCGAGATTCTCGCCATGACATTGCGCCAGATGGGCCATGAGGCGTCCATTGTTGATATTCATGGTCCAGCTGACGCGCCCAGCACTGTTGACATCGTGACCATCGGTAGCGGCTCTACCTCGCAACTTGCCCCCGCGGCGACAGATTTGATCGCTCTCGTGCGAACTTTTCAGCATTGGAAGAACTCTGGGGCGCACTGGGTGGCCATCGGAATGGGCTGGGATCTCCTGGGGGAGTCCTTGATGACTGCAGAGGGAGACACAGTCCCTGGCGCGGGAATTTTTCCCTCTCGTGCTGATTACCGCGCCGGGAGGTTATCGGGCGAGGTTCGAGGCTCTGACTTCAAAGGTCGCGAGAGCGCCGGCTATATCAATCAGGTTGGCACGACTGAGTTGAAGGACGATGTAGGGCCGCTCATGACGCTGGAGGGTGCGCCCGAGGGATGGCCTGAACAGGAGGGGCTTCGCGCGCCACAACTGTTCGCCACCAGGCTTGGTGGGCCAGCGCTGGCCCTTAATCCGCACTGGGCGCTCGACATTGTGACCGATGTGCTGGCGTCACGCGGGCTACAGCCGCAACTCAACGATTTTCACACCCGCGTTGAGGCTGCGGCGGCTCGCGCACGAGCGTTGATCGTGGGACGGCTTAGTTCTCGTCGATAAATTTTCGCGGCACGTGTGGAGCGAGCGAGGCCACCACCTCATCGCCGATCGTGTTGGCCCACGAGGCCCAGTCCTCGGCGCGAGGTGATGCCCCCTGTGGGTCACCCCAGAGCGTGATCCACTCACCCACTGGCGGAAGGGGTGAATCGCCCTCGGAGTGAATGATGAGGTGATCGGCGTCCACCGTCTCTATGGGGTAGCGAACTCCGTGGTGGCTGACCCAGCCGCGACCATCCTGCGGGGGCAAGAGCCCATCGCCAAATCCCATTCCGAGCGTCGCCGAGTCCCCTTGTGGGCTATGGGAGAGCACCTGAGCGTGAACGGACATCACGGGTTCGAAGCCCATGTCCTGAGCTGTGCGGTCATCGAAGGGTGACACCCCGTACACGATGATGCCAATACGAACCATGTCGAGGCGGGTTTCAGGTAAGTCCGCTGCAGCGGCGGACGCCGCAATGTGAAGAATCGACGGAGACAGCCCCGCATCCCGAGCGATGGCGACAGCGTCCTGGAATCGTTGCAGGGAGGACCTGTCCTCCTCCAGTGAGGTGTCCGCAAGGTGGGACCAGATTCCGACGACAGTGATGTGACCCTCGGCCTCCAGGGCAGCCGCGTGACGCACGAGTTCTGGCCAGTGCTCTGCCAAAGCTCCGTTTCGGTGGAGACCAGTGTCGATTTTGAGGTGAACGCGGGTGTTCATCGCTGGCGCCTGCTCCACCAGAAGATCGAGTTGCCACCGTCCAGAAATTCCGAGGTCCAGTCTTGCCCGAGCTGCGGCACCGAAGTCGCTCGTGGGGGAGTGCAGCCAGCACAGCAGGGGTAAGTTCGGCGCGGTCTCCCGCAGGGCTATCCCTTGGGCGATGTCGAGTACGGCGAGAGCGTCGGCGCCCGCTTCACGGGCGGCGCGGGCGAGGGCCTGGGCACCATGGCCATACGCCTCGGACTTGACCGCGATCATGAGCTGGGCATCGCCGGCCAGCGTGTCCTTTGCGTGGGAAACGTTGGCCCGAAATGCCGGGAGCGAAATTTCCGCGTAGCAGCGAGGGGCTAGTTCCATATTTTGACCACCCGGGGCGCTAGCTGGGCGATGAGGAGTGCCACCGGACGAGAGGACCACTGTGACCATTCGGTCACGCTGGGATCAGTTCCCCAGATGGTCACCACGTCACCAAGATCGGCCGATGCATCTCCGATGTCGAGAACCATCTGGTCCATGGCGATCCGACCGGCAACCCTGTGTCGGATGCCGCCGAGGGAAACCTCGCCTTTCATGGACGCGCTTCTTGGTACTCCGTCGGCGAATCCCACGCTCACCAATGCCAGGGTCGTTTCAGACGTTGTTCGGTACTGGTAGCCATAGGACACAGGGGTTCCCGCGGGCACACGCTTCAGGGATACGACATCGCCTTCCAGGGTCACGACGGGACGAGGTCCTTCCAGCCAGCTCGTGGAACCAGGGGCTTCCTGTGACGTGGAGCTCAGAACAGACGCTTCTTTGTCTGCGGGTGAGTGCAGCGCCTGCGCCACACCGGCATCGCGAGCCAGTGCGCTCACGCGCTCAATGCCCAGGCCGTACGCGTTGCAGCGCAAGTCGGGGATGAGTCCCCGCGAGGCCAGTCCGGCAAACGCTTCAACGAGTGCCTCCTGGGAGAGCAGTGCTCGTCGCAGTGGGGCGCTCAGACTAGCTGGCGCGGTCATTCCGTAGGCGGTCTGTCTCGTCGTGCCACCCGACCACCTTGTCGCCAAGCGACTCGCGATACTTGGCCGCGTGGTGACCGCAAAACAAAAGTTCACCGCTGGCAAGAGTGACACGCACATAAGCCTGCGCACCGCAGCTATCGCAGAGGTCCATTGCTCCCAAGGCTGCGGGGGTCTCGAGGGGTGCTTCTGTTGTCTCAGGTGCTGCGTACGACATTTCTTCTCCTCGAGCTCGTGTGGGCTGTTGCACTATTCCACCACGCCTTCTTGTCATTCACCTGCCAGACTCTCCCAGTTTCGCCGACCGCGTATTGCGCCTTCTCGGCGGTGCTCGGGGTGTGGCGGGGTGGTGAGCAATAGGCTCGGGACGTTAGTTCGCAAGGAAAGAGAGACCGTGGCCTCACAGGATTATTCCGCCAGGCATTTGACCGTACTGGAGGGTCTCGAGGCGGTTCGTAAGCGCCCGGGTATGTACATTGGGTCGACCGATTCCCGGGGTCTGATGCATTGTCTTTGGGAACTCATTGACAACTCAGTCGATGAGTCTGTGGGTGGACACGGGTCGGACATTACGGTGCAAATCCATGCCGATGGCAGCGTGCAAGTGGGCGACCACGGCCGCGGTGTGCCGGTCGATATCGAGCCTCGCACCGGACTGACTGGTCTGGAGTTGGTATTCACCAAGCTTCACGCGGGAGGAAAATTCGGCGCAGGATCATACGCCGCGTCCGGAGGGCTCCACGGTGTTGGAGCTTCAGTGGTCAACGCGCTCGCGGAACGGCTCGATGTTGAGGTCGATCGGGACGGAAAAACCTGGGGTATGTCGTTCCACCGCGGTGAGCCTGGAGTTTTCCATGACACACCAGAGGGTCCCTCACCGAGCTCTGCCTTTGAACCTTTCGTGGACGGCAGCGAACTTACTGTCCTTGGCACTGTAAAGAAGGGGGTCACGGGGACCCGCGTGCGATTCTGGCCAGACCCCCAAATTTTTGGCAAGGGCGCAGCCTTTACTCCTGCTGAGCTGAGCGAGCGAGCCCGCCAGACAGCCTTCTTGGTGCCGGGCTTGGCTATTCATGTTGATGACCACACTTCTGGAGAGAACGTTCGGACAACGTTCTCGGCCGCGGGAGGCTTGGCGGACTTTATGGAGTTCCTCGCTCCTGATCAACCAGTGGTGGGTCCGTGGCACTTTCACGGCGAGGGCCAGTTCGAAGAGACTGTGCCGGTTTTGGATGACACCGGAAAGCTCGAGTCACGTGATGTTGTGCGGACTGCCGCGGTCGACGTTGTCGTGCAGTGGGGCACGGGTTATGACACAGTCCAAAAAAGTTTCGTGAATATTATCCAGACCCCCAAGGGAGGAACTCATCAGCAAGGGTTCGACCTTGCGCTGGTGAAGACCTTGCGTGCAGAGATCGAGAAGAATGCGCGAAAACTCAAGGTCGGAAAGGACAAGGTCGAAAAAGACGACATTTTGGCCGGCCTGACCGCAATTATTGCTGTTCGAGTTCCCGAGCCCCAGTTTGAGGGCCAGACCAAAGAGGTGCTCGGCACGCCGGGAATCAAGGCCATCGTGTCTCAGGTTGTCTCGGAGGGATTGGGCCAGAAACTGACCTCGAGCAAGCGTGAAGACAAAGCGTTCGCTGCGCTCTTGCAGGAAAAAATTGTCGCCGAGATGAAGACCCGTGTCTCGGCGCGCGCGCTCAAAGAAACCCAGCGGCGTAAAAATGCTCTGGAGTCATCGACCTTGCCGACCAAGCTGGTGGACTGTCGGAGCAAGGAGACCGAGGGGAGTGAGCTCTTCATCGTGGAGGGAGACTCTGCTCTGGGAACCGCGAAACTGGCCCGTGATTCAGAGCATCAGGCACTTCTGCCGATTCGAGGGAAAATCTTGAACACCCAGAAAGCCTCTGTTCAGGACATGCTCGATAACCAGGAGTGTGCGGCGATTATTCAGGTGGTCGGGGCGGGATCGGGTCGGACGTTTGACGTGACCCAGGCTCGCTACGGAAAAATCATCATCATGTCGGACGCTGATGTCGATGGCGCTCATATCCGCACGCTCCTGCTGACGCTCTTCTTCCGTTACATGCGACCCCTCGTGGAGGAGGGCCGGGTGTATGCGGCTGTACCGCCTCTTCATCGCGTCGTCGTGAATGGCCGGGGGAAAGCCCCTAAGGAAATCATCTATACCTACTCGGAAGACGAGTTGCGGAGTCTCTTAGACACTCTGCAAAAACAAGGGAAGACCTATCAAGAGCCCATCCAGCGCTACAAGGGTTTGGGCGAGATGGATGCCGATCAGCTCGCGGAAACGACGATGAACCGCGACAACCGGATGTTGCGGCGAGTCCGCGTGTCCGATGCGGAGAACGCTTCTCGCGTCTTTGAACTACTTATGGGCAATGAGGTGGCGCCCAGACGAGATTTCATTGTCCAGGGACCGGGACTGGCGTCTGAGCGGATAGACGCTTAGCTTCGTTGCTCTCCAAGCGAGCTCACGCTGCCCTCAAGGAGCGCTCCGGAGGCATCCCGCTTGGAGGTCTCCTCCGGCAAGGCGACAGCCTGCCCGCGAGGGCCAATAGCGAGGGGTTGGTAGCCCACGAAGGCGCCAACAAGGACGTCTTCGCCCTTGAGGAAGGTGTGGGCCCTTACGCCTGATGTTGCGCGACCTTTGACAGGGAATTCCGTCAACGGCGTGCGCTTAGCTCTCGCGGATTCGGTCCCGGGGAGAACCTCAGTAGATCCGGAGAGGGTAACGACGATCGCGCGCTCGCGGTCAACAGCAGCCATGGTGATCACTGCATGGTCCTCAGGGACTGTGACTCCCTGCATTCCGGCAGCGGGGAGACCCTGGGGTCTCACGAGGTTTGCCGGGAAATTCAACAGGGCGCCCGCGGAGGTCACCCAGACCAGATGGTGATCATCCGGCGCTATCGCCGCTCCAACGACGGTGTCGCCGTCTTTGAGGGACAGCAGACTGTGCTGAGGGCGCTCGGGTAGATCAGAAAGGCTGACCCGCTTGACGACCCCGCGCTTGGTTCCCAGGGCGATCGTGGGTCCTTCCTCCAGAGTGACCACCGCGAGAATTACCCCGTCAGCAGGGCTAAGACCGAGGTACGACTTCAGTGCCGTTCCCCCTGATAACTTCGGTGCCCGCGCATCAAGTATGGGTAAATCCATCGGGGTGAACGTGTGTAAGACGCCCTGGCTCGTAATCGCCCCCAGCGACCCACGCACGCGGGTCGTGAGCCGGGCAAGCAGCGCATCGTGGGGAGACCGCTTGGTCGGCGCCGCTGCATCCTCGGAGATCTCCCTTCGACCCGCGAGGCCCGAAGCTGAGACCAGAACCTCGCACGGGCTATCACTGATCTCAAGGTTTTCTGGAGCTTGCGCTACACGGGGTGCACTGGGTGTTGCACCCGAAAGGATTGTCCTACGAGGAGTGTCGTAGGCATCTCGCGTTTCGGTGAGTTCGCTCTTTACGCTGGCGCGGACCAGGGCTGGGTCTGCCAAGAGCGCTTCGAGCGCCGAGATTTCCGCCACTAGTTCGTCGCGTTCAGTTTCTAGTTCGATACGAGAAAACTTGGTGAGGCGGCGCAACCGCAGCTCGAGTATGTACTCAGTTTGCTCCTCCGAGAGGTCGAAGACTTCCCGAAGACGAAGACCCGCTGTCTTGGAGTCATCAGAGGCGCGAATGACCTGGATGACCTCATCGATATCGAGAATCGCGATGAGGAGGCCCTCCACCAGATGCAACCGGGCTTTGCGCTGGGCAAGCCGGTGGACTGATCGTCTGGTGACGACCTGAATTCGGTGGGCGACATACACCTGGAGCAACTCTCGCAGCCCCAAGGTATGAGGTTGGCCTTCGACCAGCGCCACCGAGTTGATAGAAAAGCTCTCCTCGAGCGGAGTGAGTCGATAAAGCTCCTGAAGGAGCACCGCAGGATCAAAGCCGCTCTTCACACCGATCACCAGTCGCAAACCGTGGTGGCGGTCAGTCAAGTCGGTCACGTCGCTAATTCCCACAAGCTTTTTGGCGTTGACGGCGTCCTTGATTTTCTCGATGACGCGTTCAGGGCCGACGAGGTAGGGGAGTTCAGTGACCACGAGCCCTGTTTTCCTCGGACCTACGCTTTCGATACTGACGGTGGCACGGGTTTTGAAGCTTCCCTTGCCGGTCTCATACGCTTCGCGAATTCCATCCAGGCCGACGACGGTTCCCCCGGAGGGTAGATCGGGACCGGGTACGAACCCCATTAGATCGTCCAGAGAGGCATCGGGGTTGTCAATCAGGTGGCAGGCCGCGTCGATGACCTCACCCATGTTGTGGGGAGCCATGTTGGTCGCCATACCGACGGCGATTCCACTGGCCCCATTGACGAGGAGGTTGGGGAAGGCAGAGGGCAGCACGCTCGGTTGCAGCAGCTGGTTGTCGTAGTTGGGGACAAAATCCACCACGTCCTCGCCGAGGTCGCGCACCATCGCCATCGCTTCAGGTCGCAGGCGAGCTTCGGTGTATCGCGCTGCAGCGGGCCCATCATCGAGCGACCCAAAGTTTCCATGGCCATCCACCATCGGGACACGCATGCTGAAGGGCTGGGCTAAGCGAACTAGGGCGTCGTAAATAGCGCTATCGCCGTGCGGGTGGAGCTTGCCCATGACGTCTCCGACGACGCGGGCGGACTTCACGTGCCCTTTCTCAGGGGTGAGCCCCATCTGAGACATTTGGTAGATGATGCGGCGCTGGACGGGTTTCAACCCATCCCGCGCATCGGGCAACGCCCTCGAGTAGATCACCGAGTAGGCGTACTCGAGGAAGGACCCTTCCATTTCGTCGGTGAGTTCGACGTCAACAATTCGTTCGGAGGGCTGGGAGCCAGAAGTCGTGTCGGTGAGCGCAGTCATAGGATGGCGCCTATGGTACTGCCCGGGACTGCCGCGACCGTAAGGCTTGCCGATGTCCTGTCCAGTTGTTGGAGCGCGCTTCAGGGTGAGGACAACCCCCTGTCCTTGTCGCCGGTCTCTAAAGCCGCCGTGTTGCTCGTCGATGGCATGGGGGCCCACAATCTCGAAGATCGCCGGGGGCATGCCCGATGGCTGACCGAGAAGTGGCGACAGCGATCGATCGTGGGGGATTCTGGTTTTCCGTCCACGACCGCGTCTGCTCTCGCCTCCCTGACGACAGGCCAGGTTCCAGGGGAGCATGGGATCGTCGGATATACGATCCGTGACCCGTCCTCCGGAGTGCTGATCAATCACCTCAAGGACTGGGAGCCCCACGTCAACCCGGCACACTGGCAACGGTCTGACACCATCTTTGAGAAAGCTCGCGCAGCGGGAATTCCCTCCCTCTCGATGGGTGAGCGGCGGTTTGCTGGAACTGGCTTCACTCAAGCTGTCTGGCGCGGCGCCACATTCGTCGGCACCGACTCCTTGGACGAGCAGTTCACGACGTTGCGCAAGTTCTTTGATGAAAATGACCACGGTGTTGCCTACCTGTACTGGCCGGCCCTCGATCGCACCGGGCACTCCTCTGGTGTGGGGTCTGATGCTTGGATTCGTCGGCTGGAGGATCTTGATCAGCAACTTCGCGCGCTCGACTCGCTACTGGGCGACGATGAGGGGCTGATCATCACTGCAGATCACGGAATGGTGGACGTGCGCGATGACCGCAAACTGATGGTGACCGAGAACTCGGCCTTGCTTCATTCGGTAGCTGCGTGGGGTGGTGAACCGCGGGTGGCGCAACTCTATGTGGACAATCCAGCAGCTACTGCGGACGTTGCAGATCGGTGGCGAGAGGCCCTTGGCGACGATGCTCTCGTTCTGACGCGAGACCAAGCAGTCGAGGAAGGGCTTTTTGGTGTGGTTTCTCCTGAGGTGATTCCTCGCATCGGAGATGTTCTGGTGCTGGCGGTCACGGAGCGAGCGTTCTACCGCTCCGAGGTGGCCTCAACTCAATCCATGCGGATGATTGGGCAACACGGCTCGGTGACTCCGATGGAGCGAGAGGTTCCTGTTATTCCGCTGGGGGCGTGGATCTAAGCCGGATCGTCGTCACTTCGCGCGCCGAACACAATGTCATCCCAGCTCGGCATCTCCGGCCGCTTTTTCTTCGGGGGCGTGGGCTCGGGGTCATCGTCGTCCTCTGGGTCGGAATGCCCGCCGATTGGGGTCACAGAGGCTTCCCCTGAATCGTCTTCGACTAAGTGGATACCGCCCGTTGCTGGGTGGGCGCTCCGAGAATCCTCATCTGAGCCTGGCGCTGGTTCCCGCTCGCCCCTTTTGCGTCGGAGGACCTCCAGCAGATCAGCTGTGTCAGCCATTCGCCCGTCGTCCTCAGACCGACCATACGACACAGGCTCCAGGAGAGGACCAGTCTCGCCAAGATCTGAAGATTCGAAAATTTCGGAATCAAATCTGTCGGGCTCCGGCTCCGACGATGCAACAGCACTGAGTTTGGGGATCAGAGTGGTGGGCATGGGTTCGTGGCGAGACAGCACCGTGGCATCGTCGTTCAGCGGCTCTAGTACATGCTTGCGCTGGTGAAAAGACCATCGGGCGACGTGTTCAACGTCGCCTTCGTGGAAGGTCAGTTCGACAAGCCAGCCAGTTTCTTCCTTCCACGCACTCCACGCTTCTTCCGTGGCGGAGATTTCTTCGAGTCGCTCGCGTATCGAGGTCCCAAAGGTCAACTCATCACCGCTCCTCGTTGTTACCGAGACGGCGAGAGCCTGATCGACAATGAAGCGTCGCTCCGCGAGGACAGCGCCCTCGAACTTTTCGATGTAGGAAACGTCCTCTCCGGTGAGATCGGCGACCTGCTGAGCGGTGAGACCGCGTCGGATGTGGGCCTGAATGTCTTTGGGGCTGACGCGGTGTGCGGCAGAACCGCCCGAGGACTTCTGGCGGAGAGCATCCCGCAACGCATCATTGACAGGTACGAAGTACCGCTGGCCGTCTTCAGACACTAAGACGAGCGAGTCGTTTTCGACCCCAACGACAGTGAGTGTGGTCATTGTTTGTGCACCGTCCTTATTTCCCGTGACTTTAGCTTGGCACGCCGTCGACCCAGATTTCAGAATATTCCTGGGTGTGGCGTCGCGTTATGTCGGGGCTTCGGGCTACTCTGTAGCCCGGTTGTGGGCTACGGTTTGCGGTTTACCTGGTTTATCAGGCAAACTATCGCCGTCTTTCCCCACCACCCCAGCACTAAGGGAGTGAATTACCACCATGGCAACGGATTACGACGCCCCGCGCAAGACCGAAGAAGACACTGAGTCCATCCAGGCGTTGCAAGAGCGGGTGCCGGACAAGCTCTCCGGCGTGGTTGATGCAGAAGATGCTGACAACTTGGGCTCTCTTGAGCTCGCTGGGCAAGACCTCGCCCACGTCGAGCTTGATGTCGTAGTGCTTCCGCCCCAGGCAGATGAGTTCACCTGCGTGGAGTGCTTCCTCGTGAAGCACCGTTCACAGGTCGACCACGAGACCAAACTGGGTTCCGTGTGCCAGGAGTGTTCCCGCTAGTTCTTCCCCAGGGCTTTCTTCAGCTCTTCGGGTTTGCGCGTCGACACCAGCCAGTAGGGAGTGGGGTCTTCGGGGTCCTCGACCGCAATTTTTGCCACAGTGTCGACCCAAGGGCTGAGCCTCAGCCAGGCGAGGCCGTGAGCACCGGGTCCTCTTTCGTGCCTCGCGGCATCGCCGTCATAGGCTGAAACTTCTCCAATGTAGCGGTGCTCCAGCGTGGCATTGCCCACCTGAAGCGCCCCCTCTGTGACGGTAATCACAGGAGCGAAGAGCCAGAGAACTCCGACAGCACCAGCCCACATGGTCACTCCTGCCACTAGCCCAACGAGAGCGTTCAGTGGCAGAAATATGAGCATGGTGGCGGGAACCACGAGAGCAATGGACAGCACCATCCACCAGCTGGGAGAGAGCCGTTCTCGATAGGAGGTCATAGACCTATTGCACCACGTATACCCTGGAGGAATGACGCACGAGCTCGCTCCGGAGGTATTGATTACCGGCGTTGAGCCAACCTACGCGCACCCCGGTGATGCCGGAGCTGATTTGCGTGCCGCATCAGCCCATGTCCTCCAACCGGGGGAGCGTGCGCTCGTGCCGACAGGAACTTCGATAGCTCTTCCACACGGTTTTGTCGCCTACGTGATGCCCCGAAGTGGGCTGGCGCTAAGGAACGGCATCGGCCTCGTGAACGCACCCGGGGTGATTGACGCTGGCTATCGAGGCGAAATTTCCGTGGTCATGATCAACCACGACCCTCGCGAGAGCTTTAGCATTGAACCAGGTGATCGCATCGCTCAGCTGGTGATTTCACCGGTGGCGAGAGCGGTCTTTCAGCCGGTTACCGCCCTGCCCGGAAGTCAGCGGGACACAGGTGGTTTCGGGTCCACGGGTGTGCAAGGAGACAAAGAATGACCGATACCTCCACGACACTCACCGGAGGCGACGAGGAATATCCCAAGTCCGCCCCCGTCGACCGCGAAATCAATGGACCGCTCGACGAAACTGAGGCGGGATCAATTCGACCTTCTGTGGATCTCGGCGCCCTCCGCATTGAACCCAAGCGTGGCATGCAGCTCCGGTTGGAGATTGACAAGAACAACAACCGGGTGATCGCTGTCACGCTCGAGCACGATGGCTCGACCGTTCAATTGCAGCCGTTTGCCGCTCCTCGCTCCAGCGGTCTGTGGCATGAAATTCGCGCCCAAATTATGGAGCAAGTGCGCAAGCAGGGTGGGACTGTTTCGGAGACAGAGGGTCCTTTTGGTCCTGAGGTTTCGGCAAAAGTCCCTGTTCAGACTGGTGGGTCTTTTGGGACCCGCAATGTTCGGTTTATCGGAGTCGATGGACCTCGATGGTTCCTGCGAGCCGTCATTGGCGGTCCCGCAGCAACAAACCCAGAAGCAGCAGACATCATTCACTCCATGATCCGCCGTGTGGTGGTGGTTCGTGGGAATACCCCTCTACCCCCAAGAGACTTACTTCCACTTCGTGTGCCACCCACAGGAGAGACACCCGGTGTGGAGGGTGCGTAGCCGTGGCTGAACCCCTCCCCGACGTGGCAGGAAAAGGCCCCCTGCGGGGAAGCGGTTTGGGTGCACTGACACCCGGTGAAGCGCCCACTGTCGATGCTCTGTGGTCAGCCGTAGGGAAAACGCGAGGGCTTGTGGAGTCCCTGGCCCCAGGCCTTGGCTTCCTCATCACCTTCACCGTGACGGGAGAATTGGTCCCCTCCGTGACGGCACCAGTGGCGCTTTCGGTCGTGTTCATTGTTGTTCGTCTTCTCCAGAAAACAGCCCTGATGCCCGCGGTCGCTGGCCTGATTGGTATTGGAGCATCTGCAGGAATAGCGCTGTGGTCGGGGCGAGCAGAAGACAATTTTCTGCTGGGTTTTGGCGCCAATGTATTGTGGCTGACCGCGTTGCTCATCTCGCTACTCATTCGGCGACCACTCTTGGGCTACCTCGCGGGGTCCCTGGCAGGGGATCCGCAATGGCGTGATCAACCCGGTACCAAGCACATTGCTGTCATTGCTACCTGGCTGTGGGCTGGCTTGTTTGCGCTTCGCCTGGTGGTGCAGGTGCCGCTCTACCTCTCGGCCTCAATTAGCGCCCTGGCGGCCGCGAAATTGATCATGGGTTTGCCCCTGTACGCAGCCTGGTTATGGGTGACTTGGTTGCTGTACCGCGCGGTCTATGGCTCCAAGGCCAGCCCAGTGCGGTGATAGTATTTATCTTGATGTAAAGATACCGCGGACAGCGGCAGGTGAGGAGTAATCGTGGGTTCACTCAACAGTTTCCAGGCCAAGGACACTCTGGCAGTCGGGGATCGTCAGTACGAGATCTTCCGCACCGATGCTGTCGAAGGACATGAGACGCTGCCTTTTAGCTTGAAGGTCCTGTTGGAGAACCTGTTGCGCACCGAAGATGGCGCGAACATCACCAAAGAGCAGATCCAGGCGCTTGGCAGCTGGGACGCCGCTGCAGAACCCTCCACCGAGATTCAATTCACCCCCGCACGTGTCGTGCTCCAAGACTTCACCGGTGTTCCCTGCATCGTGGACCTCGCGACCATGCGTGAAGCCATTGTTGATCTTGGTGGCGACCCGAACAAAGTCAACCCACTTTCTCCCGCTGAGCTCGTGATTGACCACTCGGTCATTGCTGACCTCTTTGGCCAGCCAGATTCGTTCGAGCGCAACGTTGACATTGAATATGAACGCAACGGCGAGCGCTACCAGTTCTTGCGCTGGGGTCAAACGGCCTTCAATAATTTCAAGGTTGTCCCGCCCGGGACAGGTATCGTCCACCAGGTCAACATCGAAAACCTCGCCAAGGTCACCTACACCAAGGACATCGACGGCGTTACTCAAGCTTTCCCCGACACCTGTGTGGGAACTGACTCCCACACCACGATGGTTAATGGACTCGGTGTCCTCGGGTGGGGTGTGGGCGGTATTGAGGCCGAGGCTGCGATGCTCGGTCAACCTGTGTCGATGCTGATTCCTCGGGTTGTCGGTTTCAAGCTCAGTGGATCAATCCCCACTGGCGTTACCGCCACCGATGTCGTACTCACCATCACGCAGATGCTCCGGGAGCACGGCGTGGTCGGGAAATTTGTCGAGTTCTATGGTGCTGGTGTCACGCAGGTGCCGTTGGCAAACCGCGCGACCATTGGAAACATGAGCCCTGAGTTTGGCTCCACGGCCGCCATTTTCCCGGTGGACCAGGTCACGTTGGATTACTTGTCTCTCACCGGTCGCACGGCAGAACAAATTGCCTTGGTCGAGGCTTATTGCAAGGCCCAGGGCCTATGGCACGACCCAAGTGTCGAGCCTCGCTACTCCGAATACATGGAGCTCGACCTCGCCACCGTGGTCCCGAGCATTGCCGGACCACGTCGTCCGCAGGATCGTATTGAACTCGACCACGCGCGTGATCAGTTCCATAAGGATTTGGAGAACTTCCTTTCCGAGGAGACAGCGCGCTCTGAGGTCCCCGTCACACGCGGGACCGAGACTTTCGAGATTGCCAACGGTGCCGTCACGATCGCCGCTATCACGTCGTGCACGAACACGTCTAACCCCTCCGTCATGCTCGCCGCTGGTCTGCTCGCGAGGAACGCCGCGCTGAAGGGCTTGAAGTCAAAGCCCTGGGTGAAAACCACGCTCGCTCCAGGCTCCAAAGTCGTCACTGATTACTACGAAAAAGCCGGACTGATGGACGACCTCGAGGCCCTCGGTTTCTACCTGGTCGGCTATGGCTGCACCACCTGTATCGGAAACTCTGGCCCCCTGGACGAGGAGATTTCCCAGGCGGTGAACGATCACGACTTGGCCGTGACTGCTGTTCTCTCGGGAAACCGGAACTTTGAAGGACGCATCAATCCCGACGTCAAGATGAACTACTTGGCAAGCCCCCCGCTGGTGATTGCCTATGCACTCGCGGGAACCATGGACTTCGACTTCGACACGCAACCCCTGGGTCAAGACTCGGGCGGACAGGACGTGTTCTTGGCAGACATATGGCCAGACGCTGCCGAGGTGCAGGCGACCATTGATTCTTCGATCGACACGGAGATGTTCACCCGTCAATACAAGACGGTGTTTGACGGTGACGAACGCTGGCAATCGCTTCCTACCCCGACCGGTGACACCTTTGAGTGGAATGCCCAGTCCACCTATGTCCGAAAGCCCCCCTACTTCGAGGGAATGACCTTGGAGCCTTCGGCGGTGAGTGACATCTCGGGCGCGAGAGTTCTTGCGTTGCTCGGTGACTCGGTTACCACCGACCACATCTCGCCGGCAGGCTCAATCAAGGCCGATTCCCCCGCGGGACGTTACCTGAGTGACCACGGAATTGACCGTCTGGATTTCAACTCCTACGGCTCGCGGCGCGGGAACCACGAGGTGATGATTCGTGGCACTTTCGCCAACATTCGCCTCAAGAATCTTTTGCTCGACGGTGTCGAGGGTGGATTCACTCGTGACTTCACCACCGAGTCGGGCGACCAGGCGTTCATTTACGACGCCGCCGAGAGCTACCGCGAAGCGGGCGTTCCGCTGGTAATCCTGGCTGGTAAGGAATACGGCTCTGGATCCTCCAGGGACTGGGCGGCAAAGGGCACGAACCTTTTGGGTGTGCGGGCAGTCATTGCGGAGAGCTTCGAGCGCATTCACCGATCCAACTTGATCGGTATGGGTGTTGTTCCACTCCAGTTCCCTGCGGGTCAGAGCGCCTCGTCGCTTGGCCTCGATGGCACTGAAGTTTTCAGTGTTGAAGGCATTACCACGCTCAATGATGGTGTCACCCCCTCAACCCTTCGAGTGGTGGCAGTGCCTAGTGAGCATTCAGCATCGGGACGAGAGGCCGTGAGCTTCGATGCCGTTGTTCGCATCGACACTCCTGCCGAGGCTGACTACTACCGCAACGGTGGGATCCTGCAGTATGTCTTGAGGTCTTTGCTCTAAGCGAGGTCCCAGTTTTCTGGTGAGTGTCATCAGAGAACACCTCATAGAGTGTAGATATGGCACTTCTCGATGCGATTAATTCGCCTGCGGACCTCAAGAAGCTCTCTGGTACGCAGCTCGATGAGCTTGCGGCAGAAATCCGCTCATTCCTCATCGAGGAAGTATCGAGAACCGGCGGTCACCTGGGACCGAACCTTGGCGTTGTTGAACTGACCATCGCCTTACACCGGGTCTTTGATTCGCCTCGGGATCCCTTCATTTGGGACACCGGGCATCAGTCCTATGTTCACAAAATTCTGACAGGTCGTAAAGACTTTTCGGCTCTTCGCCAGAAGGGTGGCCTCGCCGGTTACCCTCAGCGCAGCGAATCGGAGCACGACATCGTCGAAAGCTCCCACGCGTCGAGCTCGTTGAGCTGGGCAGAAGGAATTTCTCGCGCATTCCAGATGCAACATGAAGACGACCGCTTTGTTGTTGCGGTGGTGGGGGATGGCTCACTGACCGGAGGCATGACGTGGGAGGCGCTCAACAACATCTCCCACGACAATGAGCGAAACCTCATCATCGTCGTGAATGACAATGGGCGCTCCTATGCGCCGACCATTGGCGGGATGGCCAGGTTCCTCTCTGATGTTCGTTCTCGCAGCTCCTACCGGGCCTTCAAGAGCGGCACTGAGCGTTTCTTGTCGCTGTTCGGCATGCCCGGTAAAGCTTTGTATCGCGGTCTTCGTGGTGGAACCCGAGGGTTTCTCTCCCGTTTTGCCAACAATGAGGATCTCTACTCAAACCTGGACATCAAGTACTTAGGTCCGGTAGATGGGCACAACATCGAAGATGTCGAGCGAGTCTTGCAGCAGGCCAAAGATCGCAGCGCTCCCGTGATTGTGCATGTGATTACGGAAAAAGGTCGTGGTTATGCACCCGCTCGGAATGATGAGGCAGACCAGTTCCACGCGGTGGGACAAATTGACCCGCTAACTGGTGAGGCCAGAGAATCCTCCGACGCGGTTTCGTGGACCCAGGTGTTCTCCCAGGAGATGGTGACCCTCGCCGATCGCAACGACAAAATTGTCGGTATCACTGCTGCCATGTTGCGCCCCACAGGTCTTCATCAGATGGCGGCAAAGTATCCCGATCGTGTGCTGGATGTAGGTATTGCCGAGCAGCACGCCGTGGCGAGCGCTGCAGGTCTCGCCTATGGCGGAATGCACCCCGTCGTTGCCGTCTATGCGACCTTTATCAACAGAGCTTTCGATCAGGTCCTCATGGATGTCGCGCTGCATAACGCTGGAGTGACGTTTGTGCTGGACCGTGCCGGTGTGACAGGCCCCGATGGCCCCAGCCACCATGGCATGTGGGATCTCTCCATCCTGCAGGTTGTCCCTCGCATCCGCATTGCCGCACCTCGCGATGCTAAGCGACTGCGGGAAGAGCTTGGCGAAGCTGTCGCCATTGATAACGCACCTACCGTGGTGCGTTTCCCCAAGGGTTCCGTGTCGCCCGAGATTGAGGCGGTTCGACGAACGGCAGACGGCGTTGACGTCATGGCCGAAGCCGCCCATAAAGACGTTCTCCTCGTTGCAGTCGGCCCTATGGTCCACATGGCGATGGAGATCCGCGAGAGGCTCGCGGCCCAGGGAATTGGTGCCACGGTCGTCGACCCGCGCTGGGTAATCCCGGTGGCCTCCAGCATTATCGATCTTGCCCGCGACCACCGCATCGTTGCGAGCATCGAGGATGGAATCCGGGTCGGGGGAGTGGGAACGCGTATTCGCCAAGAGCTTCGCGCGGCTGGCGTGGACACGGCGGTGGACGAAATTGGTCTACCTGACGAGTTCCTCGATCACGCTTCGCGTGGTGAAATTCTCGAGGATGCTGGCCTCACCTCGCAGCACATTGCGAGGAATCTTGTCGCTCAGGTTCTGGGAATGAAAGTCCCGGTTGCCAGGCCTCTTCCCGCCGAGGGCGACACGAATGACAGCATCCGGGAAGCCTCAGAGGCAGACGGTAAGGCCTAGCTCACTCCCTTGATGGGAGGGGTGTGGAAAGTCTTTCCCCGCACCTTCTCGCTTGCGCCCACGCGATCGAGGAATGGCGTGAGCCCTCCCATGTGGAAAGGCCACCCTGCTCCCAGAATCATGGCTACGTCAATGTCCTCGGGCCCCTCGACAACGCCTTCATCGAGCATTCTCCCGACCTCATCCGCTAGACCGTCATACACTCGTGCCTTCAGCTCTTCGGCGCTGTAGCCGGGTCCTGCACCGATAAGACCCTGGGCGAACGAGCTCACCCCGGTGATCTTTTTCTTCGCGTCGCGATCGTAGATTCGACCGTGATCCACGAGCTTCCGCAACGCTTCGCTGGCGAAGAATCGCTCGGGAAACGCGCCGTGGTGAGTGTCCAGCACATGGGCGCCGACTTGGAGGCCGACCAGCTCCAGCAGAGCGAAAGGGCCCATCGGGAGCCCGAGAGGCGCTACCGATTCATCGACAACTTCATACGGGGTGCCGGTCTCGATGGCGTGCATGGCCTCACCCAGCAGTTTTGCCAGCAACCTGTTGACCACAAAGCCGGTGGTGTCTGCGGTGACGATGGCCGTCTTGCGAAGTTTGTTCACCAGCGAGACCCCTGTTGCGATAGCGGCGTCAGAGGACTTCTCGGCCCTGACGACCTCCACGAGGGGCATGACGGCGACGGGGTTGAAGAAGTGAATTCCGAGCATGCGTTCGGGGTGCTTCAACACTGACGCGATGTCACCAATGGAGAGCGAGGAAGTGTTAGACGCGAGGATGGCCTCCGGGGTGACGTGCTTCTCCAGTTCCTGAAATACCTCTCGCTTGACCCCTATCTCCTCAAACACAGCTTCGATGACAAGGTCGCACGACGCGAAGTCCGACATAGAGGTTGTCCCGTGGACTAACCCACGAAGCTTGTTCGCGGTGTCGGAGTGCAGACGTCCTTTGTCCAGGAGAGTGGTGATTTCACCCTCCATCCAGGAAACAGCGTCCTTGACGCGCTCTTCTGAGATGTCGCTAATAACCACGGGTACCTCGAGGCGACGAAGAATCTGGAAAGCGAACTGACGCGCCATCAGCCCGCCACCCACAACCCCCACCTTCGTAATAGGCCGCGCGTGCTCGCGATCCGGAGCCCCGGGAGTAACTTTGGCTCTTTTCTGAGTCAACATGAAAGCGTAAACACTCGCGCGGAACTGATCGCCCGCAATCAGCTCGGCAAGGACGTCGTCCTCGGCGGCAAAACCTTGGGCCTTCGTAGCCGACTTTGCGCCGGCGAGCAGATCGAGTGCCGCGTAGGGAGATTTGGCGACGGTGCCGATACGCTCGCGCAACATTTTGCGGGCGGTGTTGACCGCGATAGGCCAGACTGTCGTGCGCTCGAGTGTGCCCGGCTGATGGGGTCGCTTGACCTTTCGTGTGCCCGCAACCACTTCATCGGCGAAGGCGATTGAATCCTCGAGGAATCGGGCTGCCGGGAACATTGCGTCGGCAATACCCATCTCCAGAGCTTGCTCTGGCTTCAGCGTCCGATTCATTTTCAGAGGGTTTTCCACCATCACTGTCAGTGCGTTCTTGATTCCAATGAGGTTGGGCAGTAGCCAAGCCCCTCCCCATCCCGGGATGAGACCCAAGAACACTTCCGGCAGAGCGAGTGCGGCGGCACTCGCTGAAACTGTTCGGTAATCGGCGTTGAGCGCCACTTCGAGCCCACCACCGAGAGCTAACCCGTTGATGAAGCAGAATGAGGGGACACCCATTTCACCCAGCAGCCCGAGCGTTTGATGGCCAAGCTTCACCATGAGCACGCCAGTGTCCTTGTCGGGAATGTCGCCGACCTTGGACAGGTCTGCTCCGGCCGCGAGGATGAAGGGGCTACCGGTTATCGCAACCGCTTGAATAGCTCCCTGTGAGGCTTGCTGCTGGAGACCCAGCAGGGTATCGCGCAGTTCGACGAGGCCCTGGGGGCCGAGCGTGTTGGGCCTGGTGTGGTCTTTTCCATTGTCGAGCGTGACCAGAGCAAGAGTTCCCCTAGCCCGGGCGAGTGGAATGTGTCGAACGTAGCTGTGGGTGACGACCTCATCCTTTGCGTGCGCTACCAGAGGGGAGAAATCGACACCGTCATACTGTGCCACCGCGCTCTTGGCCATTACTTCGCTCCCTTGTAGTGCGGGTTCTCCCAGATAACGGTGCCACCCTGCCCCAGACCCACACACATGGCGGTCAGGCCGTAGCGAACCTCGGGGTGCATCTCAAACTGGCGCGCGAGCTGGATCATCAGGCGAACTCCCGATGCGGCGAGAGGGTGGCCAAGCGCTATCGCGCCTCCCCACGGATTCACACGGGGGTCATCATCGGCGATGCCAAAGTGGTCTAGGAGGCTTAGCACCTGAACGGCAAAGGCCTCATTGAGCTCGAAGAGCCCAATGTCCTCGATGCTCAATCCCGCCTTCGCAAGTGCTTTTTCGGTGGAAGGAATAGGGCCTATTCCCATGACCTCGGGCTCGACGCCGGCAAACCCGAAGGACACCATCCGCATCTTCACCGTGAGTCCCAGCTCGCGCGCGACGTCCGCCGAGGCGAGTGCAGCCACTGTGGCCCCATCGGTCAAGGGGGAGGCGTTACCTGCGGTGACTTTGCCATGCGGGCGGAAAGGAGTCTTCAGGTCAGCGAGAGCGTCCATCGTGGTGGTTGGCCTGCGACCCTCGTCCTCGGTTGCCATCCCGTAACCCTCGTCACTGGGAAGTGCAACGGGAATGAGGTCAGGCTGAATGTGTCCTGCCTGGTAAGCAGCCTCCACTTTCTGCTGAGAGAGCATCCCGAAACGGTCGGCCCGTTCCTTGGTGAGCTCGGGGAAGCGATCATGGAGACGCTCAGCGGTGATGCCCATGTTGAGGGCATCGGGGCTCACGAGTTTCTCTGCTAAGAACCGAGGGTTGGGATCGATGTCTCTGCCAAGAGGGTGACGTCCCATGTGCTCAACGCCACCAGCCAGCGCGATGTCATAGGCACCGGCAGCAATCCCCCCGGCCAGGGTCGTCACAGCCGTCATGGCGCCTGCGCACATGCGGTCGATTGCGAAGCCCGGAACGCTCTGGGGGAGGCCGGCGAGGATGGCTGCTGTTCGACCTAAGGTCAGACCTTGGTCACCCTCCTGGGTGGTTGCCGCAATGGCAACGTCGTCAATCCGATCACCGGGTATCTGCGGGTTACGCTCCAGAAGACCAATGATGGCCGAGACAATCATGTCGTCCGCGCGGGTCTTCCAATACATTCCCTTCTCACCTGCACGACCAAAGGGGGTGCGAACACCATCAACGAAAACGACCTGGTTTCCCTGCATCACAAACCTTCCATTCGGTCCTCCCATGCTAGGAGTACGGCGAGTTCTTTTCGACCTGGTGAGGGTGCTCTACGACTGAGGCGCTTGTGTGGACGCCTGGGTTTGGCGGGCTTCCACAAAGGCGGTGTTCAGCGCCTCCGCCACCAGAGATATTTGCCACGGCCTGGCTCCCTTGTCGAGCAAGGCCGCGGAGATTGATTCAGTGGTGGCGGGGTGTGGTGGCTCCCAGCACAGGCGACGTAGGTAGTCCGGTGTGAGGAGGTTTTCCACGGGGATAGTCGTCTCTGCCGATACCTGCGCCAAAGCCTCCCTCGCGGCACTCATGCGAGCGGCTGCTTCAGGATTGCGATCTGGCCACACGCGCGGTGGCGGTGGCCCTTCTGACGGCGCTCTCGTATCGGGCAGGTCTTCGGTGCTGCGACCACGCTCCATGGCGGCCCACCACCGTGGCAGTTCGGAGCGACTGGCACGCCCATGAAATTCTTTGAGTCCCGCAAGCTCGGCCTTAGAAGAAGGATTTGCGAGCACGGCTGCGATGAGGGATCGGTCAGGCACGAGACGCCCCGGGGCGCGATCGGAGGACTCCGCTAGCTCTTCGCGAGCCAGCCAAAGCTCCCTCGCGATGGCGAGGGCCCTGGGGCCTCGGACCTGGTGGAGCCCAGAGAGCCGCCGCCAGGGCTCTGTTCGCGGGCGAGCTGGAGTGAGGGAGAGCTGAGCCTGGAACTCCTCCTGTGCGAGGTCCCACTTACCGGCCTCACTCAGAATCCGAGCAATTTCATCGCGTATCCGGGGCAGTAGTTCAACATCTAAGGCCGCGTAGGTAAGCCACTCCGGGGGGAGAGGCCTGGTGGACCAGTCTGCGGCCGAGTGCTCCTTCGCAAGAGAGAGACCGAGGATGTCTTCGACGACACCTTGCAACCCCACTTTGGGAAGCCCCGCAAGCCGAGCACCCAACTCAGTATCGAACAGTGTTTGCGGCTCGACACCCACTTCCCGAAGGCACGCGAGATCTTGGTGTGCCGCGTGAATGATCCATTCTTGATCGCCCAAAGTGTGGGTGATCTCACTGAGGCTTCCGAGCGCTATGGGGTCGATGAGGTAGTTAGCCGAACCGGTGCGGTGAACTTGCACGAGGTAGGCACGGGATGAGTACCGAAACCCACTGGCTCGCTCAGCATCCAGCGCGAGTGGACCCTCTCCTGCAAGCAGATCATCGAGTGCACGGTGAAAATCGGTGGAATCTTCGACCAGCACGACCGGAGCAAGGGGAGTGGCGAGCGGGAGTGGCGGAGCTTCCGGGGTGTCCTCCGTCATGAGGTGGCGCGACTGGGGGGAAGCGTTGCGACGCCCTCGTGTGTAGGGGGGAACCCCGCCAACATGCAAACAAACTCACTCCAGGCCTCAAGGTGTGGGCCGATGTCGTGTGTTGTGGGGCTCCACGACGCTCGCACCTCCACTTGGGCACCGGAGCCTTCTGCTTCCATTTCTCCAAAACCGGTGGAAACTACTGAGGTCGTGGTGCCGGCAGCATGGAAATACGATGCTCCCGAGGAATCCAGAGCATCAATCAGCCACGACCACGCGACGTTAGGCAGAAACTCATCCTGGCCCATCAGAGGGTCAATAGGGGCTTGAGCAAACACCACCATCCGGTAGGCCGATTCCCATGCTTCTGGGACGCTGGGGTCATAGAGAAACACCAGTCGACCCGTCCCATATTCGTTGTCTGAGCTTGCATGCTGGGGCTCGACGTCAGCCGCCCAGGCCCTCTGAAACGGGGCCAAGCCTTCAGGTGCGGCGGTCTCGAAAACGCGAAGCTCGCTCCGCAGGGAGGCCTCATCCGCTGAGGCCAACGCGTCGAGAAATTCCTGGGGAGCGCCCGGAAAGGCCGCATCGCTGCTCATGGACCCAGGATACGGAACCGCCCTAACTCACTGACTAGGGCGCGCCGCGGGAGCAATTTCGTGTCGGTAATAGAGCATTTTTGCGTCGTCTGTGAGGAGTGAGCGAAGTTCCCAATGCGCAGGATCGCCAGGCCACCATGGAGGTATTCCCTGATGCTGATCTCGCGGGGGAGGAATTGTCGCGATGAGGAGCTCTGTCGTGAGAGGAGCGAAGAGCTCCCAGGTGATCTTGCCGCCCTCAACAAGCATGTGCCCGCCCGCGGTTCTCGACAGAATGTCGTCGTGAAGGTCGTCAACTGTCCGAGCTGGGTCCCACTCCAGGTGCTCCCATGGGAGATCCCCGAGTGCCCTTCCCAGAGCATCAGCGTGCTCGGACGGTGCTGCCACCATCAGTCGTTCCTGACCGGCACCCCGACTGACTAGCTGGTGATCCCGGAGATCGCCGCTGGCGCAAAGAACAATCAGCGGTGTTGTTCGAGGCAGTGGCACTGGTTCGCTCCGCACAGTAGCGGCTCCCACTACAACGGCATCAGCGCTCTCGCGGAGGATGCCGAGCAGTGCTCGATCGGCTCCCTTCGAGAGACCCTGGGATGAACCCTGTGGACTCACGGTCTCGCCGGTCGAAGTGGTGACCATGATGGCGCGCACACTGCCAGATCCTTCTGGCTGATACAGCTGCTCTATGGCCTGGCGCGAGTCCGCAACGCTCAGGTCATAAACCTCGGGCGGAGGCGGCAAGACCCGGTACAGGTTCACTCGCCCGCGCCCTGAAGGGCTAAACCTTCCTCCACTTGGCGCTTGATCCGCCACAGCATTCCTGACATTCCCCTCAGCCGCAGCATGCTGACGGCGTTCTGTAATCCCAACTGGAGCGGGAAGTCTGGGGGGACTGCGAGCACCTGGTCGGGCGACATCCCATGAAGCCCCTGGACCAGAATGGACGCGAAGCCCCTGGTGGTGGGTGCTTCCTCAGGAGCTGTCGCATGCACAGTGACCTCCGCAGGGTTCGTCACCACGGTGATAAACACCGGGGACTGGCATTCCTCGACTCGCTCCCACGCGTCAGGATCAATGAGTTCTTCAGGCACCACCGGGAGAGTGTCGGAAAACTCGAGCAGCAGTTGTAGCCGGTCAGGAACACTCAACGCCAAGAAGTCTTCGCGGATGGCTGCCAGTGATGGCGGCAGGGAACTCTCTGGCATCAGAAGACCCTAGGGTGCCTCACCAGGCTGGTCACCGGTCGCGATGGGGACCCTCACGGCAGAACCCCACTCAGTCCACGACCCGTCGTAGTTCTTGACGTTTTCAAAGCCCAGGAGATACTTCATGACGAACCAGGTGTGGCTGGAGCGTTCACCAATGCGGCAGTAGGTGATGATGTCATCACCGGGTTGGAAACCCTGTTTCTCGAGGTAGATAGTGACCAAGTCACTGTGTGACTTGAAGCGTCCATCCTCTTTCGCGGCAGTTGCCCACGGAATGCTCTTCGCGGTCGGGATGTGCCCGCCGCGCAGCGCTCCTTCTTCAGGGTAGGCAGGCATATGGGTGCGTTCCCCGGAGTACTCTTCTGGGCTCCGCACGTCAATGAGGGGCTTACCCAGGTGAGCCAGGACGTCTTCTTTGAACGCTCGAATTTCAGCGTCGTTGCGCTCCACCACGGGGTAGGTCGAGGGACTAGGAGAGGGGACTTCCCTCGTCAGGGGGAGTCCCTGAGAAACCCAGGCGTCACGGCCACCATTGAGCAATCGAACATCGTCGTGTCCAAAAAGTGTGAATACCCACAGTGTGTAGGCCGCCCACCAGTTGCTCTTGTCGCCGTAAATGACGACGGTGTCATCACGAGAGATGCCCTTCCTTGACATCAGCTCGGCGAAGGCCTCCCCCTGAAGGTAATCCCGCACAACGGGATCATTGAGTTCGGTGTGCCAATCAATTTTGACGGCGCCAGGGATGTGACCAGTGTCATAGAGCAGGACGTCCTCGTTCGATTCCAGGATGACGAGACCTTCCGCGCCCGCGTGCTCCTGCAGCCATTCCGTGGTGACGAGTCGTTCGGGGTGAGCGTAGTCCGCTAGTTCGGGTGAGGGGTCAGTGGGTAGGGTCACGGTACTCCTTCAGTGATGCGATGCGAGCGTCAGGCGAAGCCCGATACGCTGTGAATAGTCTTCCACCGCACCCTGAACACTATCGGGGAAAGCTAAGAAATGAGTCAGGTCTCGGTGCCCATCACGTCGCTTCTCGATCGTCACCCGGTGATGTCTATCGACGCCATGTTGGCTCACTTCGTTCCTCCAGCGCAGTTCGAGACCGCGAGCCTTGACTCCTACGTCCCTGACCCGGCTTATCCTTCGCAGGCCGAGGCGGTTGACAAGGCACGGGTCTTCGTGGCCGGTGCTCCCACCGCTGGAGGCGGGTGGTTTCGATCTGGTGGGAAGAGCGCCCGCGGCGGAGTGAAACCAGGCATTTATCTTGACGGTGGTTTTGGCGTGGGGAAAACCCATCTCCTTGCAGCGATGTGGCATCTCATTCCCGGGCGCACCTACTACGGGACCTTTATTGAGTTCACCGCACTGGTGGGGGCGCTTGGTTACCGAGGCGCTGTTGATCACCTGAAGGGTGCGGCTTTACTCGCTATTGATGAGTTTGAGTTGGATGACCCCGGCGACACCATGGTGATGTCACGTCTGCTTGGCGAATTGGTGCAGTCGGGGACCAGGCTCGCTGCGACCTCCAATACACCTCCCGCCGCGCTCGGAGAGGGGCGATTCGCGGCCGAAGACTTTTTGCGAGAAATCACGGCACTCGCAGATAAATTTGAGACGGTTCGAATCGACGGTGAGGACTATCGAAAGCGTGACTTTGAGGGTCATGCTCAGGTTTTTTCGGCCGACGAGGTGGACACCGTGGTCGCAACGCTGAGAGGTGATGTTGCGGTCGATGACTTCGTTGATGTGATCAATCATTTGGCGACCATCCACCCCAGTCGGTTCGTGGGGCTGGTGGAGGGTCTCGCTGCGGTCTCGTGGCGTGGAGTAACACAGTTGCACAACCAGGCCCAAGCCCTCCGCCTTGTTGCCCTGATCGACCGTCTCTATGACGCCAGAATTCCGATCCTGGCGACAGGTCTCCCGCTCGACGAGGTTTTTGATGACACCATGCTCGGTGGTGGCTATCGCAAGAAATACTTGCGAGCCACCTCACGTCTGATTGCCCTCACACGACTCGGGGTGAACCCTCAGGGGAGTGTCGAGGACGTCACCTAAACTGGGATTTCCCACTACCTCGAGGAGTCCATCCGCTATGGCAGGTTCACCCATGTCCACCTCTGGTCGCGAGCGCTACCTAGAGTCTCTGTGGATTGAGCGGATTCTGCAGCGTGAGACTGCGGGCGGTCTCATCATCGTGGGTGCGGCCTTCCTTGCCGTGATCCTTGCAAATTCACCTCTGGGGGATAGCTACTTCGGGCTGCGAGACACCTATCTTTCATTGGGGGCCGGAGATTTTGTCTGGAAGATTAGTGTGGGTCACCTCACTGCGGATGGACTCTTGGCAGTGTTCTTCTTTCTCGTTGGCCTCGAGCTGAAACGAGAGTTCGTCTCCGGGGAACTGAGGGACCCAAGGAAAGCGCTCGTGCCTGTGGTTGCGGCTATTGGTGGGGTCATTGTTCCTGCGTCCCTGTATCTCCTGATCACTCAGTCACTGGGGGTGCCAGAGGCAGCTCGAGGCTGGGCAATCCCAATCGCCACAGATATAGCTTTTGCCCTCGCGGTTCTTGCCCTCGTGGGAACGTGGTTGCCTTTGGCGCTTCGAACCTTCCTGCTCACGCTCGCCGTGGTGGATGACCTCATCGGCATTACGGTCATCGCCATCTTTTACACCGAAGAAGTCGTGGTCTCGAATCTGTTCCTGTCACTGCTGTTCGTCGCCATCTACGCCTTCTTCGCCCAGCGCTATCGAGAGTTCTTCCACGTGCGCGAGGGGGCCGCATGGGTCATCTTGTTTCCCATCGGGTTGATCGCCTGGTTCTTCATGTACAGCTCTGGAGTTCACGCCACCATCGCTGGGGTGTTGTTAGGGCTGACCGTGCCCGTGTTGAGGTCCAAGCGTGAGCGTCTGGCTCACCCTGACTCAGAGGACCCCGGCTTGGCTGAGGTGTTCGAGCACCGCTTCCGGGCGTTGTCTGCGGGCATTGCGGTTCCACTCTTCGCGTTTTTCGCCGCCGGTGTGAGCTTTGGCTCCGGTGTGGGCGAGTTTGTCACCCTGTTGGCATCGCCGGTATCACTGGGCATCATCGTCGCACTGGTGGTGGGTAAGAGCGTCGGGGTATTCATCACCACCTACCTCGTCACCCGCATTCCTGGCATATCACTGCCGAAGGGGATGGCATGGATTGATTTGTTTGCGGTCGCTTTGCTCGCGGGAATCGGTTTCACCGTCTCGTTGCTTATTGGTGAGCTGAGCTTTGGGCTGGGGACTGTCCTCGGAGATGAGGCCAAGATCGGCATCCTCGTGGGATCCGTCTTGGCAGCATTGATCGCGGCCCTGATTCTCACGGGACGCAACCGGCACTATCAGTCCGTTCACGTCAAAGAGACCGCGGACCTCGATGGCGATGGCATTCCCGACATTTACCAGGACAAGCCCGAAACACAGTCTTAACATTTGCGTGCTCTCTGAAATAGCTCGGTAACACGCGAGCACTTTCGGAGAAACCTTGATGTCTCACACTGGGGGTCACGTGCACCTGTGCACGCCCATGACAGACATACAAGGGAGACAACAATGGATTCAGGCCAGTTAGCCTGGGGAATCACCGCCACCGCTTTGGTGCTGCTGATGACCCCCGGCGTCGCTTTCTTCTACGGCGGCCTCGTCAAAGCGAAGAGCGTCGTCAGCATGATGATGATGAGCTTTGGCTCACTCGCCCTCGTCGGCGTTCTCTGGGTGCTCTACGGCTACAGCATGTCCGCTGTGGACAGCCCACTTCAGTTCGCCGGTAACCCTCTCGCCGCCTTCAGCCTCGAAGGGCTGGGTAACGAAGATCTCCTCGGAGCAGCTTTTGGTGCCACCTTTGCGATCATCACTGTGGCTCTGATTTCTGGTTCTATCGCAGACCGTGCCCGCTTTGGACCGTGGATGGTCTTCGCGGGTGTGTGGGCGACTCTCGTCTACTTCCCCGTCGCAGCCTGGGTCTGGGGTGGCGGTTGGATCCTCGAGCTCGGCGAACTGATGGGTGGCCTGCCCGGCGTCATTGACTATGCCGGTGGAACTGCCGTTCACATCAACGCAGGTGCCGCTGCACTTGCTCTCGCGATCGTGCTCGGCCGACGTGTTGTCTTCCAGAAGGGCGCTCACAAGCCCCACAACGTTCCCTTGGTCCTCCTCGGTGCAGCCCTGCTGTGGTTCGGATGGTTTGGGTTCAACGCGGGTGCAGAGTTCCTCGCTGAGGGAATGCCCGGTGTCGGCCTGATCGTCGTCAACACCCTCGGCGCCACCGCAGCCGCGATTCTCGGCTGGATGGTCGTGGAGAAGCTCAAGGATGGCAAGGCCACCGCTGTCGGCGCTGCTTCCGGTGCTGTGTCTGGTCTGGTTGCTATCACCCCAGCCTGTGCGAACCTGACTCCCGGATTTGCGTTGCTGCTCGGTGTTATCGCCGGAGCTGTGTCCGCGTTCGCCGTCGATCTGAAGTTCAAGCTCGGTTACGACGACTCCCTGGACGTTGTCGGAATCCACCTTGTCGCCGGCATGATCGGAACTCTCTACCTCGGGTTCTTCGCCATCGACACGGGACTGTTCACCGGTGGTGACTTCGGCCAGCTCACGGTTCAGGCCATCGCTGCCTTCGCAGTGCTCCTGTACTCCTTCGTGGTCGCTCTGCTTCTTGGTTTCGCGATCGAGAAGACCATGGGCTTCCGCATCACGAGTGAGGATGAGGTCGCAGGTATCGACACCATCGTCCACGGTGAAGAGGGTTACCAGCTCGAGGAGGACGCTCGCGTCTAACTCAAATCACTACGGAACGGGGTCAGTCTTCGGACTGGCCCCGTCTTCGTGTCCGGCGGGGGCGTCGTCCGGGTCTATATTTGCGACGTGCCTTCTAGCTCGACGCTAGCGTCGTTTCTTCTGCTCTCCCTCGTGGTGATTGTTGTTCCCGGACCGAGCGTTGTCTTTGTGATCGGTCGAGCAATGATTCTCGGAACCAAAGGAGCGATTCAGAGCGTCCTCGGAAACGCTGCCGGGGTCGGTGTGCAGATTGTGGCGGTTTCACTGGGAGTGGGGGTTCTTATCGCCTCGTCCCCGATCATTTTCGGCATCGTGAAGATCGTCGGATCGCTCTTCCTCGTGTATCTCGGAATCGATGGCATCCGGCACCGCAAAGACCTGCGGCTTGAACTCACCAGTGCGGCAACCGTCAGTACCCGGAAAACGCTGGTGGATAGCTCCATCGTGGGTATTACCAATGCGAAGACTCTGGTGTTCTTCATCGCCACACTTCCGCTTTTTGTGGAGCAGGAAGGATTTGCACCACCAGTGCAAATGCTCATTCTGGGAGGCCTGTTCTTCGTTATCGGAATCGCGAGCGACATGGTGTGGGCGGTGGCGGCGGGTGGTGCTCGCGCGAGGCTTGTAGCGTCACCGCGTGGTCTCGAATGGGTTCGCCTGGCGGGGGGAGTAGCTTTGGCCCTCTTGGGCCTCTATCTGGGGTA
>JANQZT010000027.1:0-8178 GCA_030728325.1 Pontimonas sp.
CGGGAGGCCCAAAGAGGACAATCGAGCGAGGTGGCTCCACCCCAAATTTCTCCGCGAGAGCAGCATCCGAGAGGGGGAGGACCAGGCGACGCTCCAGCATCTCCTTTTCTTTCTGCATCCCCGCAATTCCCGACCAAAGGTCCCGAGATAGCACCCGCCCTCCCAGCTCTCGCAAAATACTGCGTTCTTTCTCGCTGATCGGAATTTCACGCTCGAAATAGCTCAGGTGGTTCTTGTCAAGAAAACCGGCACGATCCAGTACCTCTGACTTATCTTGACTCTCTGGCACGAGAATCGAGAGCTTTGTCAAACCAAGTGGGGCCATGCGCGCTTCAAGCGCGGAGAGCAATGAGCTCCCTATCCCCTGGCGCCGATACTCCGGAAGGGTATTGAAGAAGACAATCCAGCCTTGCTCGTGAGCTGCTCTGGCAACGGCAGCTCCAACAACGCGACCATCCGAGATGGCAAGAACCGCATGGTCTTTCTGACACGATGCCAGAACCTCAGCAAGACCGTAGACCGGCTCAAACCCATCCGACTTGGCCTTGTCCCACAACTCCAACACTGCATCAGTGTCGGCCGAGTGGTATTCGCGAATACGAAAAGACATTGGTTATTCCTCACCATCGATTCATAGGGAAAGACAGTACAACACCACGCACTTCACGGGGCTGCCGGGGTGAGGAAGCCAGAGGATGGGCGGACTTGGTGGCCCCCCATTACATTGCGTCGTTACAACGTGTCGCCACGATAGCCGGTGTGGATGAACTTTGCCTGCATCCTGCTCAAATTGTTACCCGCCGACACCTAACTGACGTGAGAAACCCTTCGCCGATACCATCGAGGGAGTCGAAGACAAGGAGAGTCGCGTGGGAGCATCCGAGATCCTCACCATCGCTCTCACCAATCTCATTTCACCGCCAGTTCTGGCCTTCGCGCTGGGTCTTCTCGCCGTTGCCATCAAGAGCGACTTGCGACTACCCGAAGCCTTCTACCAAGCAATCTCGATCTACCTCTTGTTGGGAATCGGTATCAAGGGTGGCGTAGCGCTGCGAAACGCAGACTTGGCCGAGTTATGGCTTCCCTTAGTGGCCACTTTCCTGCTGGGTGTGATCATCCCTCTCCTTGCGTTCACGATCTCCGGGTGGCTGACAAAACTTGATCGGGTAAACAGGGGCGCGCTCGCCGCCCACTACGGATCAACGTCACTGGTGACGTTCACCGCCGCCCTCGTGTTCCTCGAATCCACCTCGCGTTTTGTCGAGGGCTACCTCGTAACCTTGCTCGCCGTGCTCGAAGTCCCCGGGATCATCGTGGGTCTTCTTCTTGCTGCACGGGGTCGTAGCGAATCCGTCGCATGGGGCGAGTCCTTGCGAGAGGTTCTCTCCGGTCGCTCGATTGTCCTGCTTGTCGGGGGACTTGCACTGGGAGCCATCGCCGGCAACACAGGATTTGCGAGCATTGAGCCGTTCTTCGGTGGGCTCTTCACCGGTGTGCTCACGCTCTTCCTCCTGGAGCTCGGCATTGTCGCCGGCCGCAGGCTTCCGGATGTGAAAAAGGCTGGGGTCGGTGTGGTGATCTTCGGGCTCGGGTTCCCCGTGCTCGCAGGAACCTTGGGAGTCAGCGCTGGTCTGCTCTCCGGACTTTCGGTGGGAGGATCAGCTCTGCTTGGCGTACTCAGCGCCTCGGCGTCCTACATCGCCGCCCCCACCGCAGTGCGACTGGCCCTGCCTGAGGCAAGTCCCGGCATCTACCTCACCGCGAGCCTTGGAATTACCTTCCCGTTCAATCTGATTGCCGGAATCCCCCTCTACATTTGGCTTGCAGGGGCACTGGAAGGAGCACTCTCGTGGACTTCGTAAGCAAGAAGCTGGTGACCATCGTGGCGGAAAGCGCTCTGGAAAAGCGCCTCGTTGCGAGCCTCCACGACGCTGGCATCAGGGGGTACACGGTCTCCACTGTTCACGGTGCTGGCACCAGGGGACAACGAGTCGGTGACCTCCAGGGTGGGAACGTGAAGATCGAGTGCGTCGTGGGTGAAAATCATCTCGACGCAATTTTCACCATGCTTTCCACCCACTTCTTCCCCCACTACGCCTGCGTGGCCTGGGTGAGTGAAGTAGGAGTGTTCCGCGACGAGCGCTTTTAGTATCGTCATTCCGTGGCTGATTCCAAGAAAAATACTTCCGCCTTCACCGATGCTGAGCGCGATGCCATGAAGGAGCGCGCCCGTGAGGCGCGCGAATTCAAGAAACTCTCCGGCGAGGAACAAGTTTCCAGGAAAATTTCGGAGATGAGCCCCCCGGAGCGAAAAATGGCGAAGGCTATCCACGCTCTCGTCATGGGGATTTCCCCCGAGATCACCACGAGGACCTGGTACGGAATGCCGGCCTACTATCTGAAAGACAAGGTCATCTGTTTCTTTCAAGCAGGAAGTAAGTTCGACAGTCGGTATTCCACGTTTGGATTCCAGGAAGCCGCGCACCTCGATGACGGTGTCTTCTGGCCTACCTCGTTTGCCATCCTTGAGATGAACGAATCTGTAGCGAAAACCATCACCGCCTTGGTCACGAAGGCAATCGCCTCAAAATAACTGCCTGAATTTCATCACTATTCAGCTCAGCAGGCGTAAGGTGAGCACATCATGGCTCGTTCACCGAAAAGCATTGTTCCCACAAGGTGGGCTGAAGGTATGGAAGATGTCTTCCATGTCGTCCTGGGGGTGTTCCTCTTTGCGATTGCCGTCGCTGCGCTGATTTTCAGCGTCATTCGAGTTTTCACGACCTGGCCGTTCTTCCCCGATGGCATGATTCAGGCGATCAATGACATCTTGTTCATCATCATCATTTTGGAAATTCTCCGCACCGTCATCGCCCGATACACCGATGGAGTCTTCCAACTCCAGAACTTCCTCATCATCGGCATCATCGCCGCCGTCCGTCACATCCTGACCGTGGGAGCATCGATGACCCTCGGCGCAGAGAAGCCTCGGGAAAGCTTCGACAGAGCGGTCATCGAGCTGGGCATTAGCTCAGCGATAGTGGTCGCGCTGGTCTTTGCCATCTTCCTGTCGAAAGCTACAGAATCGGCAACGGCGAAGACAGTAACTCGCGCGAGTCGTCCGCTGAAGAAGAAATAACCGCGGAGACGGAGGGATTTGAACCCTCGGTCCCCTTGCGGGGACTCCACCTTAGCAGGGTGGTGCACTCGGCCGGACTATGCGACGTCTCCTGGATGAAGCGGGCTTCATCACTCGCACAACTATAGCGAGGTCACCTCTTAGCGGGGAACCGCGCAGGTCTCATCTCCCGCGGTCTGGCCAACCAAACCTTCGAGCTCTTCAGCGCTGGGAATTCCCGAGCCACCCGCATCGCCGTTGTTCTCAGCATCAGTGGACCCAAAACCTAACGATCCCTCTCCGACGGTGAAAGCATCATCGACCTGCAAGCGCTCCACCACTTCAGTGGCCAAAACTTCGTTGGGGATCACCCGACCCGGATAAAGCTCGGGGTCTGCATCCAGCACCGGATACTGAATGAACAGAATGTTCTCGTTCGGTATGCCTCGCAGTGCTCTCGCCATCGCCACCATCACATCGAGGCTTCCCAAGCTCGTGGAGAGAACCATCGTGTCAGCGGCTACCCGGGCAATTCCGTAGAGACGCTCCACCGAGTTGAGGACACCGTCCTGCTGGAGGGTCCGCACGAGAGCCGCCATATAGACCTGCTGCGAGGAGATACGGGAGAGGTCACTGCCATCCCCCACACCCTTGCGTGTGCGAAGAAACGCCAGCGCTTGTCCGCCCTCGAGGGTGTGGTACCCGGCCTCAGGGAGATTTACACCCGACCACGGGTCGACCAGTGGCGCACTCACACAGACTTCCACGCCGCCTACTGCCGTGGAAAGTTGCGCTACCCCGGTGAAGGTCATCAGGCCCGCATAGCCAATCTCAAGTCCCGTGAGTTCCTCAAGCGTCAACGCAACACAGGGAAGTCCACCGATTGCCATGGTGGTGTTCAGCGGTTGCATCTCTTTCGGCTCGGACGCGGTGCCATCAGCCTGCGGACAGGCGGGAACATCCAAGAGAAGGTCCCGGGGGAAACTGATGACGACAGCGCGGTCGTGATTCTCGGAGACGTGAACCAGAAGGTTCACGTCGTTGAGTTCGGAATCCACAAACTCGAACTGGTCGCCCTGGCCCACGCGGGTGTCAGACCCCACGACCAGGACGTTGAAGCCACCCTCAATCTCCCCAATGGTGGGGAGAAGGGGGTCGGGAGCTCCGGGGAGCTCCACGGTGACAATGCTGGATTGAAGATTCTGCACCGTGAGCCCCAGCACCGTTCCCAGGCTGACGACTAAGACGGCGACCAGACCCAGAGCGAGTGAGGTCACGAGTCGCCACCCACCTGTGCGCTTCTGTGATGCGTGAAGAGGCTGCGGGTAATCCTCTGCCGAAGAGAAAAGTTCGGGCGCAGCCGGCTTGGCTGTGTTAGCCACGGGCTCCCCCGATCCTTTGCTATGTCTTCTTGTGCCTGGCGGAGGGCGTGGGATTCGAACCCACGAGACATTTCTGCCCACTAGTTTTCAAGACTAGCTCCATCGGCCGCTCGGACAGCCCTCCGCAGATGATTCTAGAACACAAGCCTTGGAGGGCTAGGCGGTCAAAGAGTTGAGGGCTATCGCCACCCCGTCGCCGAGGAAATCCTCGGTGATGTCGGTGGCGTGGATGCGGACCTCTTCGGGAGCTTGTCCCATCGCTACGGCGCGACCTTTGCGGGCAGCCCACTGCAGCATTTCAATGTCGTTCCTGCCATCACCAATCACCATGACACGATCTAGCGGGACATCAAGCTCGGTGCGAACGCGCTCCAAAGCGGTGGACTTATTCACTCCTTCAGGAGCAATATCCAGCCACGCAGTCCACCCCACGGTGTAACTGACCTGGTGGAGACCCATGTCTTCCACGACCTTCAAGAAGTCATCAATTTCGTGTCCAGGGGAGATCACGACAACTCGTACGGCGGAGGTGGAGAGCAACTCTTCGAAGGTGACCTTCTCGCTCATCGCATCGAGGGCACCTTCGGGGAACCAATCCGTGTAGCGATAAAGACCTGTCTCATCCTCCACCGCGTAGTGAGCTTGGGGCAGGCGGGCTTTGATGCGAATAAGAACCTCGGTCGAGTCAAAACGCTCCACGTGAAAACGTCGATAGGCAGAAGGTGCGCCCGGATCACGTTTCAGCGTGATGGCTCCATTGGAGCAGACCACAAACTCCGGCGTGATGTTGAGGCGCTCAAGAATGGGAATGGTCATCGACACCGAGCGTCCCGTGGCAAGGGTTACCTCGTGGCCAGCGTCCCTAGCCTTTTGCACGGCAATGACGACCTCATCCGAGAGGTGGCCATCCTCATGAAGAACAGTGCCATCAATGTCGAGGGCAATGAGCCACGGCTCTGAAGTTGTTGTCATCTCACCCACAGTTGTATCAGGAGCACTCTAGGAAGCGCTGATAACGCTGAGCCCACCCATGAAAGGCTGCAGGACTTCGGGAACCAGAACGGAACCATCAGGTTGCTGGTGGGTTTCCAGCAGGGCAACAAGCCACCTCGTGGTCGCAAGCGTCCCATTCAATGTTGCGACCGGTTCGGTGGAGCCACCCTTGTCGGGGCGGTGGCGAACATTCAGGCGCCTGGACTGGAAGGTGGTGCAGTTCGAGGTCGAGGTGAGCTCCCGATAGGCAGATTGGCTGGGGATCCAGGCCTCCACGTCATACTTCCGGGCAGCACTGGTTCCGAGATCTCCCGCCGCCACATCGATCACCCGGTAGGCAAGACCCAGGGACTGCAGCATCTGCTCTTGCCAGGACACTAAGCGCTCGTGTTCTGCTTCAGCGTCCGCGGGATCGATGTAGCTAAACATTTCCAGTTTCTGGAACTGGTGGACTCGAATGATGCCCCTGGTGTCTTTGCCATAGGAACCGGCTTCGCGCCGATAGCAGGTGGAGAGGCCCACATAGCGAAGCGGTCCCTTGGTCAGGTCAATGATTTCGTCGCTGTGGTAGCCGGCAAGCGCCACCTCACTGGTCCCCGTCAGATACAAATCATCCTCACCCAGGTGATACACCTCAGCAGAGTGCTCGCCTAAGAACCCTGTTCCCTGCATAATCTCGGGCTTCACCAGGGTGGGCGGAATCAAGGGCACAAATCCGTTCTCCAGTGCAACCTTCATACCCAGCTGCGTGAGTGCCATTTCCAGTAGGGCCCCAGCGCCTTTGAGGAAATAGAAACGTGAACCCGAGACTTTGACGCCTCGCTCCATGTCAAGAATGTCGAGGGCTTCACCGATTTCGAGGTGATCTTTGACTTCGCCCGCAAAGGTAGGGATGGTCCCCACTTCGCGCAATGTCACAAAGTTCTCTTCGCCACCAGCGGGAACACCCTCGATCACCAGATTCGGCAGGGCGCCCAACGCGCTCGAGGCCGCTTCCTCCGCCTCCGCCACGCGTGCGGATGCTTCCTTCACCTGGGTGGAGAGCTCTTTCACGGTGGCGAGGAGGGCATCTTTCTCCGCTCCTGACGCTTTCGCCACGTCTTTGCCGATGACGTTTTGTTCTGCGCGCAACGTCTCGAAGGCGGCAATCGCTTCGCGTCTGGCGGCATCGGCCTGCAGGGCAGTATCTACGAGTGATTCCTGCGCACCTCTGGAGCGCAGTGACGCCTTGATGACATCGGGAGAATCGCGCAGAAGTTGGGGGTCAATCACCCCTCTAGTCTGTCACGCTCACTCACTGGAGCCGGTGCGCAAACCCTCAAGCCATGCCCTGGCATCCACAAACGCGGCATCACTGTTTCGGGGTGACACCTCTGGTTTGTGGCCATTGGCACGCGGGTAGGAGCCGAGGTAAATGACATTGGGGCTGAACCTGCGCAAACCGAGCAGAGCATCGGCAACTCGCTCGTCATCGACGTGACCATCGAGGTCGATGACGAACCGGTAGCGACCCATCGCATCACCAATCGGCCTCGATTCCAGCAAACTCATGTTCACGCCCCGGGTGGCGAATTGCTCCAGCATCTCTAACAGGCGTCCTGGTCCATCATCGGGGAGCTCCGCGATGATGCTGGTCTTGTCCGCACCCGTTCTCGCTGGCGGTTGGCCGCCTTTTTGCACCAACACGAAGCGGGTCTCTGCATTCGGGTTGTCCCCAATGTTCTCGGCCACAACGTCAACGCCTGCGTGTTGGGTAATTCCTGGGGGCGCGATGGCGGCATCTGCCAGACCGTCGTCCACAATCGTCTGTGCTGCGTGAACATTGGAGCGAGCGGGAACGTGAGAGTGCTGGGGGAGGTTCGCTTCCAGCCACCCTCGGCACTGCGCATAGGCGACAGCGTGTGCTGCAACCGTGGTCACATCTGACAAAGCCTGTCCGGGCTTCACCGCCAGAACAAACCTGACGGGCACCATGTATTCCCCGACAATCCTGAGTTCGGGCGCCATCGCCAAAGCGTCTTGGGTGGCACTCACGCCGCCCTCAATGCTGTTCTCGATGGCGATCATGGCGAAGTCACTGCGACCAGAAAGAACATCGTCGAGGGCTTCGCCCACGTTGTGAACACTGACCCATTCCTGACCCGCGGCAGCAGAAACCTGCCCCAGGGCCTCCCAGGTGAAGGTGCCCACAGGGCCTAGATAGCTATAGCGCTTCGCTCCAGATGCCACCCCCCGAGTCTAGTGAGCGCGAGGAATTCTCTGCAGGCATCGGGGTGGCAGACTGGGAAAGCGAGATGAGGAGACACCGATGACTGGCCACCGCTTTGATGACATCACCGTAGAGAGCTTGATGGAAACCGGGAGCATGAAATGGACCCGGATGCCCGGTCACCTCGCTGCTTTCGTGGCAGAGATGGACTTTGGCACTGCCCCCGCGGTCACACAATCCCTCCAACACTTAACGGATAAAGCTCTGTGGGGCTACCTGCCTCCCGCGGTCACGAGGGACATGTCGGAGGCAACCTCAGAGTTTCTCCACGCTCGCTACTCGTGGGAAGTTCCCTCCTCCAGGATTTACCCGACCGCCGATGTGTTGAGTGCTTATGAGGTGGTGCTGGAGCGGTTCACGAAGCCAGGCTCTGCCGTGATTCTCCCCACCCCCGCGTACATGCCGTTTTTGACCCT
>JANQZT010000027.1:8278-36457 GCA_030728325.1 Pontimonas sp.
GAGACAACAGCCGCCCACACTCTCACTGCCACGTCAGCCTCCAAAGCCTGGAATATTCCGGGCCTCAAGTGCGCACAACTGATCGTCTCGAACGATGACCACCAGGCATCGATGAAAGACATCGCCTTCATCGTCTCCCCCGGAGCGGCAACACCCGGTGTTGCCGCCAACACTGCCGCCTATCGAGACGGCGGTGAATGGCTGGAGGACGTCCTGGGTTACATCGCTGACAACCGGGCTCTCTTGAGTGAACTCCTGGCCACCCACCTACCCGAGGTGACCTACCAGGAACCGGAGGGCACCTACATCGCCTGGTTGGATGCCAGAGGACTACCGGATATCAAGGGGGATCGCTCCTGGGCGCAGTTCTTCTCCGACGAAGCCAGAGTGGGCCTCACCGATGGGGCACTCTGCGGGGAGGCAGGAGTCGACCATCTTCGCCTCATGCTCTCCACCCCCCATCACATCCTGGAAAAGATTGTGATTGCTATGGCTGAGGCAGTGAGAAAGCACGAAAGCTAACCTGGGGACATGGAGATCACTCACGAACCAGACGCCCATCGCTACGTCCTCGCAGAAGGTGATGAATTCCTCGGTGAAATCGAATACCAGGTGCAGGGCACCACGTTGTTGCTCCTGCGCGCTGAGGTGCCGATCGAAAAACGCGGACAAGGCTTAGGAATCCCCCTCACCAAGGGAACCCTGGAGGCCATCCGCAAAGAGGGAACCCATTCGGTCACCCCGATATGCCCCTACATCGCCAAATACATGATGAAGAACCCGGAGTTCGACGACCTGAAGGCCTAAAACCTAGGGATTGCGCCTCGGCAACACGACGGGTCGTGGCGGGTGGCCCACCTGCTCAATGTCGACATCGACTCCGTATACCCTGCTCACCCGGTCAGCGACGATGACCTCTGCGGGTGACCCGGTCGCTTCCAGTCGGCCTTCGACCACCATCGCTACTCGATCGGCGTAGCCAGCTGCTACGGACAGGTCGTGCACGACCACCACCACGCCTCGTCCCTGATCGGCCAAATCTCTGATGGTCCTCATGACCGACTCTTGATGCTTCAAATCCAGGGCAGCGGTGGGCTCATCCAATAAAACCAGGGGTGTTCTCTGGGCGAGCACGCGAGCGAGCGACACTCTCGCTCGCTCACCACCCGAGAGTTGGTTGAAACGTCGCTCGCTCAAGTGTCCAACATCCGCCAGGCTCAGAGCTTCCTCAATAGCCTCGTCATCCTCTGCAATCAGCGGGGTTCTGCCCCAGGGGGCTCGGCCCATCTCCACAATTTCCCAGACGCTGAAGGGGAAGGAGACCTGGTTGGCCTGCATCAACACTGAGCGCAGCCTCGACGCCTCATCCGGTCGATACTTGGTGACATCTTTGTCCCCGAGGAATGCTGTTCCACTCGTGGCGTGGACGTCCCCTGCGAGCAGGGACAGGATCGAGGATTTGCCAGCACCATTGGGGCCCACCAGCGCAAGAACCTCTCCCGGGTAGACCTCCATCGAGACCGTCTTCACAATCGCCCGGCCATCGAGGACCAGCCCCACAGAGTCCAGGCGAGCGAGCGGTGTTACCCCACCCATCACGCCCACCCCCCGCTGCGACGACGCTGCTGATAGAGCAAACCAAAGAAGAACGGTCCACCCACCAGTGCGGTGAGCATGCCAATGGGCAAATCAGCTCCAGAGACCAAAGTCCTGGTCATCAGGTCCGCAATTGCGAGGAGAGCTCCACCCCCAACAGCACTGGCGACCAACAGTCCTCGGTGGGCGGGGCCGAGCGCCATTCGAATGATGTGGGGGACGACGAGTCCCACAAACGCAATGATTCCCGCGAAAGCGACGGCAACTCCGGTCAACAGCGCCACCAAGACGATCGCGATGATGCGCAACTGTTCCACATCAACACCGAGGTGGCGAGCGTTTCTTTCTCCCAGTGACAACAAGTCCAACTTCGAGGCAAGCAGCACAGCCACGATGGTGCCAAGTATCAGAACCGGCAAGACAATCGTGACTTCAGACCACACAGACCCGGCGAGGGATCCCAGCTGCCAAAAGACAATCTGTTCCCGACTGGCGGTGTCGGCGAGGAAGAGCACAAAGGCGAGGCCCGCTTGCGCGAAAGCGTTGATAGCGATTCCGGTCAAGAGCAGGGTCACCACTTCGGTGCGACCACCGGCCCTCGCCACCGCATAGACCAGCAGCGTTGCTCCGAGTCCTCCTATGAAAGCGAGCAGAGCGACACCGCCGCCTCCGGCGGCGATGCCAAACACGATGGCGGTGGAGGCACCCAGTGCGGCACCTGCGGAAACACCCACCACACCGGGTTCCGCAAGTGGGTTACCAAAGACTGCCTGCATGAGGGCTCCAGCGACGGCAAGTGCTGCCCCCACTGCTAGCGCCATCACGATTCGAGGGAAGCGGACTACTTCCAACGTGGCCGCAATGACCGGGTCTGCAGGCGCCCAGGAAGTGGAGATTCCGAGCCAGGTCAGGAAGGTTCCCACAACCTCGGTGACACTAATCGGGAGTTGCCCGACTACAGCCGAGACCATCACCGCCGCGATCAGGATCGCGACGAGCGCGCTCGACAGGATGACGCTGCGCACTCGCACACGTCGACGACTGGATTCAGGCTGGCTCACGGGACTCGGTGGAACCATTCCGGTGTCGCGAATTTCTCCACCGCAAGCGTGTTCGCGCGCTCCATCTCCTCTGCTGTGACCCCGCCGGGGCGGAGACCATAGGAGGAGGTGAACGAGCTCACCAGGTGCTCCATGATGGCCTCGCGGGTCAGACCGGTGTGAGATTTCAGAGGGTCCACTCGTTTATTGGCGCTTTGCACCCCTTTGTCGCTGATCTTCTCGCGACCAATCCGCAACACCTCGACCATGCGGTCACCGTCCATGTCATAGGCCATGGTGACGTGATGGAGGACGGCACCGCTGCCGAGTCGCTTTTGGGCAGCCCCACCAATTTTTCCGGTGGGGCTGGTGATGTCATTCAGCGGTTTGTAGGAGGCGTCAATGCCGAGGCCTCGCAAAGACTGGACAACCCAGTCATCCAGGAACGCATACGAGTCTTGGAAGCTCATCCCGGAGACCAACTCTGCTGGCGCATAGAGGGAGTAGGTGATGGCGGTACCAAGCTCCATGAACATCGCACCGCCGCCGCTCACGCGACGAACGACCTCCAGGCCATACTTCGCGGCGTTATCCAGGTCGACCTCGTTCGTGACGGATTGAAAACTCCCGATGACGACCGCGGGCTTCGCCCATTCCCAGAGGCGGAGTGTGGGGCCGCGCCTGCCAGCCCCTACCTCTTCGGCAAGAACCTGATCCAGCGCCATCTGGGTGAGCGGCTCGAGGGGCTCTGGAGCAATGTAGTCCCAGGTGTAATCGAGGAAACTGGTGGCTCCGGTGAGGGCTCGCCTCACGACGGTCCCGATGGCTTCGGGGCTAAAGCCCATCATCACGGCGTCAGCCGGGAGCGCCTGGGTCACCGCGCGCGCGATGTCCTCACTGGAGGAAGTGGTGGGAAGACCGACAATGGCCGCGTTGATGGCCTCGAGGGCTTCGTCGGGTTCAAGGAAAAAGTCTCCCGCGATCCGGCACACAGAAATAGTGCTGGCATCCACCTCGATATCGGCGACAACGAGCTTTCCGCCCGGGACTTTGTACTCTGCATGCACCCCTTAACCCTAGGGTGTGGTTGCTTCGAGCCTCCCGGCTAGCCAGGCGACGAGATCATCCATGACCTCGTCCTTACTAGTCTCGTTGAAGATTTCATGACGAGCCCCCTGATAAACGATGAGTTCGACATCACTCGAGCCCTTGCGAAGGAAAGCATCTGCGAGTTTCTTGGCACTCTTCTCCCCTCCGAGGGCGCAATCAGAGCCGATCGCCAACAATATGGGGATGTCCCTGTCGAGCCGACGAGGGACCCCGAGGAATCGAGCCGCATCCAGCACTCCGAAGAGCTTGAGCGGATTGACTGGAAAAGTCAGGGGGTCATCACGCCACGCCTCGTGCACCGCAACATCTCGGGACAACCATTCCGCACCAGTGGAACCCAAATGCTTGTGTTTTGCATTCAAGTCCCCCAGTTCCATAAAACCAGGCAAGCGATATGCGGCCCCAGTAAAGACCACGCCATCAAAGAGAGTGGCTCCTCGCTGATTCAGAATGAGTTGGCCAACGACAGCTCCCCCACTGTGTCCCAGGAAGTAGAGGGGAACCCCTGGTCGCTCCCCCCGAATGATGTCAGTAAATGCTCGCACGGCGGCGACCGCGGCAGGAATCCCCCCGGGGCCTAATTTCCCGAGTTTGCTGTAGTCACCCTCCCACTGCTCAAGACCCGTAGCACCGTGGCCTCGGTGCTCATTCGCCCACACCTCGAAACCTTCTTTCACAAGCCTGGTGACGAGCCCTTCGTAGCGCAGGCCGTGCTCCCCCAGACCGTGGGCGAGCTGAATGATGGCCCGAGGTTTCCCTCGCGGTGACCAGCGGTGATAGTGGATGGTGACTCCGAAAGAGTCAACAAAGATCTCGTCTACGCGCTTCGGTGCGGCCATGGCGCCATCCTATTGTGCGGGTCCGAACAGGTCGAAGGCCACTGTTCTGTGCACTGCTTCGGTATCGCTCGGGTGATAGACACCCGCGAGAACGTCGCGTTGTAGGCGAGAGAGTTCATGGGACGAGCGATACGCCCCGCCCCCGACAATCCGGAGCGCCGTGTCCACGACGCTGCGCGCGGTCTCCACGCTCTGGTGTTTCATCCCGGAGAGAAGGCGGAACCAATGATCTGGGGTCGCTCCACCGGCATCCACCCATGAGCAATAGGTCTCAAGCTGCGGGGTCAAGGCGTCCACCGCGATGGCAGAAGCGGCAGCCTGGCGGCGAATATCGGGGTCATCGGAGTAGGCGGCTCCGTCATCGAGCGCGCTGTGTTTACTCGTGGCACCCTCCACCGTGAGCTCCAATGCCCTATCGGCAATGCCCGCATACACGCTGGAGACCAGCAACAGGAAGTTCTGGAATATGGCGATGGTGAACGGGTCCTCATTAGCCCCGACCGGCAGACGCCTCGCGACACGAGCGTGCTCCACCACGACTCCCTCAAGCTGCGTGGTGTAACTCTGGGTCGCCCGCATTCCCAGGGTGTCCCAGTCGGGGGTATTGGACCAGCCCTCCTGGTCTCGAGTGATAAATCCATGGATGATCTCATCGCCGTGGCGCCCCAGCAGACTCAATCTCGTCCACGCAGGGGAGAGGGACACAAAGATCTTCTGCCCGGTGAAGGCATATCCGCCCTCCACCTCGGACACGGTGACGAGTGAGTCAGAGAGCACCCGGTCATTCCCGCGCTCGCTCACCCCAAAGGCAAAAAGCTCGCCGGCTTCCCCGTCATCGAGAACCCACTGCAGTTCGGTGTGACCGGCGTTCACCATGTCTCTGGCGACACCCATCCAGGTGAGGTGCATTCCAATACCGAGCGCCGTGGCCGGCGCGTGGGCCGCCAGGCGTCTCTGGTCCGAGGACATTTGGGGCAGGGAGCGAGGCTTCAGGTAACCGATCTCCCGGAGGACGTCGAGGTCCTCCTGAAAAAACTCGTTGCGCTGGTCATACCCGGGTGCTCGCTGACGCACAGCTGCAAGGACATCGTCGGTCAAAACCGACGATGCAACCAGGTCAGCACGAGCGCTCATGCTCTCAGGCTAACGCGCCCTCATGGTGCTCCACCGGGAACACCAGAGCAGGGTGACGCAGAGCCAAATGGAAGTCTTGTCCCACTGAAGGGAGGAAGGGTGCTGCAATCCGAGCGCGAACGCGCTCGGGATGACCGGTCAGCTCAAACTCCACGAGAGCGTCGTGACCCGCATAGGAGACACCCCTTACCTTGGCGGAAATACCCGAGGGTGAGGGAACGAGCCACTCAGGACGGACCACCACCCGGACGGTGTCACCGCTCGTGGGCTCTGCACCTTGAGAGGTAGCTGCAACATCGCCCAGCGCGCAGAGCACATGTCCCGTGCACCCCAATCGGTTCTCGGCAGGGCCGCAGAAATCTTTAGCCCCACACTGTTGGCAGTTGAGGGCGTCGTCTTTCCAGGTCCCCTCCAACTCCACCGTGTCTCCCACGAAGGAAGCAACCCACGGTGTCGCGGGGGATTCATAAATCTCCAAGGGTGTCCCCACCTGGACGATGCGACCGTTATCCATAACGGCGACAAAGTCCGCCAAGTCAAGGGCTTCTTCGCGATCATGGGTCACCATGATCGCGGTGGTTTCCTGCTCCCGCAGAATGCGCGCCACATCTCGACCCAACGAATGACGCAAGACGCTATCCAGAGCACCAAAGGGCTCATCGAGAAGAAGCACATCAGGTGCTGGGGCAAGAGCTCTCGCAAGAGCCACGCGCTGAGCTTGACCGCCGGAGAGTTGACCGGGGGCACGGTCCGTAAACCCCGAAAGCCCAATCAGGGAGGCGAGCTCGTCAACGCGCTCTGTCCGCCTGCGACCTTTGGGAAGAGAGAAACCGATGTTGTCTCCCACACTCAAGTGAGGAAAGAGTGACGCTTCTTGTGGGACCCAGCCAATACCCCGCTGCTCGGGGGGAACCCGGTGCCTAGCAGACGAGAGCTCCCTCGATCCGACAGTGATGGTTCCCGAGTCAATGGACACGAGACCGGCAAGCGCCATCAACAGACTGGTCTTGCCACATCCGGAGGGCCCCAAAATGGCGACCAAAGATCCGGAGGGAACAACGAGTGAGACATCCCGCAATGCTTGCCTGGAGCCATAGGAGAGGCTGATGTTGCTCAGCGTTAGCGTGGTCACAGCTCCTCCTTCGCGACAGATCGAACACCCGAGAGAATCATCGCAGGAATTGCTGCGACCAGAACGAGAACAGCGGCGTAGGGGGCGGCAGCCCCGAACTCTCCCGCTGCGGTCCGTGACCACAGCTCGGTCGCCAAGGTGCTCGAGCCGATAGGGCGCAGCAGCAGCGTCGCGGGAAGCTCCTTCATGGTGGTGATCGCCACAAGGAGAGCTCCAATTCCGATGCCCGGGAGCGCCAGAGGAACGGTGACGCGCCACCATGCCTGAAAACGTGAGGCACCCAGAGTCCTGGCGACATTGATGAGGTCAACAGAGACTCCTTCAATGCTGGCTCGGGCCGTCCCCAAAGCTTTTGGCATAAACAGCACCGCGTACGCGAAGACCAGCACCACGACTGTTTGATACAGCGCGGGAAGCACTGAGAGCGAGAAGAACACCAGTGACAATCCCACGACAATGCCGGGCAGACCATTGGAGAGATAGCCCGCTCCTTCGAGAGTGGGAATCCATCGGTTCGTATATCTCGCAGCAAGCGCAGCCAAAGGCAGAGCAAGGAGGAGTGCGACCACCGCTGCTGCCACCGACACACCAATGGTGGTCGTTGTGGCCTGAACCAGTTGCTGGGGGTTGAGTGATCGCAGCGTGGTCGCTTCTGCCAAGCGCCCCGCCAACCCCACCAAGGGGATCAAGACACCTACCACCGGCGGCAACGCCACCACCACAGTGAAGAACACCCTGACAACGGGTGAGAGCGGTTCTTTAGTGGAGTGGATGGCGGTGGTCCGCGTCAAGGAACCCCTCGCTCCGCGCTCCGCTGCGACCACGATCACCGCAATGACCACCAGGAGTAGGGCAAGCACCGCCGCCTGTGAGCGATCAAAGCTCGCCGCATAGGCCTGTTGAACTCCCCAGGTGAGGGTTTGGAACCGCAGCATCGCGACCAAGCCAAAATCACTCAAGGTGTAGAGAAAAACAAGGAGACCTCCGGCGATTGCCGCGGGTCGAACCTGGGGCCAGGTGACTCGCCAAAAGGCTTGAGTGGGGCGGAGCCCGAGGGTCCTCGCCACCGCTTCACCATCCGCTGAGGTCCCTCGCAACACCGCCGCGACCGGGAGCGTGACATAGGGAATCGTGACGGCACTCAGCAATGCCCAACTGGGCCAAAAACCATTGAGGCTTGGCACCACCACGAGCCATCCATAGGACGCGAGGTAGGAGGGGACTGCGAGCGGTAAGGCGGAGATGAGGAGCCAGGTCCGGGCTGCTCCGATACGCAGCCTGGTCACAATCGTGGCGATCACTGTTCCCATGGCAATCGCCGTGGCAGACACGGCAATGCTGAGCCCCATGGTGTTGAGCAGCAGCTCACCCACCAAGGGCCTGGAGAGAATCACCATGATCTCGGAGAGCGGAACCTCGGAGGCGCGAACGCCGAGATAGACCAGCGGAATAGCCACCGTGGCCACGGCCAAGACTGCCAGAGTTGTCAACCATGCTGGCGGTCTGCCCACGCGAGACACCCCTGCGACAGGCGCAGGGGTGTGCTCTGATGCTGTGGTGGTGGGCACAAAGGCCTTTCTTACTCTGACCGGGTTAGAGAATCAACCCATACTTTCGCAGGAGATCCTGGGTCTCTTTCAGAGTAGCGAGGTCGGAGAGGTCAAAGTCGGCTATCGCCAAGTCGTCCAAGGATGGGAGACCTTCGGGGGCGTCGATTCCGGGAACGAGCGGGTATTCAAACGTCTGCTCGACAAAGTAGCGCTGGCTTTCATCAGAGACGAAGAACTCGATCAACTCGAGGGCATCGAGGTCAAAGCTCTGTGCCTTCAACAGCCCCATTCCGGTCACGTTCACAATCGATGCTGGGTCTCCTGCTTCGGTGAAGTGCAATTGGGCACGGAGATTCTCGGCGCCGCGCTCAAAGGCGAGACGATCCCAGTAGTAGTGGTTGATGAGACCCAGCGGGACCGTCCCCTGGTTCACAGCCTCCAGAATGGCGCCGTTCCCCTCGAAAATTTGCGGGTCGTTGATGGTGAGACCGGCAACCCACTGGTCGGCAGCACCCTCACCTTCCATGACGCGATACGCGGTCACAAACGATTGGAAGCTCGCGTTTCCGGGCGCGACGGCCACCTTCCCTGACCACTGGGGGGAGACAATCTCGTCAGCCGTGGTGGGCAACTCTTCCACGCTCACGGTTTCACTGTCATAGACGACCACTCGTGCGCGTCCCGTGATTCCCACCCAGCTGTCGTCATACGAGGTGAAGGCAGGGTTGACCCGATCCGTGATGTCGGAGGGAAGTTCCGCGAAGAGGCCCTCGAGGCTCAAAGCCCCCAAAGCACCAGCATCTTGGGAGAGGAACACTGCTGCGGGGCTGTCAGCCCCCTCCTCGAGAAGCTGTGCTGCAAGCTCGGAGCTTCCCGCATAGCGGATATCCACGGTGATGCCGGTTTGCTCCGTGAAGGTGTCGATCAGCGGCTGCACCAAGCTTTCGTTGCGTCCCGAATACAAGATGACGTAGTCATCAGCGACTGGCTCAATAACAACCTCGTCGATTGTCTCTTCTGTGGGCGCTGCCTCCTCGACAACCTCGACTTCAGGAGTCACCGCGCAGCTGGTCAGAGCAAGCGCGGAGCCAAGGACAAGGGCAACACCACGAAGGCGCGCAGATACAGACATTGTTCTCCTTGAGAGACGAGGGGGTGGGGGACAATCACCGCTGTGTGAGTCCGTTCAAGTTAGGTTAGCCTAACTTAACTCCCATGGGAAGAGTTTTACAGACTATTTCGCTGAGAGTTCCCGGAGAACATTCTCCAGTTGATCAATTCCCCAGTCCAGATCCTTCTTGGACACCACGATCGGTGGAGCCAAACGAATGGTAGATCCGTGCGTGTCTTTAGCCAGCACGCCCTTCGCCATCAGTGCTTCGCATACCTCGCGACCCGTTGCCAACTTCGGGTCAATATCGATTCCTGCCCAAAGACCCACTCCGCGGACAGCCAGTACACCCTTGCCCACCAACTTCTTCAGACGCTTGTGGAGGTGCTTGCCTAAACGCTCCGAGCGCTTTTGCATATCCCCTTTGGCAAGCATCCGCACCACAGCAAGCCCCACTGCTGCGGCCAGAGGGTTACCTCCGAAAGTGGAACCGTGTTGGCCTGGCTTCAACACACCCATGACATCGGCCTTCCCCACCACAGCGCTGACGGGAACGATGCCGCCACCGAGTGCTTTGCCGAGGATGAACATGTCGGGCACGACTTTCTCGTTCTGGCACTGCACGGTCGCGCCAGTGCGACCCAGTCCCGACTGGATCTCATCGGCAATCATCAACACGTTCTTTTTCTTCGTCAACGCCCGAACGGCTTTGAGATATCCCTTGGGCGGGGTGATGATTCCCGCCTCACCCTGAATAGGCTCCAGCAGCACCGCCACGGTGTTGTCGGTGATCGCTTTCTCCAGTGCCTCAATGTCGCCATAGTCGACCTGAGTGAAGCCGGGGGTAAAGGGGCCAAAATCTTTTCTGGAGGACTCATCAGAGGAGAAGCTGACGATCGAGATAGTGCGTCCGTGGAAATTGTCCTTGGCGACCACAATGGTGGCCTTGTTGGCCTGAACGCCTTTGACTCGATATCCCCACGCCCTCGCAACCTTGATGGCGCTCTCCACTGCTTCGGCACCAGAGTTCATCGGCAAGACCATGTCCATGGAGAGAAGATCAGCGAGCTCTTTCGCGAACAGGCCGAGCTTGTCGTGGTGGAAAGCACGGGAGGTCAGAGTCACTCGGCCCAGCTGGCGCTTTGCTGCGCGAATCAGGGTCGGGTTCGAGTGCCCAAAGTTGACAGCAGAATAAGCGGCCAAGCAATCGAGATACTTTTTGCCCTCCACATCCCAGACCCAGGCGCCTTTGGCCTTGGCTGCCACCACCGGCAGGGGGTTGTAGTTCCTGGTGAGTGAGCGCTGCTCCAGTTCCAGGACGTCAGGGGTGCTCAGTCGGCGGCTCATGCCCTCAACTCTAAAGTGCAACACTTGACGCCTCCTCCACCGAGCAACAGCTCGGAGAGGTCAACACCAATGGGGTTATAACCGCGCTCGGCAAGGTCTTTCGCAAACGTGGTGGCGCGCTCGGCGATCACCACGTTGTGTCCATCGCTGAAACTGTTGAGCCCCAAAAAGGCTGCGTCCTCCTCGGTGGCAATGATGGCGTCGGGGTAGCGCTCGCGAAGAATCGACAGCGACGCCTCATCAAAAGCACTCGGCAGATACGCGATGGTCGTGGGATCGATAACAGCCAGTGCCGTGTCCAAGTGGTAGTAGCTGGGGTTGACCAGCTGCAGGGAAACAACGTCACGTCCATAAATGTCGGCGATTTCTTGGTGGCTCGAGGTGTCACTGCGGAAACCCGACGCGGCGAGAATCGTGTCACCCACGAGAAGGAAATCGCCCTCGCCCTCGTTAGTCGCCTCTGGCTCCCGAACCTCGAGCCCTTGGGATCGGAACCAGTCCATGTAGGCGGGACCTTCGGGTTGGCGCTCGGGGTAGTGGAACTTTGCACCATAGGCAATGCCATCGAGAACGAAACCGCCATTGGCCGCATAGACCATGTCCGGCAGTCCGGGGAGAGAGTCAATGAGGTGAACCGTGAACCCCAGGTCCACATAGGTGTCATAGAGGACCGTCCATTGCTTCAGAGCCAGCGAGGTGTCAGTGGGGTCCTCGGGGTGCATCCAAGGGTTGATCCGGTAGCTGACCGTGAAGTGCTCGGGCCGACACATCAAGACAGTCGGCTTAGTCGCCTGAACTGAGGGGGCACTCGGGCTCGGGGTGGTCTCCAATGTTGCAGTCATGCTTCGAGTCTCTCACGCAGGAAACGCTTATTTTCAGAGTCCAAACGCGGATATTCTGCGTTTTTGGGGGTTGTTTAGCGGATTTCTTGCATAAACTGCCCCTATGGACGCAATTGACCACAAAGTTATCGGTGAGCTTCGTCACAACGCCCGCGCGAACTATGGCGATATCGGCGACATCGTCGGTTTATCCGCCTCAGCAGTAAAAAGGCGCGTCGACAAGATGGTGGCCGAGGGAACGATCCGCGGGTTCACCGTCCTCGTCGATCCGACCGTCGAAGGACTCGCGGTGGAGGCCTACGTGGAACTGTTTTGCCAAGGAACTGTCTCGCCGAACGACTTGCGTCGGATTCTCTCGGGAGTACCCGAAGTGATTGATGCCGGAACAGTGAGCGGTGACGCGGATGCAATCGTCCACTTGCGAGCGAAAGACATCGCTGCTTTAGAGGACGCCTTGGAGCGCGTGAGAAATGCCCCGAACGTCAATCACACGAAGAGCTCTATCGTGCTCTCCAACCTGATTCATCGACCTCGGGACTAAATCGCGAGATCGCGGAACCTCGGATCGATCGCTCCAAATCGGTGAGCGGTCAGTGATACTGCCTGCTCGATCACAAACGGCAACATCTCGACACGACCAGACTCAGTCGCCTCGTAGCCATAGATAGCGACCTCCGGTGTTCCATCGAAGGCTACCGAGAGCGCATCAGCCCTAGAGCCCAGCAGTCGAATTCTCTCCGGTGGATTCCCCGCCACTCGTGACACGAACTCTCTCTCGTTTTCCACGACATAGTCGGCTATCGGGGCGAACGCATCGCTACCCTGGCGCAAGAGCTTCAGTGCCCCATCAGGCAGGGGGTCGGTGAGCGACAGGCTCACTCGAGCGCCCACGCGCGCACCCGCTAAGGCCACGCGAAGGATTTCTGCCAGGGGCACGAAACCGGCGGCCCGAATTGTCACCGCAGTGGGCCGATACCTAAAGACGTTCCGCTCGACCGTAAGACCTGTCTCATCGGTCGACACTCCGTAGACCTCCGACCACGCGCGCTCATCGCTCGCGAGAGAGCGCAGGAAGAAACCTCGTGTCTCGGCGTTGTCCTCCACGACGAAGGGCACCAGCGATGCTACAAACGAATCCGCGAGCGCGGCCATCTCGTCGGTGGTGGCCTTGGCGGTACGCCACGATCCCATGCCCATCAAGTAGTTGGGTCCACCCGCTTTCGTGCCCGGCCCCACACTCGACTTCTTCCAGCCTCCAAAGGGCTGACGCTGCACAATCGCACCGGTAATTCCTCGGTTGACGTAACAGTTTCCTGCCTGGACTCGATCGAGCCAGTAGGCCACTTCCTCGGGATCCAGGGAATGGATTCCCGCGGTCAACCCGTAGTCGACACCGTTCTGGAAGGAGATAGCTTCGTCCAAGGACTTGGCGCTCATGATTCCGAGAATCGGTCCAAAGTATTCGGTCTGGTGGAAGGTGCTTCCCGGCTTTACGCCCTCACGTACTCCGGGACTCCACAAACGGCCCTGGTCATCGAGCAGCTGCGGGGTGAGCAACCAATTCTCGCCCGGGCCCAATTCTGTGAGCCCGGAGGTCAGCTTCGAACCAGGAGGCTCTATGACGGGACCCATCACGGACTCGGGGTCATCGGGATATCCCACCCGCAACGTGGTCACAGCATCCATCAGTTGACGGCGGAATCTCTCGGACTTCGCCACCGATCCCACCAGGATGACCAAGCTGGCTGCGGAACACTTCTGCCCAGCGTGACCAAACGCACTCTTGACGATGTCGGCAACGGCCAAGTCGTAGTCAGCGCTCGGCGTGACAATCAGGGCGTTCTTGCCGCTGGTTTCCGCGAGAAGGGGAAGGTCAGCTCGCCAGGACCTAAACAACTGTGCTGTCTCAAAGCCACCGGTGAGAATCAAACGGTCTACCCCTGGGTGAGAAATCAACCCGCGACCAATCTGGCCCTCCTCCACGTCCACCAACTGGAGGACATCCTTGGGCACGCCGGCGGCCCAGAGTGCTTCCACCATGACCGCGCCACAGCGCCGAACTTGAGGAGCCGGCTTGATGGCCACAGCGCTACCGGCGGCAAGCGCCGACAGCACTGACCCCGCAGGAATCGCCACGGGGAAATTCCATGGGGGTGTTACCAGGGTGAACCGGGCCGGCTGGAACTCGGCACCATCAATGTCTTCTAGTTCCAGGGAGGACTGAGCGTAGTAGCGAGCAAAGTCGATGGCTTCGCTGACCTCAGGATCGCCCTCTTGGAGAGTCTTTCCGGCTTCCTGCATCATCACGGCCAAGAGATCTGCGCGTTTCAGGGCCAACTGGTCGGCAGCTGCCAAAAGGATGGCGGCGCGATCGGCAGCTGACTTCTTGGCCCACTCTGCTCCGGCTTGGCGACCCCTGGCGACGAGGTCATCGACCGCGATGCCACCCTTGATGGGGCCTAGGGAGTCGGGGATTCCCCCTTTACGCAGTGACTCAAGTCCCAGAGACTTCCCTCGCTTGGATTTCGCGAGAGCGCGAATCTCGTCCGCCCATTCACGGTTGTGAGCGATGGAGGGGTCCGTGTCTGCTTCATTATGGAAGGGCTCACCGGGCTTGATTCCGCGTGCGGACTCTGCACTGCGATGTTGAGCCCGATGAACGGGTGGGGCTTTCGCGGTGAGCGCGGCCAAGGAATCACGGAAACGCTTCTCTTCACGCCGGAAGATGTCGTCGTTGTCGTGCAGGTCAAACACTGCCGACATGAAGTTCTCGGAGCTGGCGTTCTCATCGAGGCGGCGCACCAGATACCCGACGGCGGCGTCAAACTCTTTGGGGTGGACGACCGGGGTGTAGAGAATCAAGCCACCGACCGTCTCGCGAACCGCATCGGCCTGGTCCGGGGCCATACCAATGAGCATTTCGAAATCGATGCCGCTACTGACTCCGCGACGCTCAGCTAAGAGGTGGGCGAAGGCCACATCGAAAAGGTTGTGGCCAGCAACACCAATGCGGACGTTCTTGCTCCTCGAGGGTGTCAGTGACCACTCGAGCACTCGTTTGTAGTTGGTGTCACTGGCTTGTTTGGAGGGCAGCACGGCAAGTGGCCAGTCGTGCAGCTCTGCATCGACTTGCTCCATCTGAAGGTTGGCACCCTTGACCACGCGAACTTTTAAGGGTGCTCCGCCGGCTTTGACCCGGGCGGCGGCAAAACTCTGGATGCGCTTCATAGCGGCGAGTGCTTCAGGGAGGTAGGCCTGCAACACAATCCCCCCGGTGTAGGAGCGCAGGCTCTTGTCCCCCAGCACACGCTCGAAGACATCAAGGGTCATGTCGAGGTCTTTGAATTCCTCCATGTCCAAGTTGATGAACGTGGGTGGGTTGGTCGCTGCTGCTTCGGCATAGAGGGGAATCAGTCGCTTGACGACTCGATCCACAGTTTCCTTGTACGCCCACATGGAGAGCTGACTCGAGATGGCCGAGACCTTGACCGAGACGTAATCCACATCGTCTCTCGCAATCAGTGCACGAACACCGGCAAGCCTGCGATCCGCTTCCTCATCCCCCAGAACGGCTTCACCCAAGAGGTTGATGTTGAGCTGGTCACCCTTGTGGGTCAATCGCTTCAAGGAGGACGAGAGCTTGTTCTCACTGGCGTCAATAATGAGGTGACCAATGAGGGTCTTCAATGCCCAACGGGCCAAAGGGACGACAATGCCCGGAAATATGGGAGCAAAGAAGCCACCGACCTGAATCAGCAACCGGAGCACAGGGGGCAGGAAGCCGGGAATATCTCGGGAGAGTTCGCGGAAGTTTCGAGCCGCGACAGACAAATCTTCTGGTCTCGCAACACGATCCACGAAACCGAGCGCAAAAGCGGGACCTTTGGGGTCCTTCAAGACACCCGCAAGCCGCTCTGAGCTGGCGTCAGGTTTGCGGTGAAGTTGCGCTGCTCGATCTAGCCAGGACCGCACCAGTGCTACGGAGTCGTCGGCGAGGGAGTGCGCGAAAGAAATTCCGCTCACTCCCTGACCACTAGTGGTTCGAGGGGTCGCGGTAGGCATACTCAGCATGCTACGGCCTTCACGCTGATGGGCGCATCCCAGAGCGGTGCCCCCACCAGGAGAGCAAGGAGCCTGCCTAGACTGTGGTGCCATGAGCACACAAACCAGCGACGTTGTCATTGTGGGCGGTGGCCACAACGGCCTCACCGCCGCCGCCTATCTCGCGGGCGCGGGCCTCACCGTCACCGTGCTGGAGCGCCTCGAGGAGTGGGGCGGTGCTGCGGTGTCGCAACAAACTTTTGCCGGAGTTGACGCGAGGCTCTCTCGATACTCCTACCTGGTCAGCCTGCTCCCCCAAAAAATCATCGATGACCTATCTCTTCCCATCTCGCTCGCGAAACGTCGCTACTCCTCCTACACCCCCGTCCCCGGCGACACCCTCGGCCTGCTGATCGACAACGAGGACGCTGATCTGACCACTGAGTCTTTTGCCCGCATCGGTGCGAGCGCTGATGCGGATGCCTGGAACACGTTCTACTCCGAGACTGCTGCCCTGGCTCAGGCGCTCTTTCCTGGAGTTACGGACCCTCTCATCACCCGCAGCGAAGCGCGCGAGCGCGTGACCAGCATGACCGGCGATAGTGCGCTCTGGGACAGATTTATTGAGACCCCCATTGGTGACACCATCGAGAACACCTTCCAGAACGATGTGGTGAGGGGTGTGGTTCTCACCGACGGCCTCATTGGCACCTTTGCTCCCAATAGTGACCCCGATCTGGATGCCAACAAGTGTTTCCTGTACCACGTGATTGGTGGGGGAACCGGTGACTGGGATGTCCCGATTGGTGGGATGGGTGCTGTCTCCAGCGCACTTCTTCACGCCGCCAGAGCGGCAGGTGCCACTCTGATCTCAGGGGCCTCAGTCAGCGCGATTAGTGCCGACAAAGAGGTCACCTACACCCAGGATGGTGAGACTCACACCATCACGGGTCGCTATGTGCTGGTCAACGTTGCCCCGACCGAACTCGCCAGACTCCGCAGTAGACCTGCGGTGGACCCAGCCCCTGAGGGTGCGCAAGTGAAGGTCAACATGGTGCTCCAACGTCTTCCGAAGCTCAAGGACCCATCCCTCAGTCCGGAGGCGGCGTTTGGGGGAACATTCCACATCAACGAAACCTGGTCGCAACTCCAAACAGGGTTTGAATCAGCTGCGGGAGGGTCGATCCCAGAGCCCCTGCCCTGTGAGATCTACTGTCACTCTCTGAGCGACCCGAGCATTTTGTCCCCCGAGCTGCAGCAATCAGGCGCTCACACGTTGACCGTGTTTGGGCTCCATGTCCCCCACCGTCTCACCCGAACCATGGATAACGACTCGTTGCGGGATGCTCTGCAGGAGGCAGTCGTGGCATCACTCAACAGTGTGCTGGCTGAACCTCTGGAGGATGTGCTGTTGCGGGATGAGAATGGCAACCCCTGTATTGAGACAAAAACAACCCAGGATCTTGAGGATGCTTTGGGTCTCCCTGGAGGAAACATCTTCCATGGTCCCCTTCAGTGGCCCTTCGTCGAAGACGATGAGAACCTCACTACACCTGAGCAACGGTGGGGAGTCGCCACGGAAGATGACGGAATTCTGCTCTGCGGTTCAGGCGCCAGACGAGGGGGTGCCGTAAGCGGCATTGCAGGTCACAATGCCGCTATGGCAATCCTCGAAAGAGAGGGAAGTTAGGAACGAAGTCCCCTGGGACCCATCTCGCCCCACATGTCGAAGTCACCGAACTCACCCACGGTGGAAGCGACCAGGACAATCCAGCCGACCACGGCAAGGATTCCCAGGACCATCAGGACGGAGCTCACGGCAACGGCAACCTTGGCCGGGACATTGTTGACGCCAGCCTTGTTCGACCAGACCCAGGCGATGATTCCCAGAATCAGCGCGGGAACCTGCGTGAAGAAGGACAGAACCAGGGCAACAATTCCCATGGTTTGGCCAGGGTACTCAGTGCTTGCGGTTAAACCAGTGTCGACCGTGTTGGCAACGTGATCCGTTGCGGTGACGGCCTCTTTTTTCTCAGCCATGTGATCTCCTTGTGAGTCGTTGTAATGGTGAAGTGATTCCACACTAAAGCGATTGCCTATACGTGGCCTTGGTGAAACCTAAGGAAACGATTGGGGTTCTGTGACCCGTGCTCTCTCTCAACCAGGGAGAATAGAACCATGAAGATTGGAATGCTTACCAGCGGTGGCGACGCCCCCGGGTTGAATGCGGTCATTAGGGCGGCTGTTCTCAAGGGAACGCGCGTGCACGGACATGAGTTCGTGGGATTTGTCGGCGGTTATAAAGGCCTCTGCCAACCCGACATCATGCCCCTCACCCGCCACGAAGTAAAAGGAATTTCCAAGCAGGGTGGCACCATTCTCGGAACCTCTCGGACCAACCCTTTTGACTACGGTGGCCCTGATCGAGTCAAGGAAGTGCTGAAAGAGCACGATATTGACGCGATCATCGCGATTGGTGGCGAGGGCTCCCTCGCCGCGGCAAAAGAATTGAGCGACACGGGTATCCCGATCGTGGGTGTGCCCAAGACTGTCGATAACGATCTCAACGGCACTGACTTCACCTTCGGCTTCGACACTGCGGTGAGTATCGCCACCGAGGCGATGGACCGCCTGCGCACCACCGGAGATTCACACTCCCGCTGCATGGTCGCAGAGGTCATGGGCCGCCACGTTGGGTGGATCGCGTTGCACTCCGGAATGGCCGCTGGTGCTCACGCCATCCTCATCCCCGAGCGAAAGACAAGCCTGGACGAGTTGGTGGGCTGGGTTCGCTCGGCGTCCGACCGTGGTCGAGCGCCTCTGGTCGTTGTAGCAGAGGGCTTCGCACTCGACACCATGGATGACGCTCACTCCGAACGCGGTCTTGATGCCTTCGGTCGCCCGAGGCTCGGGGGAATTGGAGAGATGCTCGCTCCCCTCATCGAGGAGGCAACCGGCATTGAAACGAGGGCGACCACTCTGGGGCACATCCAACGCGGTGGTACCCCCAGTGCGTTCGACCGGGTTCTGGCAACCAGGTTTGGCATGAGTGTCATCAACTTGGTCAACGACCAACAGTGGGGTCACATGGTTGCCCTGCGCGGAACCGATATCAAGCGAGTGGATTTCGTGGAAGCTTTGGGCGACCTCAAGACTGTTCCCGACGAGCGCTACGAGGCGGCGGCGATGCTCTTTGGCTAACCACGCCACGGGTTGGTGGATTTCCTCGGACGGGTCCGGGCAACTCACCACGCACTTTCGAGACGATATTGCGCTCTCGCAAATGGGGGAAGGCTCCCTCACGATCGATGTTCACTACTCAGCGCTCAACTACAAAGACGCGCTGGCACTCACCGGTTCACCGGGTGTGGTGCGGAAGCCCCCACTAATTCCCGGTATCGATTGCGCTGGAGTCGTATCGGAGAGCTCCGACCCGAAGGTTCCCTCCGGGACAGCCGTGGTGATCACGGGGTATGGCTACGGAGAAAACCGTCACGGCGGACTCGCAACTCGCGTCATGGCCGATGCCGAACATGTAATCCCCATTCCTGAAGGTCTCTCCCTGCAGGATGCTGCCACCCTGGGGACCGCAGGCATCACTGCTGGGCTCGCCATCAGAGCACTGGAGCACCACGGGGTGAGCCCCGACTCCGACCTTCCCATCGCGGTCACTGGTGCAGCAGGCGGGGTAGGTTCACTGGCGCTGGCTTTGCTCTCCCATGCCGGCTATCGCACCGTCGCCATCACGGGACGCACTGACGAAGCCGAGTACCTGACCCTGCTGGGCGCGACCGACATCATGTCGCGCCAGGAGTTCTTGGCTCAACCCTCCAGGCCTCTACTTCCGGAACAATTTGCTGGGGCCATTGATCAGGCTGGAGGGGAGATGCTTGCCACCTTGCTGGCCTCGACCCACAGCAATGGTGTCGTGGCGGCGTGCGGGTTGGCGGCGGGCTCAGGCCTTCCGACGACTGTGTTGCCTTTCATTCTTCGCGGAGTGAGTTTGGTGGGTATCAACTCCGTTTTCCAACCTCAGGACGTTCGAGGCGAGTTATGGAGTCTCTTCGCCGGCGCGAACCTGCCCCTCGACCAGATCTCTCAGGTCATTGACCTTGCTGACGCGCTTGAGACCGCACCGCGAGTGCTCTCCGGACTCACCCGAGGTCGAGTAGTCGTGAAAGTTCGCGACTAGTCGTCGCCAAGGAGTGCCCACAAGACTGCAGCCACAGCACCCACAACGGTCACTCCCAGCGCAATCAACCACGGGGTCGAATCCTCATCCCATGACCGTGCCACCCAGGCGCCTGCCTTTTTGGCAATGACGTCAGGGCGCAGTCGGTGCTCGATCTCGTCCAGGGTCGCGCCGAGATCCTCTCGAGTCTCGTGGACATAGGTGCGAACAGTGGACCGGGACATTTACTTCCGCCCTCGGACGACGCGAATGTCTTCTCGGATGCTCTCGACCGTCTCGTTGGGAAGTGGAGACTTGGATCTCGCCATCACTGCTGCGCCAATCCCCGCGACCACGATCGCGGCCAGAATGACGATTCCCGCGACAATCAAGGTCGCTGCCCATAAGGGAAGAACCAGCGAGAGCGCAAAGACTCCCGCAAAAATCAGCAACAAGAGCGCCAACAGAATCAGCGACAAGCTGATCACAAAAAGCCCAAGTCCAATTCCTACTGCCTTGAGCTTCGAGACCAGCTCAGCCTTCAGCAACTCAATCTCGGCTCTAATGAGCTGCGAGATGAGATGAGGGACGTCGGTGATGAGCGAAAGGAATGACTTACCTTTCGCTCGTGACCGAGCTCCCTGGGGTTCGCTCACGAAACCTACGCGCCTTTTTCGCCGCGAGCGTTGCGCACTGTCGTGGCAACCTTCTTTGCGGCTGTCGTTGCCTTGTCGGCGAGATCAGGAGCCTTGTCCTTCACGAACTCCTCCACGGTGTGGACCTGCTCCTGAACTCGCGGATCCATCCAGACCTTTTCGGCGCCCGCCTTGATTTGCTCATAGCGTTCGCGGCCAGCGCGGGTCCCCAGCACATAGCCCATCGCTAAACCAAAAACGAAGAGAATCTTGCCCTTCATAAAAGCCTCCGATATGTATTCCAATTTTGGAATGTATTCCTGTTTCCCACAGCGTAGCGGGGTTTTCCGGTGATTACCAGATGCTTACTCGGTCTTCGGGGTCAAGCCACAAATCATGCTCGGGAGTGACCCCAAAAGCCTCGTAGAACTCATTCAGGTTACGAGCAATCTGGTTGCACCGAAATTCAGAAGGCGAGTGAGGGTCAATCTGGAGCAGTCGCTTGGCTTCTTCCGTGCGGACCGCCAACTTCCAAGACTGAGCCCACGAGAGGAAGAACCTCTCCTCGGCTGACATCCCGTCAACGACAGGTGGCGTCGAACCCTGAAGGGAAAGCAGGTAGGCCTTCCAGGCGATGGCCAACCCGCCCAGGTCACCAATGTTCTCGCCAATCGTGAGCTCACCGTTGACGGTGTGGCCTGGAATATCTTTCGGGCTCAGGGCATTGAACTGATCAATCAGGACCCGTGTTCGCTCTTCAAAGGCTGCTCGGTCCTCATCGGTCCACCAGTTGTGGAGGCGTCCATGGCCATCGAATCGAGAACCTTGGTCATCAAAGCCGTGGCCGATTTCGTGACCGATGACCGCACCGATCGCTCCGTAGTTCGACGCGGCATCCCTCTCAGGGTCGAAGAAGGGGTATTGCAGGATGGCCGCGGGGAAGACAATCTCATTGAAACCCGGGTTGTAATACGCATTGACCGTTTGAGGAGTCATAAACCATTCATCGCGATCGAGTGGTGACCCGATTTTTCGGAGCTCCCGCTGGAACTCAAACTCATGACCTGCGACAACATTCGCCCAGAGGTCATCGGCGGCCACCTCAAGAGCGGAATAGTCTTTCCACTTTTCGGGGTAACCGATTTTGGGATTGAAAGTCGCAAGTTTCTCAAGCGCTTTCTGTTTCGTCTCGTCACTCATCCAGCTCAACGACTGGATGCTCTCCCGATATGCCTCGAGCAGGGTCTTGACTAGCTCGTCCATTTGGGTCTTGGCCTCCGGAGGGAAATGGCGCTCGACGTAGAGCTTCCCGACTGCCTCGCCCATCACACCCTCAACAAACGACACGGCCCTCTTCCATCGGGGACGCATTTTGGGGGTGCCAGAGAGCGTCTTACCGAAAAAGTCGAAATGCGCGGCGACGAGGTCTGCGTTCAAATAGGGGGAGAAAGACTTGATGACCCCCCACAGCATCCAATCCCGGAGCGCATCGAGGCTTTCCGAATCCCAGAGTCCCACCAGGGCGCTGACAAAACTGGGTTGGCGGACAATGACCTGCGTCAACTTCTCCTCCGCGATGCCAGTCGCTTCACGCCAGGTGTCAAGCGGGAAACCCTCCAACGTGGTGCGGAGGTCCTCCAGAGTGGTCGGGTTGTAGGTGGCTTCTGCGTCTCGGGATTTCACGTTGTCCCAATGGTGCGAGGCCAACCTGGTTTCCCATTCCAGTACTCCGGCAGCACGCTCTGCAGGGTTGTCGAGTCCCGTCAGCGTAAAGACTCGCTCGAGATGCGCGCGGTAGGCGTCTCGAGTCTCCCGAAATGCCTCGTCTCGGTAATAGGACTCATCGGGTAAACCAATGCCTCCCTGCTCGAGAAACATCACATACTTCTCGGGGTCTCCGGGGTCGTTGTCAATAAAGAGCTGCCAGAGTCCCTCACTGCCGCCTCGCTCTAGGAGACCAAGCTGGGCGAGCAGAGCATCTCTGCCCTCTGCGTGAGCCTCAGCGATCTGCTCCATCACCGCGTGAAGTGGTTCAAGACCGCGCTGCTCAATTCGGTCCTCGTCCATAAAGCTTGCGAAAAGCTCGCCGGCTTTCCGGGCGTCTGAACCGACTGGGGCGCTCGCCGCTTCCTCCAATATCTCCCGAACAGCCGTTTCGGCTTCCTCCGCGATGATGGTGAAGGCGCCAAAGCGAGCCTTGTCCTCGGGGATAGGTGAGCGTTCTATCCACCGCCCATTCATGTGGAGATACAGGTCATCTCCCGGGTGGACGGAGGAGTCCCGCTCGTCAAGTTCTATACCGCTTATAGCCACACCACACACCCTAATCACCGATTCAGGGAGCACGCTGGGCGGTAGCCTACGCACGTGCCTGATGCCTCCCTCGCGAAGAGAATTCTGGCTCTCGCTATCCCCTCCTTAGGTGCTCTCATCGCCGAACCGCTGTTCTTACTGACCGACACCGCGATGGTGGGCCATCTAGGAGCGAGCGCCCTCGCGAGCCTCGGGCTCGCCAGCACCGTGCTGACCACAGTCATTGGTCTCTTGATCTTTCTCGCCTACGCCACAACACCGATAGTGGCGAGGCGACTAGGTGCGGGTAATCGGCCCGGAGCACTCTCCGCCGGAATCGATGGCCTCTGGCTTGCTCTCGGACTGGGTGTCATCTTGGGTGCTCTCGGATACGCGCTCACACCGCTCGTGGTGGGGTGGTTTGGCGCAGAGGGTGATGTGTCCCTCGGCGCAGTCTCTTACCTGTCCATCTCTTGGTGGGGGCTGCCCGGCATGCTTCTCGTGATTGCCGCGACCGGGCTGATGCGGGGCCTCCAAGACACGAGAACTCCGCTCTGGATTGCCCTGGCTGGGTTTAGTGCGAACGCAGCACTCAACGCAGTCCTCATCTACGGGTTGGGCTTGGGCCTTATCGGATCAGCGCTCGGAACAGTCTTCGCCCAGTGGGCAATGGCCGCTGTCTTTCTCGCGATTATCATTCGCGAAGCGAGAGCTCACCAGGTTTCCTTGGCTCCCGGCCTGATTGGCATCAGGGCTGCTGCCCGCTCGGGAAGCTGGTTGTTCGTGCGAACACTCAGTTTGCGGGTCGCGCTCATCTCCACCGTTGTTGTGGCAACAGGCCTGGGAACCCGAGAACTTGCCGCCTGGCACATCGTGTTCACAATCTTCAGTCTCCTCGCGCTCGCCTTGGACGCCTTGGCAATTGCTGCTCAAGCGTTGGTCGGGCATGACTTGGGATCTGGCGATGTCCAGACGGTGCGCCAGACGACCTCGACTCTGATGGCATGGGGATTCATGGGGGGAGGAATGTTGGCGACTCTCACCGGTCTGCTCTCACCCGTCCTTCCCTTTGTCATGACTTCTGATGGACCGCTCCGAGAGGTTCTTGTGGTGGTCCTGATTCTGCTCGCACTGACCCTCCCCCTCTCAGGTTTCGTGTTCGTCCTGGATGGTGTTCTGATCGGCGCCGGAGACGGCAAATATCTGGCTCTCACCGGTGTCCTCAACGTCGTCATGTTTGCCCCGTTTCTGTGGCTGGCATCCATCACTCAGTGGGAAGTTTCGGGAGTGAATCTGGGGGGTCTGCTCATGCTCGAGACAGCCTTCGGCGTCAGCTACATTGGTGCCAGAGCTCTTACCTTGGGGCTTCGAGCCAGAGGCGAGAGATGGATGGTGACGGGTGAATCACGCTAACTCGCGGACCCCCACACAGTGGCGGAACGCCCTCTTTGTGGTTTTCACCATCAATGGTCTGGGCTTCTCCACCTGGTTAGCTCGTGTTCCTGCCATTCGCGATGGCCTCGATATCTCCACAGCCGAGGTCGCTGCTCTTCTGTTTACCGGGGCACTCGGGGCAGTCAGCGGACTGGTCTTCTCGAGCCACATCATCGCTTGGCTCGGCTTACGAAATACCATCTTGTTTTTTGGGCTTCTGGGACTCCTGGGTCTCGCAGGAATTGGTGTGGGATCAGCCTGGGTATCCAGCTACGCACTCACCGTCATTGCCATCATCATGGCGGGAGCGGGGAATGGCATTGCGGATGTGGCCATGAATGTTGAAGGGGCGACAGTCGAGAAGGCGGTCAACCGCAACATCATGCCGTGGTTCCACGCTTACTGGTCGCTCGGGACCGTGGCAGGAGCGGGGCTCTCTGCACTGATGAGCTTCCTCGGCGTGGGTATCGCCCCTCACACCATCGTGATGGCGTTCATCATGGCTCCCACGCTGTGGTTTGTCTCCCGGTTCATGACAAGTAATCCTGAAGCAGGTGGGGAGGACGGGGTTGAGCAGAAATCCACACTGGCCGACCGGCTTCGGGTGTGGAAAGAGCCGCGCACTCTGGCAATCGGTGTCATCGCGCTGGGTATGGCTTTTGCTGAGGGTTCCGCCAATGACTGGTTGGCTTTGGCCATCGTCGATGGCCGCGATCAGACCAATGCGGTGGGGGCGCTCTGGTTCGGATTCTTCACCGTAGGAATGATGGCGGGTCGCATTGGCGGGGTTTACCTGCTCGACCGGTTCGGTCGGGTCCCTGTCCTCCAGGGGTCTGCCGCCATGGCCATCGCCGGACTCACTTTGGTGATTCTTGTTGAGCAACCCCTCCTCAGTGGTGTGGGAGCCCTTATGTGGGGCTTGGGAAGCTCCTTGGGGTTCCCGGTAGGAATGTCCGCAGCAGCGGACAATCCCCACGGAAGCGCCGCGCGAGTGTCCGCAGTCGCGACCGTCGCCTACGGAGCCTTTCTCATCGGGCCACCACTCATCGGAGGCCTGGGGGAGTCCATCGGGATTCTTGCTGCCCTCTGGGTGGTTGTCGGGGTCATCATTTTGGCGTTCTTCGCAGCTCCCGCGGCAAAGCCACCCGCGGACTAGACCCTCTACACTGAAAGCCCATGCGGCTCGTCATTGCAACCTGTTCTGTGGATTACGCAGGTCGACTGAGCGCGCATCTCCCTCTCGCCACCAGGGTCATCATGGTCAAAGGCGACGGAAGTGTTCTGATTCACTCCGACGGTGGCAGTTACAAGCCACTCAACTGGATGCCGCCACCGTGCTCACTCGAAGTTCTCACACCTGATGCTGAGCAGGTCGAAGCCGGGGTGATCGAAACCTGGAAGGTTGTGCACCACAAGACCTCTGACCTCCTGATGGTCAATATCCACGAGATCCACTCAGACCACAGTCACCACTTGGGCGTGGATCCCGGGCTCATCAAAGACGGGGTCGAAGGAGACCTGCAGAAGTTGCTCGCCGAACAAATCGAGCTACTCGGTGAGGGCTTCACTCTGGTGCGGCGGGAATACATGACGGCTATCGGACCTGTCGACATCCTGGCCACAGATTCAGGCGGTGCCCACGTGGCCATAGAAATCAAACGCCGGGGAGACATTGACGGGGTCGAACAGCTCACCCGATACCTCGAGTTGCTCAACCGTGATCCCCACCTGGCACCTGTGAGTGGGGTCTACGCCGCTCAGGAAATCAAGCCTCAAGCACGCACTCTGGCCGAAGATCGTGGCATCCGCTGCCTGGTTCTCGACTACGACCAGATGCGAGGAATTGACGACCATCACCAGCGTTTGTTCTAGGGCCGCATCCCCTAGGCTTTTCCAGTGCTGACATACCAGAGCGTCCTCCTTGATCTGGATGGGACCCTGGTCGATTCGGCCCCAGGAATTGTCTCCACCATCGCTTTCACCCTGAAAGAGATGGGCCGCGAGGTTCCCACCATGCCCGAGCTGCTGCGCTGGGTCGGCCCACCACTGCCACAATCATTCGAAGTCCGCGGCCAGATGAGTCCTTCAGAAGCCCGGGAGGCAGTCACGATTTATCGCGGTCGCTATCTCGACGTGGGGGTTTATGACGCCAAACTTTTCGATGGTGTCGCTGACCTCTTGATCGGCCTTCGGGATGCGGGCGCTCACCTCGCGATTGCCACATCAAAGCCGACCACACCCGCCACCATCATGTTGGAGCACTTCACTCTCTCCGACTTCTTTGACGTTATTTCGTGTGCCGCAGACGACGAGACTCGAGGATCCAAAGCGGAGGTCGTCGAAGATGCTCTCGCTGGTCTTCGCCAGAAGGGTCTCCCCACCGATAACGCCATCATGGTGGGAGACCGGATCCACGATGTCGAGGGTGCCGGACACCACGGAATTGACACCATCATGGTGCGCTGGGGTTATGGCGGACCGGCGGAATGGGAGAAAGCCCACCACGTCATTGACACACCTCGCCAACTTCATCAGGCACTGGGAATTCCCGGTGGCCGCTCGTGAGCGCCCACCCTCCCACTGGTGAGATTCCTCTGCCCATCACCGGCTCTATCCCGGTCTACCAGGAACCCGTAGAGGCGCAGAAGCCGTCAAAGCAGCCTCTGGTCTGGTGGGCGCTGATTGTGGCAGCGGGCAGCATGCTCACCGCGATGACTTTCCCCGGCCAGACTGCCGGGCTCTCACCTTTCACTGACCCTCTGATCGAATCACTCGACATCGATCGCACCGCAATCTCGTTTAGCTACCTGCTCGCGACCCTGACTGGTGCGCTCACGATGCCGATTCTGGGCCGTCTGCTCGATAAGTACGGCGCGAAGCGCGCCATGATCGTTATTGGCTTCCTTCTGATGACGGTCGTATTTTTGGCAAGCTTCATCACCGACATCATCGGCCTCACTGCCTCCTACGTCGGACTGCGCATGACAGGGCAGGGAGCGCTCTCTCTGGCCGCTACCACTCTGATCGCCCGCACCATCACCCACAAACCTGGTTTGGCGCTGGGGATTGTGGGCGCCGTGGGCTCCGCAGGAATCTCGCTAGCTCCTGTCGGAGTGGAGCGCTTGATTGCTCTGACCGATATCTCCACAGCCTGGAGAATCGAAGCCGTACTGGTCGCGATTATTGTCCTGCCCATTGCCTTCTTGCTCCCCAAAGACCTGCCACGAACCACTACCGAGACCGGGACTCACATCGTGATCGTTCCCGAATCTGGCTACACCTCTCGGGAAGCGTTGCGAACAGGGATGTTCTGGGTCTTGGCATCGTCGGGGTTCATGGTGGGCATGCTCTCCACAGGGCTGGCCTTCCACCTCATCTCCATCCTCGGTGCGCAGGGGCTCAGCACCCTGGAAGCAGCCGCCAACTTCATCCCTCAGACGGTGGCGGCAGTGGCGGCAACTCTGGGCCTAGGGGCCATCGTCGATCGCATCGATCCGCGTTGGGGAGTTGCGGGATCAATGCTCACCCTCAGTGGAACCCTCCTGATTCTGCCTTTGGTGACCGAGGGCATCAGCGGCATCATCTTTGGCCTGTTGTTGGGGGCATCCATGGGTGCGCTCCGAGGAGTAGAAGCAGCAGCTTTCGTGCGCTACTACGGTCGAGGTCACATCGGCGCCATCCGAGGAATCGCCACGTCGATCGGGCTTGCTTCAACGGCTCTGGGTCCGCTGTATTTTGCGCTCGGTCTTTCGTTCTCCGGCTCCTACCTCGGAGCGAGCCTCATCGCGGCGATTTTTCCGCTGCTGGTGGCGTTGGGGGCCATGTTCGTTAAACCCCCACCAGCGCCCGCTACTCTCGAGGCGTGATCAGAAGTCAGGTGGACCTCGGGACTCTACCCCTGCGAT
>JANQZT010000028.1:0-31484 GCA_030728325.1 Pontimonas sp.
CGCTGAGGGCTCCTGGTCGAATCCAGGTGGACTCTGTGGCGCCAAAGGCGTCATATAGGTGAATCTTCTCGGCACGAGCAAGAATGCCCTCTGGCCCCACCGCTACCTGCGTGTTGGCCGGTCGCTCATCACCCAGCGAGCGCAGCAACATCCCCGCGACGATGACCATCCCTCCGTGCCCGGTCGAGAGCGCCGTGAGTCCTCGGACAAATTCTCCCTCAGCGCTTTCGGCAGCCGCAGCCCACTGATCACCCAAGGTGGGGGTGAAGGCATGACTGTACTCGGGAAAGACCACCATCTCAGAGCCTGCCTCCGCAGCTTCCTGGACGAAGGGCGCCATGGCTTCCAAGTTCGCCGCAGCGCTCTCTCCCGGTGCGAACTGCACCACAGTGACGCGAAGGGTTGACATAGCTCAAGCCTAAGCGGGAAACACAAAGCCCCCTCCTGAGAGGGGGCTTTGTCATGGTTGCGGGGGCAGGATTTGAACCTACGACCTCTGGGTTATGAGCCCAGCGAGCTACCGAACTGCTCCACCCCGCGGCGAAGCACCCATGGTAACACGCTTGGAGCCTGGCTGTCCTCCTACTGGTCGCTCAGCACCAGGGCACGAGCGAGAGCATCGGTCAATCTCTGGTCAGCTTCAGCAGCCCCTAGAAGGTCGTTAGCCCGGTAGGCAGCTTCACGATCGCTCAATGCCTGGCGGGCATCAGCCAGCGCAGCCTGGAGCTCAGTGGAGATCACAATGCCGGTGTCGGAATCGCTGTCAGCACCTGCATCCGTGTCGGGAGCGGGGGCAGGAGCGGTGGTCTCCTCAGGAACTTCGACAGTGCCCGGAGCGCCATCGGAGTCTCCGGCTTCAGCACCGGAATCTCCTCCGAAGAGGGCATCCAGGGCTTGATCCAGGGTGTCCTCGAAGGCAATCTTTTCACCGAAGGACACCAGGATCTTCCGCAACAGCGGGTAGGAGGTGTCACCAGTGGAGCGAACATAGACGGGCTGGACGTAGAGCAAACCGTCACCGACCGGCAGGGTCAGCAAGTTACCCGAGATGACCTCGGTTTGTCCCTGACGCAGAAGGTTCAACTGCTGACCGACGTTGGCGTCAGAGTCAAACTGTGCCTGCACCTGGCCGGGTCCTGGAACGGTGGTCTGCTTGGGCAAACGCAAGAGCGTCAGCTTGCCGTAGTCATCCCCGTAATCCGAGTTTGCCGCCAGGTAGCCATAGAGGACGTTTCTCGATGCCTCACCGGTGGCTCTCGGAATGAAGGTGGAGTACAGGGAGAACGCGGGGCTCTCGGTTCCTGGAACCTGCATCGTCAGGTAGTAGGCGGGCTGGAGCCTCGGCGCTGCAGGGTTTGAGATGGGGTCGTTGGGGGTGACCCACTCGTCTTCACTGGAGTAGAAGGTTCCAGAATCGGTCACGTGGTAGGCGCCCAGGATGTTGCGCTGAACCTTGAACAGGTCAGAGGGGTAGCGCACGTGATCCAGGAGCTGCTCCGTCATCTCGGACTGATCCTTCAAGCTGGCGGGGAACACTCGGTTCCACGCGGTCAACAGCGGATCCTCGGTGTCCCAGGCATACAGGGTGACCTCACCGGAGTAGGCATCCACGGTCGCCTTGACGGAGTTCCGCATGTAGTTCACGGTGTCAAAGGCCAACTGAGGTGTCGGACGGTAGGTATCGGCAATGGCCTCAGAGACCTGAACCGGTGTGGAGTAGGGGTAATCCGCACTGGTTGTGTAGCCATCCACAATCCAGACCAGTCGACCGTCCACCACTGCGGGGTAGGGGTCGTTGTCCAAGGTGAGATAGGGAGCAACCTTGCCCACGCGGGTGGCGGGGTGGCGGTCATAGAGAATCTGGGAGTCGCTGGTGATCGCATCCGAGAGGATGATCTGCTCCGACTGGAACTTCAGCGCATACAGCAGCTGCTTGAAGAGGTTGTCGAGTTCTGGACCGCCATCACCACTGAAGGTGTAGGTCGCGTTGTTCTCGTTGCCCTCACCACCGGAGGGGAAGTCGAGCTCCAGCGGGGTGGAACCCTCAGGTCCGCCCACAATCGAGTACTCCGGTGAGTTCTCTCCGAAGTAAATACGGGGCTCGTATTCACCAAGCACTTCGGAGACAGGAATGCCGGACTCAATGAATCGCGGCTGACCATCTTCGGTGCGCTGGTTTCCATACGCGGCCACCAAGCCATACCCGTGGGTATACACAATGGTGTTGTTGTACCAGGACTGCGAGTTCAAACCATCGAGGTTGATCTCTCGAACGGCCAAGACCGTGTCAGTCCGCTCACCGTTGACGTCGTAGCGCCCGACATCCAAGTAGGTGGGGAACCGGTAGTACTGACGAAACTGCTCGAGCTGTGCGAACGCATCCGTCACCAACGCGGGGTCAATGATGCGGATGTTCGCGGTGGTTTCCGCATCTGCGCGAAGTGCTCCAGCAGAGGTGTCTGTGGAGGCCTCGTAGTTGATTTCCACGATGTCTGAGACACCGTAGGCGTCCCTCGTGGCGTCAATGTTGCGGTCAATGAACTCCGCCTCCAGGGTCCTGGCACTCGGGTCGACCTGGAATCGCTGAATCAAGCTGGGGTAGGCGAGGCCAAGGACCAGGCCGGACACGATGTAGAGCGCAGTTCCGACAACGGCGAGACGCCAGCGTCCGATGATGGCGGTGACGAGGAAGAGCAGAGCCACAAGGACGGCGATACCCGCCATGATGGCGCGAGCCGGAATGGTGGCATTCGCTTCGGTGTAGCCAGCTCCAAAGGCCAGGAAGCCGGAGCTGGCAGTGACGAGCGCCTCATACTGCTGGAGCCAGAGGTTGACGCCCTGGGCCGCAAAGTAGAGAACACCCAGAATGGCCAGCTGAACGCGCATCGTCCGAGAAATGCGGACCTCACGTCCCGTGACGGAAATCGACCCGTACAGGAAACCGGTCGCGGCAGCACCCAAGGCCGAGAGCACAAGAATCGTCGACACATAGGAAATCACGCTGGAGTACACGGGCAACTCGAAAATGTAGAAGCCGACATCCAGACCGAACTCTGGATCTACGGTGCCAAACGGTTCGCGGTTCATCCACAGCAGGAACTGCGGCCAGGTGTTGGCAGAACCCAAGCCGGAGAAGAGCGCGAGCAGAGCAGGAATTCCGAGCATCGCTGCACGCCGGATGGGGTCAATGATTTGGCGATACCGGTCGAGTTCGTTGGAGAGCTTCGCGTAGACCGGACGGAACCGGAACGCCAGCGAGATACTCAGCCAGACGGGAAGGAACATCGTGATGAACCCGATCAGGAACATCGCTACCGAGCCACCCCACGAGGTCAGAAGGACCTCGAGGTAGCCCACCTGGTCAAACCACAACACCTCGGTGTAGAGCGAGGAGAAGAGGAAGAACCCTCCCAGCACTGCAGCCAACACGGCCACGGTAATGATGAGGGGAAGTCTGCGACGGTCGAACAACTGCGGAACGGCTTGAGACACGAGTGAGTACTCTCCTTGGCGGGGTCAGGGACTTCAGTCTACAAAGAGTGGCTGGGGGAACGCCTAGGACCCGGCACAGCGGGGAAGCTCATCACCCGCACGGATACTCTCCAGGGCATCAAGAGCACCCTCGAGTGTCGCCACCGGAATCACCTGAAGGCCATCGGGGATGTGGCCGAGGACGTCAGGACAGTTATCGGCAGGAGCCAAGAACCAGGCCGCGCCGTCATTCAACGCGCCGTGCATTTTGTGACGAATACCACCAATCGGCCCGACAAGACCCTGGGCATCGATGGTTCCCGTCCCCGCAATGACCTGACCCGCGGTGATGTCCTCCACTGTCAACTTCTCGACGATGCCGAGCGCAAACATGAGCCCAGCGCTGGGTCCCCCCACGTTCTCGAGAGCGATGTCAACATCGAGAGGAAAATCGTAAGTTCCAGAGACAAGAATCCCCACCATCGGAACGCGCTCCGGACCCTCCGACATTCGCGGAAGAACCTGCACGTCAACCGGGGACCCCTCGCGCTCCACAGTGATGGTCATGGGTGTAATGACACCCGAGTCCGCGATCATCTCCCGAAAACTGCTGACGGTGTCCACACTCATCCCGTTGGCTTGAAGGATGACGTCACCGGAAAGGAGAACACCTTCGCTGGGTCCACCCTCCAGGGCTTGGGACACCACCATCCGGCTGGTGTAAGCGATGCCGAGATAATCCAGGGCTGCCGCGACTGCCTCTTGTTGAGAGTTCTCCATCTCAATGGCGGCTGCTTCACGATTCTGCTCGACTGAAATTCCCGGCGGGTAGGCAACATCCACGGGGATGACGGTCCGGGTGGGGTCAAACCATCCCTGTAGGACATCAAGCCACCCGGGCAAACTCTCGGGGTTTCCTGAGCGGGTCACCGTCGTCAAGAGCAGTGAACCGGTGGTCTCGTAGGTCTCCTCCCCGGAGATCAGGATGAGCTCCATCTCCTCATCGCCAACACTCACAGAGCCCAGGGTGTTGTAGGTGGGACCCGGGTTATCGATGACGTAGGGCGCAGGAAAGAAAGACAAACCGATCACGATGGCCGCAGTAAAAATCAGCATTAGCCATCCCGCGAGGCGGGAGCGTCGCTGAACCTGATCCGATGGATCCTCGGTTTCATAAATGGCCACTGGTGACTCCCCGCTTGATAACCGGGAAAGCATAGCCACGGAAACCGGGAACAAGCCGTTAGCGAAATCAGAGACTCCTGCACCGATCACCCTTGTACCGTGGTGTCATGTCCGAGGACTCTGGCGATGACCCACGCTTTGGCGACGAAGAGTGGATGAAGGACGCCTTCCGAAAGTTTCTCAGTGGCGATGAGTCCTTCAACCCTGAAGAACTCATGAAAGCCGCGGGAATCAACGTCTCGCCCGAAGAACTGCAGAAGATGATGATGCAGCTCGGTACCTCCTTTGCTCCCGGCGGCGGGCTCAAACCGCAGGCCTCGAGGGATCACGCCGTCACGGTCGCCGGTGAGGGTGCGCTCCCGTTGGACCCTGCAACCCGCCAAGCCTTGAGCCAGGCCGCGACGGTGGCAGGCCTGTGGCTCACCGAGGTGACCGCCATCTCCGACCTTCCTGAGACTCCTGTGGTGGGCACCCGCGCTGAATGGGCCAGAGTCACTCTTCCCGTGTGGGAGGACATCGCCGACCCCGTCGCGACCGCTATCCCCCGGGCCATCTCCCAGATGATGGCAAGCCAAGCACCCGAGGACATGCAGGGGCTCATTGGCGGAATGAGTGGACCGATGGAGCAAGTCTCCAAGAGCCTGTTCACGATGCAGCTCGCCGGAGCGGTCGGGAAACTCTCCGGAGAAGTCCTCTCTGGTGGCGATATCGGCATCCCGCTGGTCAGTGGCAGCGACGAATACGACGTGAAAGCCTTTCTGCTGGCCCAAAACATGCGAGCGTTTTCCCGCGACCTCGATGTCCCCCAGGAAGAAGCCGACATCTACCTCGCCACCCGAGAAATCGCACATGCGAGACTCTTCCGCCATGCGAAATGGCTCCGCCTCCACATGATGAGCGCCATCCGAGATTTCGCCGGCGGCATCAGCATCGACCTCTCCCGCGTGATGGAACTCGCCGAGGATTTTGACCCCACCAACGCTGAGGCGATGAAGGAACTGTTGACGACGGGGGCGCTGCTTCCCGAGCGCACCGAGGAGCAAAACAGGGCCCTGGAGCGTCTCGAGGGAATGTTGGCACTTGTCGAAGGGTGGGTGGACCATGTCACCGGTCTTGCTACAGCCCGGTTACCAAAATCCGGCGCACTCGGGGAGGCTATCCGACGTCGTCGCGCCAGCGGTGGACCCGCTGAACACGCCTTCTCCACCCTCGTCGGCTTGGAGCTTCGTCCCAGAAAACTCCGCGAAGCCAGTGCTCTGTGGGCGGAGATCCACCGGGAGCTTGGCTCTGAGGCGCGCGATGAACTCTGGCGCCACCCCGATACGTTGCCCCACCTCGACGACCTCGATAACCCGGAAGGCTTCCTCCAGCGGATTGCTCACCCGCCCGCTGATGACGACTTTGACCAAGCACTGCGCGAGCTCTTGGACGAGGAGACTCCCGAGTCCTAGCTGTGGATAAATTCCCCGCCGCGAGGCGGGTTTCCGTCACCATGGCGGAATGTCACGACTCCTCCATCTCGACTCGTCTCTTCCGGTGGTGTGGCGCTCACCCGAGGGCCTCCAAATCGGTGTTGATCCGCCGATAGCGCTCATCGACTCGATCGATCAGCGCTACCTCCCGGTGCTCGCAGCCCTCCACCGAGGCATTAGCGAGGAGGGCTACGACGCAATCGCCTCCCACGAGGGCCTCACTCCTGAGGAGACCGATCTCTTCCTTGACGAGCTCTCGGGGGCGCTCACCCCGCGAACCCCCGACGCGCTCCCCCGGTTGAGCATTACCGGGTCCACCACTCACGTGGCCTCTTTTGCCCGCGTCCTTCGGGACGTGGGCTTTCTAGAAGCGGACCCTCCTGACGAGGCACTGCTGGTCTCATCTTTCGTGATGCCAGCGTCTGCCTATCGCCCATGGCTCGCCACCGACGTCCCCCACACTCCCATCATCATGAGTGACCAATCGATGACGGTGGGCCCTCGCGTGACGCCCGGTGTTGGTCCGTGTCTGCAGTGCGTCTGGGAGAACCATGCGGCTCGCGAGCCAGCGCTCGTTGCTCTGGCAACTCAGCTCTCGACTCTCTCCGCTGCGACAGATACCCCGGCATTCCACGCGGTGGCAGCCTGGCACACCCGAGATCTTGTGCGCGCTGCAGAGCAAGGGCTCACCTACCGGATTGATCGCTACACCCAAAAAGTTCAGACCTACCACGAGGAGCCCTCAGGCTCCTGTCTCTGTCGCTCGCTTGGCTAAGGGGCCGCGGGAGACAGCGATTGAAGGAATCTGCTCGGTGCCCGAACGCTTTGGTCCGATCGTCCCCGTTCCGCCATCGAGAGATACAGCGCGTGCTGGGCTCGGGTGATGGCGACATAAAACAACCGTCGCTCCTCCTCGATGGTTTCCTCTGTGGTCGCATACGAAATGGGGAACATCCCCTCTGAAAGACCCACCACAAAGACGACGGGCCATTCACGTCCCTTCGCCGAGTGAACGGTCGTAATCGTGATTGCCCCCACCTCGGGCGCGTCTCCCGCGCCGGCTCGATCCGCTAACAGGTCAGAGAACTCCGCGACTGTGCTCCCCGGAGGCATGGAGCGAGCAAGTGCGCGTAGGGCGGCCAAATCGTCGTGGCGGTTTCGCTCAGCCCCCTGGTGATCGGGGGCCTCTCCTTGCAACCCCAGCCCAAAGAGAATGTCGTCCACGACCTGGGTGAGGGAACCCGCCACCCCGGCCACAGCAGCGCCGCGGATTTCCATCAGGGCGCGCTTGACATGGGACTCTTCAAAGAACGGAGTGGACCCGTGAACTCTGACACCCACGCCCTCAGCGCGTAATGCTGACTCAAGCTCTAAGGACTGCGCGCCAAACCGAATCAGAACCGCAATTCCATCCGGGGGCGTGCCTTGCTCGATCAGACTCTTGATGGTGCGGGCCACATACTGTGCTTCGGCCTCGTCAGTGCGCGCGATATGGCGATGGATGGGCTCCAGCGAGCCACCCTGGGCTTCGAGTGTGAGAGCACCGGGGCGACCCAGCATGACGTGGTTCGCCGCCCGAACAATGTGCTCGCCTGAGCGATAGTTGCGCTCCAACTTCACCACTGTTCCCGAAGGGAAACGCTCGGGGAATTCCAAGAGGTAGGAGCTTGAGGCCCCCGCGAAGCTATAAATCGTCTGGCTCGCATCACCCACAACCACCAGATCTTCTCGACCCCCAAGCCACACATCGAGGAGCTTCTGTTGGAGTGGGGACACGTCCTGGTACTCATCCACCAGAAAGACGCTGTACTGGGCTCGAACCCGCTCCGCTACGCGAGATTCACTCTCCAACATTCCCAGTGTCGCGAGGAGGACGTCCTCAAAGTCGATCCGGCTTTGTTCGTCTTTGACCTGTTCGTAACGCTCATGAATACTGGCGACGACTTCCAGCGACAAACCTCCGGGGAGGCTCTTGCCCAGAGTCGCGCGCTTGTCCCGATAGTCATCGAGCGTGTAGGCCTGGACCTTCCGCCACTCAATATCTCCCGCCAGATCACGGATGACGGCCGTGTCCACCGACAGTGACAACTGATCCAAAGTCTTGGCAATGAGAGGAGCCTTTGAGGAGGCGATATCGGGCAACCTACCCCCGGTGATGCTCGGCCAAAAATGCTGCAATTGGCGAAGCGCAGCGGAGTGAAAAGTTCTCGCGGCAACGCCGGAGACACCGAGTGCCCGCAAGCGCTGCCCCATCTCTGAGGCCGCTTTAGTGGTGAAGGTCAACGCCAGCACCTGCTCTGGCTGGTATTTCCCTTCGGCAACACCGTGGGCTATCCGATGCGTCAGCGCCCTCGTTTTTCCGGTCCCGGCTCCGGCCAACACACACAGTGGTCCACCCCATGTGGTGGCGACCACGCGTTGTGCGTCATCCAGACCGGAGAGTGTGTCCACCACTAGGAGCCCTCGGGAAGTTCCTGCCCCAGCCAGCTCTCAATCATGGCGCGCGCGATGGAGGGGCGACCAGGAAGGAGAACCTCGCCGAGTGAGGCTAGGAGCTCTTCACGCGAAAACCATCGCAGGTCAATGATTTCAGTGCCATCGGGTCGAATATCGGCGAGAGATGCTTCGTCGATTTCGGCCCTAAACCCGACCATCAGCGAGGCGGGGAATGGCCACGGCTGTGATCCCATGTACACAGGGTTGGTCACCACCAAACCGGATTCCTCGAACACCTCCCGGATGACGGCGGCTTCGAGCGATTCACCGGGCTCAACAAACCCTGCCAGTAGCGAATACCGTCTGGCTTCCCACAGAGCATTGCTGCCCAAGACAATCCGATCGTGCTGGTCAGTTACCAGCGCAATCACAGCAGCATCGGTGCGAGGGAACAAGTCTTTTCCGGTGGATTGATCGACGCGAGTCCACCCCGCTTGGTCCGACTCGGCTGGGGCTCCGGTGATCGGGGAGAACGTGTGAGCGTGGTGCCAGTTCGCCATGGCGAGCGCTTCCACCACGATGCCCGAGTCGAGATCGTCCAGCGCATGCGCCATGGTCCGAGCCGACACCCAGCGGGCCATATCTTTCGACACGAGGGGCCCGGTGACATCATCCAGCACGGCAGCAACAATGCGGGTTCCCTCGGGAATGTCACGAACACTCTGCGTCGTCACGCCCAGGTAAATCAGGAAGGAACCTGCGAGGACTCCTCCGGGCGCAACCAACTCAATGCGCGTGTGAGAGTCCTCCGCAAGGAGAGCCTCTCCCCGCCAAATCAACACCACTCGGGTGGTGTCCTCCCCCATGATCTGCTCGAGAAAGCCGGGAATTTTCCGCGAAATGGCATCGCGGTTAATGCGAGTGCGCGAGAGCGGCAACTGGGGGGTTAACGACATCCGCCACTCTCTTTCGTCATGACCTGCCTGTGTGGCAGAAGCTTCGGTGTGGCAGGAGGGCTTGGCAGGTCTTCGCGCTTACCCTGGAGCCATGGGCCACACTGCTCTCATGCTATCGGCGCTGGCCACCAGCGCTGTCCCCGGTTTCCAAGCTGTGAGCACGCAAACACTCTCGAGCGCGGAGAAAGACGTCGCACTCGTCCATGACGTCAACCAGGTTCCCTGGTTGGTCGAGCTTCCCACCTCGGCCTCAGCAGAAGCAGCACACGCGGAGACCCTCCGGGCTGTGCGGGCGCTCAGCGAGGGGCTGCGCTCGAGGCTCTCCTTCCGTGTTCCCCGGCTGGCAGGAACGACGGAAGTCGGCCAGCACACCCTCAGCGTGTGCGAATACCTCCCCGGACAAGCCCCCTCCGCTCACAAGGTGACGCCCATTCTTGCGGCGTCGATTGGCACTGCTCTCGCGCAGATCCACTCGCTGCCCACCAGTAGCGTCCAAGATTTTGACCGCCCGGCAGAGAGTGCGATCGACTCCCTGCGGGAGTGCGCAGGAATTGTGGACCGCGCCGCCGCCACCGGGCTGATTCCCCAGGCTCTGTTGCGCCGATGGGAAACAGCCTGCGAGGACTCAAGCTTGTGGCAGTTCGAGCCCACGGTGATTCATGGGCTGATGCAGCTGGGGCACCTCCTGGTGGAGAACGAGAACGTTGTCGCGGTGGACCAGTGGCGAGATTTCCGGGTGGGCGACCCTGCGAGGGACCTCGCCTGGCTCACCACTCCGGCTGCAAGCGAATTCCACATGGCTGTGGTGACCTCCTACCGCAGCGCTCGCACCAGCGCCGATCGTTGGGTCATGCAGCGCGCACGCTTCTACGCTGAACTCGATGTCGCCAAGTGGCTGCTGCACGGCATGGACTCTCACAACGAGACCATCACCGAGGATGCCACCGCAATGCTCTCAGCACTCCATGACCGAGTATCCGGGGATATGGATCAGGCTCTCACCCAGCCCATCTCGCAGGCTAAACACCCACTCGAGAACTAGTCACTCCAGAGTGGGCGGAAAATATCCTCGAGTTCGACCAGCGTGGGCAGCACCTCAGGGGTCAGCAGTGTTGAATCTCCGGCGTACCAAAAACTTGCGGTGACGCTCTCCTGGGAGACACCGGTCCACTGAGACCACGCCGCCCGGTAGGCGGCTAACTGGAGCGCCTTTGCCTCGATTTCCCGGGGATCGGAGGGCTTCGCGCCGGTCTTCCAGTCCACGATGTGGGGGCCGTCTGCACCAGGGAAGACCGCGTCCAGCTTGCACACCACCAGGTGTCCGGCCACGGGAAGGTGTAACTCCTGTTCAATGGCGAGCGGGGTCAGGGTTGCAAACGGCGAGGACTCAAAGGCCTGAATCCACTCCTCCATCCCTAGGGTGTCGCCATCGTCATCGCTCTCCAGCCCACTGAGTGGATGCAGAGGCTTCTGCTCAAAGTGCTCCTCGACATAGCTGTGGAACAGGGTTCCTCGCAATGCTTGGCGATAGGGCTTCTGCGGGAGAGGCCGGCGAAGTGCGGCTCGTTGTGCGTCGGGATCCAAAAACCACCGCTCCAGTGAGGACGCGGGAATCCTCCGCGGAATTCTCACCTCGATACCGCTCGAGGATGAGCGGGCTCGATCGAGGCGAGTGATGAGGCCCGAAGCGGCAGGGGTCAGAGGATCTCCCAACTCGCCGGCCTGAGCCTCGCGGACGCTCGCAGCTGCCTGTTCGACCATGGCTCGCCTGGACCCCAACGGGTCAGGGGGCCAGACCCTCTCTTCGGATGCTTCAGCCTCGGAGGGATTCTCATTCTGCGGATGGGTGGGCAGTGCGTCGACAATCCCCGCCTCCTCCAGGTCCTTCAAGAACACCGAAGGAGGACGAGCGGTGGTGTGGTGAGCCCAAAACGACCCACTGAGGAGTACTCGATGCCTCGCACGCGTGATCGCGACATACATCAGGCGGCGCTCTTCCGCACCGCGATGCTTTTTGACGTCCTCCACAAACGCTTTCTGAGCGTCCACTAACTCTTTTCGAGTGGTGGCGGTACGCCAGGAAAACACGGGGAGCGAGTCCCTATCTCCTCGGAAGTGATACGGAAGTTCCCCCATTCCCAGCCACGCGGACGTCTCCCGGGGTTTGGCGGGAACCTCGTCTTGTACTACTCGGGGAATCACCACATGATCCCACTCGAGGCCTTTTGCACCGTGGATAGTGAGGACCTGGACACATCCAGCCTCGGGTGGTTCCGCCCGCGGGGTCAGGTTGTCACGCCTTTCGGCATCCTCCAGCCACTGCACAAAACCCTGCACGCTCGATTCCTCGGCAACGCCCACATAAGTGTGGAGGGCATCGTGGAAGGCTTCTCTAGCAGCTCGCGAGGTGACCCTGACGGGATTTGCCGCCACTTCGACATCCAGTCCGAGCGTCGACTCGATTGCGCTCACCAGCGAGTCCAGGTCTCCCACCTGCATTCGCGACAGGGTCGAGAAGGTGTCCCAGGCGTCCCGCAGGCGAGCGGGTGCTTCGGCGGAATAATCCCGCCACTGGGTGTGGTCCTCAGGAGCCTGAGCCATGAACCGCAGCGCATCAAACAACCCAGGGGCATCGTGAGCGGACACGGAGTTCTTGAGCCGCGCCTGAACATCGTCGGGGAGAGCAACACCGTGATAATCCCGGCCCTGAAGCCAGCGGACTGTTCCGGCGAGCGCGTGGAGATCAGCAACACCGACTCGCCACTTGGCTCCGGCAAGCAGCCGAATCAGTTCCGATTCCGCTGATGTCTGAGCGATAACTCGGAGAGTGCAGACGATGTCAGCGATTGCTGGGTCATCCAGCAATCCGCCAATCCCCAAGACATGGACGGGAACCCCGCGCTGGCTGAGCGCATCAACAAACACTCCCTGGTGCGCGCGGGCACGAACGATGATGGCAGCACTGGGCGGGGGATTCGACTCACCCAGGCGATCGGCAAGCCACGAGGCCACCTGCACGGCCTCCTCCGCCAGTGTTTCGGGATAGACCACCTCCAGGGCGTGATTACTGGCCTTGGGTGAGGGTTTCAAGGTCTCTACTTCGGGTCCGGGGAGTTCTCGAAGGGGTCCAGCAATGGTGTTGGCCGCGTCAAGAATGCGGGCTCCATTGCGCCACGAGGTCGACAAGCTGTAGGTGGCAATGGACTCGCCAAAGCCGGTCACAAAGTCAGCCAGGTTGCTACTACTCGCTCCTCGCCAGCCATAAATGGCCTGGTGGGGATCCCCCACCGCCATCACCGGGTGCCCGCGAAACAGCTCTGTAAGGAGCGTCGTCTGGGCGACACTGGTGTCCTGGTATTCATCCAAGAGCACCACCTGATGACGAGAGCGCACCTGCTCGATGGCGTGCGGGAAGCGCTGCACAATCTCGAGCGCTAGGGCAATCTGATCGGAAAATTCCAGAACTCCGCGCAGGCGCTTAGCTTCCTGAAATTCCTCGACGAGCGCCATCAGGGTGGTGAGCGAGTCAATCCGCTCTGCCCACTCCTCCACCTGCTTATACGTCCCTGTGCCCCCAGCGGGTAGGTCCACCACGGCATGAAACTCCCGGACAAAAGCCTCCATGTCACCCGGCGCGACCCGGTTCTCCTGAAGGCGTGAACCCAGAGTGCGGACAATGCGCACCAAAGTGGGAACCGTAATGTCCCACTGGGATAGCTCGGGCAGTGCGCTCGTCGACACAACCCGGGTGGCGAGTGACCATGCACTGGCTTCCGAGAGAACCCTCGCATCAGGGTCTCGACCGAGCACCACGGCGTGATCTCGATAGAGCGATGCTGCAAAAGAGTTATAGGTGGAAACGCTGGGGGTGTGGAACTCATCTGTGGTGGGGGCGAGCCCGCGCTCATGCAGTGCGCGAAGCCGGGAGAGAATGCGCGCGGACAGCTCCCCCGCAGCCTTGCGGGTAAAGGTGAGACCCAGAACCGCATCGGGCTCGACATAGTTATTGGCGACGAGCCAGAGCACTCGGAGTGCCATGGTCTCGGTCTTACCCGAGCCTGCGCCGGCAATCACCCGTGCAGCACCCTCAGAGGGCGCTTCGATGACCGCAATCTGCTCGGCCGTGGGCTCGGGTAGCTCCAATGCCGCAGAAATATCTCTCGCACTATGCATCGCCACACACCTCCCCCACAAAGTGCCAACGGTGCCTCGACGGTGTGCCGGCCGGTCCAAAACTCAACGGACCCCCGGTGAACTCATGAGACGCCATCAGAGCAGCGGCCTGTTCCACTCGGGCGAGGAAATCTGCCACACCCTGCTCATCGACCGGTGGCTGGGTAGTCAAGCGATACGCCTTCCCCCGAATACCCTCCTTGACGAACAGTAGTGACGCCCCCGCGGAGACGAGATTCTCGGGGAGGACAGCACTGAGATCATCGGAAGTCAGTGCCAGCTGGTACGCCAGGAGCTGGGGGTCTTCCACAACTTGGCTTTCTGTGCGTGACGATCCGGTCTTGAGGTCGACCACCATGACCTGGCCCTCAGGGGTCATCTCGACTCGATCGATATATCCGGTCATCGTGGCGCGACCATGGGTGAACTGAAAACGTTGCTCACTCGCAAGCACCGTCCACCCGTCCTTCTCGTGGTCGCGCAGATACTCGGCAAGCGCCGACACCATCGATTGAGCAAGGCGGCGCTGATATTGCTCAATCCAGCCCGCGTCATATTCCAGCTCCGCAAAGCGCGCCTCAACATTCGCCCACAACGTCTCTGCGTCGCCCGCGGGGTGTTCCTCCAGCGCGGAGTGAATCAGGGATCCCAATCCCCGCTGGGGGGTCGGGTCATGCCGCGCAATAGTCCCAAGGAACCACTCCACGGGCGATGACTCGAGGGTGTCCAGCGCGGAGGGTGACACCGGAATTGGGCCTTCAGGATAGAGCGGCGCAATCGTCGAGGGTGGGAGCAGTCCCCACCATGAGGAGGGCTCAGCGCCCGGAAGTCCGCGGGCGGCCAGCACGGCGAGGTCGTGGGCGAGGGGCTGCGGATTCGCGCCCTGTTCCAGCGCTCTCACCAGAGATCGCCGAAGACCCCCGACCACGGTGGCGCTCGACGAGGCGCCCTCCTCGGAGGATTCCAGCGATGTTGCGTGGCGATCGATCAGCGCAAACAGCGGACTCGGGCCTGACTCTTCGTCCATGGTGGCGGTGACCACCACGCGCTGGGTGGCCCGGGAGAGGGCAAGAGCGCAGACGCGCAGCTCATCATCCAGAACCGCTCGTCGTTCATCAAGGATCGCATCCGAGAGACCTTGATGGGCGTAGACCATCTGGTGGGCACCGATTAGCGACTCTCGCGGCCGAAGGTCAGGCCACACTCCCTCCTCAAGCCCCGCGACAATGACCAACTCGAATTCACGGCCCGCAACTCCCGGTGGTGTGGACACCACCACACAGGGCCATGAGGGTTCAGGAACGAGCACATCATCGGGAATCTCGGCACCCACAACGGCATCAAGGAAAAGCTCGGGGTTTGCCCCTGGTTGACTCTCGACAAAGTCAGAGGCCTGTCGGAAAAGTGCCACCACGGCATCCAGTGCGCGCTCCGCTGAGGGCAGTGGTGTCCCCTGGCTGGCGCCCTCGAGCCAGAATGTGGCGGCAGGTGAGCCATCCCATGCCCTCCAGAGCACATCGGTGACGGGAGTATCAGCCGGTGCGCGCCTGATGTCATCCAATACTTCAGCGACACGAGCCGCCTTTTTCGAGACCGAGCCCGGCAGCAAGGCGAAGCCCCCTCGGTGTCCTAACGCTTGGGCAATCATCTGGTCAGCGGGTTGATAAGGCTCGCCCGGGTCCGCGGCGACTCGAAGCGCAAAACGCAGTGCGCGAAGCTCTTGCTGGGTCATTCCTCCATACAGCCCGGTCAGAGCACTCACCGCACTCGAGGCGGTGAGCGGTGTTACTCCTCGACCGAACGCGACCATGTCCACCAATGCCCTCGCGGCAGGTTCCTCCACGAGCGTCATCCCGACCATCGCGGTGCGAGCCGGGATTCCCTGGGCGGAAAGAGACGCGGAGAGTGCGCTCACCCGGGATCCACGCCTGGCAATCACGGCAATCTGGTCAAAAGGAACACCGTCCTGGTGGTGCGCATCGAGAATGATGCGCGCGATGTCCGAGGCCTCCCGCGCATAACTGGGTGCCAGCAGGCTCTCCACTCGGCCGGGGTCACCGTGACCAGGGGCTTGTCGCTGAGAACCAGCACCCGCTGTTCCAATGCGCTCCGTGATGAGGCGAACCACCTGACGGATTTCTGGACCGTGACGGTGAACCTCGGGCAAGACTGTCGGTGGCGTTCCCCAGAGGCCCTGCAGGTGGAGGAGCCCGCGGGGTTCACTACCCCGGAAGGTTCCCCCCGACAGGTCGGGCTCCGCCGTCACCGTCACTCCCACACCAACAGACCGGAGGGCATCGAGAAGCTCGAGGCCAGCGACCGTGAGATCGTGAGCATCATCAACACCCACGTGAGCAAGGCTCTGGAACGCAGCGGGAAGTCCCTCACGCACGATGGCTTCAGCCCGGCGCAGAGTGTCAGCACTGGAATACGCACCGGGTCGCGCACTGGCCATGACGGTGCGCAGTTCGTCCCGGAACTCTGCCGCCGCTGCCCATTCTGGGCGTGCGTGGAGGGTTGCCAGTTCGTCAATCCGCTCGCGAGTGAGCGAGTGTTCGCTCGCCCGTGAGAGCCATTCCCTCAGTTCGGTGCGGAAACGGGGCGACGAGCGCGCCATATCCCCCAAAGGCTCAGGCCAGTGCGGCCCTGAGGCGTCCTCGAGGTGACCCTCGAGAAGGTCTTGGATGTCGCCATCGAGCACACGGGCTTTGACCAACTCGGGAGGAGCGAGCGAGTGTTCTCGATGATGCTCCTGGACAACGGCAAACGCGAAAGCTTGAAGCGAGCGAGCCCTCGGACCTGCTGTGGTGACGCCGAGGGCGAGACCCACCTGGTCGCGCACCCGGCTCGCGTGCGCACGGGTGGGAGTCACGATGAGAAGGGCATCCGGAGACACACCCTGGGCGTTGAGGGCCACCAGCCGATCCACGAGGAGTGTGGTCTTGCCACTTCCCGGAGCACCCAGGACCAGAGCACACTGCGCGGGAGGTGCTCCAAGGAGTGGGTCGGTGTGGGATGCCATCCCCTGGAGGCTAATCCACACAGCTGACGTGTCGTACGCTAGACACCGTGGATATACGCATTGGAATTGTGAACACTGCCCGGGAACTGATGTTCCAGACCACGCAGTCTGCTGCCGAGATTGAGAAAGCAATCGCTGACTCGGTGGGCTCGGACAGCGGAACGCTGCGCCTGGAAGATGAGAAGGGCCACATCTATGTGGTGCCCGCCAAAAACCTGGCATTCGTGGAGATCGGGCAAGAGAAAGCCCGCAAGGTCGGCTTCGCGCCCTAACCCATGGAACTCGTCCTCGTCGTCACCTTCGCAGGCTTACTGGGCCTCGCCCTGCGCTACATCGTCCCCGGCAGGGACCTCCACGGTCTTGCGGTGATGCCCTCCGCTGGTGTCATTCTGGGATCTCTGGGGTGGCTGATTGCCATCTGGGTGGGTATCGACGCCGGAGGACCCTGGGGTTGGGTTATTGCCTTGGGCCTTGCCCTGGTGGGAACCACAGCGCTCGGAATTGTTCTCCCGAAGCGCCGAAAAGCAGCAGACGAAGCCCTCTGGGCAGAGCTCACCCGCTCCTAAGCGGTGAGACCGAGGCGGTCCAATCGCCTCGTGTGCAGTGCCACCACATCGGTGAGCACTGGTTCTAGTCGGACCTCCGCGTCCACGTGAGCCATGGCGGCCTCGGAGAGTGCATCACGGCAGATCAACATCGTGTCCCCCACCAAACGACGACACCACAAGCTCAGCCGCGAGGAATACCGTCCGTCAACGGCGAGAAAACGCTCCAGCACGCCGGCCATCAAGTCCTCATCGCCCTCGTCTTTCAGGATGTCCTGGAGGACGCTCGTGACCTCAGGGTCGAAACCCGTCGCGAGGCGGTGCCAAAAATCTCTCGTGAAGCCGGTCACCACGTAGGCGGTGCCCACTCCTTCGTACCAACGGGTGCTCTCCAGGCGATCCAGGTGGGCAGCAAGCCGATCCCGGGGACCCGAGAGAGCGGCGGCCACATCTTCCACATAGTCCTCGAGCATCGTGCGAAGACGTCGATATCGATCCATCGCACGACCGGAGGCGAGCCCCAGATCATCGGCGTCCTCGGACCCCCAGGCTCCACCCGAGAGCACCGAAAGTTTCGAGGCGAGGGCTTGCTGCAAGACGCACGCCCCCGCAAGATAGTCCGCCAAGGGGGGCGCTAGAGCTCCCAGATCGACTTTGGACGCGGCACTCTCGTCATCGCGTGGGGTAATCGAGAACGCAGGCCGATCGGCCTTTTTCTTTTTCCACGACCACCACGGCATTGAACCAGCTTAGCTACCAGCAGACTGTTCGCTCATAGCCTCCACCCTCTAGACTGGGGGGACATTAGAGAACAAAAGGATCCCCTTACACGTGAATTTTTCCGACCTCGGTATCGAAGCCGACCTGGTCGAGGCGCTTGCTAGCAAAAGCATCATCGAACCTTTTCCTATTCAGGAACAAACCATCCCCATTGCCCTCACTGGCCAAGACATTATTGGTCAGGCCAAGACGGGAACAGGCAAAACCTTCGGTTTTGGTCTCCCCCTCATTCAACGCTTAGGTCTTGACCCCGAGAAGGGCGTCAAGGCCCTGATTGTGGTTCCCACGAGGGAACTCGCGGTCCAGGTCACAGAAGACATGGAATTGGCAACCAAGAACCGCTCCACCACCGTGGTCTCGATTTATGGTGGCAAAGCGTATGAGGGCCAGATTGAGCAGATTCAGGCGGGCGCCCAGATTGTGGTGGGAACACCCGGTCGCCTTTTAGATTTGGCGTCCCAACGGTTGATTTCGTTCAAGGACATCCAGGTCATGGTCTTGGACGAAGCCGACAAGATGTTGGATCTGGGTTTCCTCCCCGATGTGGAGAAGTTGTTCTCGCAAACACCGGCCACCCGTCACACCATGCTCTTCTCGGCCACCATGCCGGGTCCCGTGGTGACACTGGCGAGGCGTTTCATGCAGAAGCCCATCCACATCCGGGCTTCGGACCCCGATGAGAGCCTGACCCAGGCCAACATTGAGCACTTTGTCTATCGCGCCCACCAAATGGACAAGGACGAGGTCATTGGCCGCATCCTCCAGTCCGAGGGTCGCGGCAAGACCGTCATCTTCACCCGCACTAAGCGCGCCGCAGCGCGACTCATGGAGGAGCTCAACGACCGCGGTTTCTCCGCTGGCTCTGTCCACGGAGACATGAGCCAGGACGCTCGTGAGCGCTCCATGGCCGGGTTCAAAGCGGGCAAGAAAGATGTCCTCATCGCCACCGATGTCGCTGCCCGCGGTATCGATGTGGATGATGTCACCCACGTCATCAACCACACCATCCCCGAGGATGACAAAGCGTATTTGCACCGCGTGGGCCGCACCGGTCGCGCTGGGAAAACAGGCATTGCCGTGACCTTTGTGGACTGGGATGACCTCCACAAGTGGGCACTCATCAACAAAGCCCTGGAGATGGGTATTCCGGAGCCCGTGGAGACCTACTCCTCATCCCCTCACCTGTTTGAGGATCTCAAGATCGCACCGGGGACAAAGGGTCGCTTGAAAGCGACACCCATCCCCCAGAAGGAAAAGCGTGCCGGGCAGCCCCCGCGAACCCCCCGGGAGCCTCAAAAGAACCCCCGCGCCCACGATTCCTCCGACCAGGGTGACACCCGAGGCCGAGCTCGAACGCGTCAGCGTCGCCGCACGACCCCTAGCTAATCGGCGCCACTCCAGTGACCTGCTCGAGAATGCGCTCGAGCTGAGATTCCTCCGTGGTGTTCTCCCCCAGCTGGTTGGGTTTTCTGGTGCCGTGGTAATCACTGGACCCCGTGACGATGAGCGAGAACTCCGACGCGACCGCCCGCAGAACCTCTTTGCCCTCGTCCGTATTCTCCCGGTGGTCGATCTCTAGCCCCGCGAGCCCTGCTTCCACAAACACCTGATAGTCCTCCAACACTCGGGAGAGTGCCCGGTCGTGTCGTACTGCGCCAGAGCGAGCACCCGTATAGGGGTGGGCAAGCACGGGAACGCCGCCCGCCTCCACAATCACCTGCAGGGCGCGGTGCAGCCTCGGTGCGTAATGGGGGACGTGGTAGGGGCCATCAGCACGCAGGGGTCCGGCAAAGGCTGCACTGGTGTCCGGAAAATATCCTTTGTCGATTAGCACCTGAGCGATATGCGGTCGACCGGGGGTGGCGCCAGGCGGCATCGCCTGGCTCACCTCTTCCCAACTCAGGTCATAATCGCTGCCAAGCTTCTCCACCATCAACCTCAGGCGGTCATCGCGGTGGGAGCGGATTTTCTCCATTTCGCCCGCCAGGACAGCGTTGGTCGCATCCACTCCATACCCGAGGAGGTGAACACTGCGGGGAATCGCTCCCGCTTCCTCATCTATTACTTGGGCGCTCAGCTCGATCCCTGGAAGCAGCATCATGCCGGAGCCAGACACCGCTTCCGCGGCTTCTGAGAGCCCGCTCATGGTGTCGTGATCGGTCAGGGCAAGAACATCAAGACCCGACGCTATGGCGTGAGCTATCAACTCTGCAGGGCGGTCATCACCATCGGAGGCGGTGGTGTGAGCGTGGAGGTCGATAACTGCTGGCACGCCTCCATGCTAGGTGCCAGACTAGAGAGATGGCCGAGCCTTCCTCTTCAGAACCGCGGGAGAATCGCTCCACCACCCCCATCTCTGAGGCTTTTCGTGGCTTTATCCAGACCGGCTGGAGTGCGCCGGATTCGCCCACCCCACACCCCCTCGAGCACGCTCCCCGTGTGGCCCAGAGACGAGAGAAGCTCAGTGCAGAATTCCCCGGGGTGACGCTCATCATCCCCGCAGGGTCCACCCGAGTGCGCTCCAACGATACGGATTACCCCTACCGCCCCCATACTGCTTTCGCCTATCTCACCGGGTGGGGCTCTGGGACCACACCCGGCAGCATTGTGCTGGGAACTCCCCACGGTGATGCTCACCAGTGGCAACTCTTTGTGTTGCCACCCGCCCCTCGCACCAGTGACGAGTTCTATGCCAACCCGGCTCTCGGTGAATTTTGGACCGGTCGGCGCCCTGGCCTCCAGGATGTGGGAATCTGGCTTGGCCTTGACACCCGGGACCTCGCGGACTGGTCCCTGACAGATCTCGACCTGGAGAGCAGTGCCATCATCGCCGACGCCTCGGAGCGGCTCACCCGAGAGCTCAGAGATAGACGAGGCACCGAGGACTCGAGTGCTGATGATCGCCTGGCCGAGGTGATCAGCGAAATGCGACTGGTCAAAGATGACTACGAGATTGCAGAGCTCCAAGAGGCCGTTGCGGGAACCCATCGAGGCTTTCAGGACATCATCGACGCGCTCCCCACTGCCATCGGACACCCTCGAGGAGAGCGCATCGTGGAGGGCGCCTTTCACGCTCGAGCAAGACTCGAGGGCAACGATGTTGGGTATGGCACCATTGCCGCCAGTGGGTCCCACGCCTGCATCTTGCACTGGGTGACCAATGATGGCCCGGTCAGCCCCGGGGACCTACTGCTCGTCGATGCCGGTGTCGAGAGAGACTCGCTCTACACCGCCGACATCACCCGCACCCTCCCGGTGTCAGGAACGTTCACCCAGACACAGCGCCTTGTCTATGACGCAGTGGTGGAGGCGGCGGACGCCGCGTTCCAGATCGTCAAGCCCGGTGCGATATTCCGAGAGATTCACCAGGCCGCAATGGCGGTCATCGCCGCGAAAGTGTCAGCGTGGGGGTTCCTCCCGGTGAGCCTCGACGAGGCTCTGGCACCGGAGGGCCAACACCACCGTCGCTACATGATTCACGGCACCAGCCACCACCTCGGCCTGGATGTTCACGATTGCGCGCAGGCACGACGCGAGATGTATCTCGAGGGTGTGCTGGAGCCTGGAATGGTGTTCACGATCGAGCCAGGCCTGTATTTCCAGCCCGATGATGAGAGTGTTCCCCCCGAGTGGAGGGGTATTGGCGTCCGACTCGAGGACAACATCCTTGTGACTGAGACCGGGGCGCTCAACCTCTCGGCGGCGATTCCTCGCACCGCCAGCGAGATCGAAGCCTGGCTTCGCGCCTAGCCTCAGTACACTGGGAGTCGCCAGCGGGAGTGGTGAAATTGGCAGACACGCAGGATTTAGGTTCCTGTGCCTTCGGGCGTGAGGGTTCAAGTCCCTTCTTCCGCACTCAGTTCGTCAGACCATGAACAGCACGAGAGAGGCTGCCATCACCGCCATGCCGGCAATCATGCCGTAGATGGCGAGGTGGGCATTGCCATATTGCCGTGCAGCGGGAAGAAGACTGTCAATCGAGATATAGACCATGATTCCCGCCACCACCGCAAACACGATTCCCAAGACTTGGTCCGTGATGAACGGCTGGAGAATCGCGTAGCCAATGATGGCTCCGAGTGGCTCCGCAAGGCCCGAAAGGGCACCAAAACCAAACGCGAGCTTACGATTGCGCGTCGCGTAGTAAATCGGGACGACCACCGCAATTCCCTCAGGGATGTTGTGAATCGCGATCGCTAAGGCGACCGAGATTCCCACCTGAGGATCGTCAAGGGTGAGGAAGAAGGTGGCCATTCCTTCGGGAAAGTTGTGCAACGTCACCCCCAGGGCAACCCCGAGGCCCGCTTTGAACAGCAGCCTGTCGGCGACCAGGACGGGTCCTTCTTCTCCCGGAAGCTTGGTCTGTGGGTTCGTCAGCTCAGGATGCTCGAGGTCGGGGATGAGCCGATACATCAGCGCCATTCCCGCCAGGCCAGCGAGAAATGCTCCCGCCGTTGTCATCGCGCCCGCGAAATCTCCCGAGCTCTGGGTGATGTAGTCCCCCGCTTTGGGAAGAATCTCGACGAATGAGACGTAGATCATCACTCCGGCAGAAAAACCCAGGGCAACCGCCAAAAAGTGGCGATTCGTGTGCTTCGCAAACAGCCCTACACCGGCCCCCACGGCAGTGGCGAGGCCCGCGCCGAGGGTCACGAGAAAGGCGAAGAGAACTGCGGATTCCATGGTGCTCTGACAGTATCAGCGCAGTTGTCCAGCTCCCTGGCTCCACCCCGAAAATCCACCAGACGCTCAGGGGCTCCCTCGCAACAACACAGCATGACTCACACTGCAGGGATGATTACTGGCGCCTTCCTGCTTGTCCTCCTTGTGCTCCTCCCTCCTGTCCCTGATGCGATCTGGGAGTGGCCCACCGAAGGCGACCAGAGAGTCCTGCGAGATTTCCGCGCGCCCAGCACTCCCTGGGGTCCAGGCCACCGCGGTCTCGACCTGGCGGCCTCTGGAGCGGACATCGTTGCCCCCGCGACAGGGGTGGTGAGCTTTAGCGGGCTGGTTGCCACCCGAGGCGTGCTGACCCTTCGAACCCCGGAGGGAATCCTCATCAGCATGGAACCGGTGGAGTCTCTGGTCAAGCTGGGTGATCGGGTGAAGGCCGGTGACCTGATTGCGACCGTTCAACCCGGACATTGCCCTCAGCTGTGCCTGCATCTCGGACTCCGAGAGGGTGGGGAGTATCGCTCAGCACGGCGCGAGTTAGGGATTCTCCAGCGCAGTGTGTTGCTGCCTCTCGGCAACTACGCCCGAGGGTGAGCTTGCTGGTAGGCCTCGGTGAGACGCTCGTTGGAGACGTGGGTATAGATCTGCGTGGTCCCCAGTGATGCGTGCCCGAGGAGCTCTTGCACGCTACGTAAATCAGCACCACCATCGAGGAGGTGGGTGGCAGCCGTGTGACGCAGGGTGTGAGGACCCAGCGGTCCCACACCTGGAATATCAGCCAGGAGCGTAGCCACTACCTGGTACACGCTGCGCTGACCAAGTGGCTTACCTCGGGTCGAGAGAAACATTACAGAGCTCTGCCCCTCACCCAGGAGTGTCCCCCTGGCGTGATTGAGGTAGCGACGCAGTGCTGACACAGCGGGTGCGCCGAGGGGCACCATCCGCTCTTTGTTTCCCTTTCCTACCACTCGTAGTGTGCGGGACTCAAGATCGACGCCTTCGAGCATGAGCCCGACAAGTTCGCTGACCCGGATGGCGCTGGCATAGAGGACTTCCACTATGGCGAGATCTCGAATTGCGACAGGATCCCCCGTCTCGGCGTGGGTCTGCAAAGACTGGAAAATTTCCTCCATGTGGCGCCTAGTCAATACTCGAGGCAGAGACCTGGAGGCTCCCGGAGCGCGCAGTCGAATCCCGACATCACCATCGGTGTGACCCTCACGGGCCATCCAGGCAGTAAAGCCTTTCAGAGCAGAGACTTTGCGTCGCAACGAAGACCCGGCCATCCCTCCTTCGGCCAATGACCACACCCAGGAACGAGCGAGCTCCGCATCCACTTCGTCGAGGCTCTCCACTCGCTGATCGCTAGCGAAGGCAGCGAACTGGAGAATGTCTTTCCCGTAGGCAGACAGCGAGTTATCTGAGAGCAACCGGGAGCGCTCGAGGTGATCGAGGTAGGTGTGGGCGACCCGGAGCAGGTTCATGCCTCAAAAACCAGATTGTTGCTGATCGGATCGTCGATTGAAGTCGGAATTCTTGTTGCTAAACATTTCCCGGCGCTCCTCGGGAGTCATCGCCTCGATCATGGGTCGGTAACTGGACTCATAAGAGGTGAGTTCGGGCTCGTCGTCCATGGGCACTTGGGAGAACACGACCTGGTCGGGATACACGTGAACCAGGGATGCTGAGAGTGAGTTGGCTTTGGCCGACAGAATCTTGGAGGAATCCGCCACCAAATCGATGTTGTAGCAGGACGCAGCAGAGACCGAGACCGGAACACCGGCAAAAGTCGAAAACGTGGAATAGTGCAGGTGCCCTGCGAGCACTCCCCTCACATCACTACCGCTCACAACCTCGGCAAGCGCAGCCTGATCCTCCAGTTCAATCAAGCCCATCAAATCAATCGGGGTAGGAATGGGGGGATGGTGGAGGGCGAGCAGAGTCCCGCTGCGCGCAGGTTTTGCCAGTTGCTCACGCAACCAGGATCGCTGGCCTTCCGTGATTTCACCATGGTGGTAGCCGGGAACGGAAGAGTCCAAAACAATAAGCCTCAGGCCCCCCAGCATGACAACTCGATCCCTCGGCTCCACCGTGGGTTCTTCGCGCAACAGCACTTCCGTGAACGGCTCGCGCTCGTCGTGGTTCCCCATCACCCACACAAGCTCCGCCTCAAGCTTTGCAGCCCACGGCTCAATGAGGTCACGCAGGCGTTGATAGGCATCCACTTCAGCGCGATCGGCGAGGTCTCCGGTGAAGACCAAAGCGTCGACACTCATCTCGCTGGCATGCAACCGCTCCATCAAACGCTCGAGCGGGCTATCAGAGTCAATCTGGTCATAGAGTTTCCGACCTGAACCCAAGAAGTGAGTGTCACTGAGGTGAACGATCAGGTGCTCAGCCCCGGGGTGTTGACTGAAGGCGGTCATGGTGTTCTCTGACTTCTAGATTGTTGTGGGATGGGTGACTCCTGGAATAACCAGCGAGATGTCTGCCGGTTCAGTCAGGACAATCGCACCACACTCTCGGTAGATTCGCCAACACCCGGCCGAGCGTGTGTCATTCCAGGGCCCTGGAACAACTCCTACATGACGACCTAGGGCTGCAGCGTGATAAGCGACACTGATGGCTCCTGAGCGGTATTCCGCCTGCACCACGACAACACCATCCGCGAGGGCTGCTATCACTCGATTGCGAGCCAATAACCCTTCGACTGTTGGTGGCACGGTTGCGGGAACCTCTGAGACCAGCGCACCACGCTGAAGGACACGAGCAAACAGAGACGCGTTGTCAGGTGGGTAAACGCTCTCCAGCCCTCCTGCGACCACCGCAACACTGATTCCTCCGCCGTTGACCGCACGTCGGTGAGCGTCAGTGGAGATGCCCTGTGTTCCACCGCTGAGAATGGTGAAGCCCTCCTCCAGAGCCCAAGCCGACAGGGCGATGGCCGCTTGTCGACCGGACCGGGTGGGCCTCGAGCTCCCCACAATGGCCACACCCTGTGCTCCGGTGGCCTGGTGCAGGCTCCCTTTCACCCAGAGGGTGGAGGGGGCGCGCTCACCAAGGTCACCCAGCCGTTGCGGCCACCAGGGATGCTCCGAAGATATGGCGGTGATGTCCTCTTCGAGCTGGACATCGAGCGCTCGTTGCACACGATCGGGCGAGTACCGGGCCCTATAGGCACGTAACGACTCAGGTGACACCTGCTCGCCCTGGAGAGTTGCAGAAAGACGTTTCCTGAGTGCGCGGATGTTTGGTGTGCCGAGCACCTGACCCAGTGCCTCGATGGGGCCTAATTCTTGCTGGAGCTGCCACGCGAGAGTATCCGCAGGATCAGCGATGAGTCCCCAGGCAGTCCTCGCGCGCAACTCGTGAGCATCCATGACCACAGGGTGACAGAGGCGTTACAGACACGCCGTCCATCGCACCCGGTCAGCGCATCATGGTCTCAGGTCTGGTGCTGTGGACAGTTACTCGTCGAGGGCGAGTTCCTGAGGCAGCTTGAGGTCCTTGCTACCGAGCTCTTCGACGTTGACATCTTTGAAAGTCAAGACGGTGACGTTACTCACGAAGCGATCCGAGCGGTAAATGTCCCACACCCACACGTCATTCAGGGTGAGCTCAAAGTAGAAATCGTTGCCCCGCTCTTTGACCTCTCGGGTCACCTCGTTGGCGAGATAAAAGCGACGTTCAGTCTCCACGACGTAACGGAACTGGGACACGATGTCCCGGTACTCCCGATACAGGGCAAGCTCGGCTTCCCGGTCGTAGTCGTCAAAGTCGTCAGAGTCCATTGCACCCGAGTCTAAAGGGGAAAGATGTCGCCGCTATTTCTTTATCCACGACGCCCGGTGCAGGGGGGTAATGCCGTGCTGGGCGATGGCGTCCATATGGCTCTTTGAGCCATAGCCCTTGTTGCTCGCAAATCCATACTCGGGATACGTCTCGTGGTGGGCAATCATCGCCTCATCGCGGTAGACCTTTGCGAGAACTGACGCCGCCGCAACGGAAACGCAGTCTCGATCGCCCTTGACCCTGGTCACCACTCGAAGAGGATGCGGCAGGTGGGGGGTCACAAAGTCGTGAGATCCATCCAGCAGAAGAACCGCACTCCCTACCGCCACTCCCTGCTGAGCCAGTGCGAGCAATCCCTGCACCACCGCAAGCGCAAGCGCACTCTGGATTCCCTCTTGGTCAACAATCTCAGCCGAGGACTCCCCCAGTGCGTGCTGGGGAAACGTCTCCCGCAGGGCTTCCGCAAGGGGTCCGCGACGTTTCTCGGTGACAGTCTTGGAGTCATAGAGGCCCTCTGGCCAGGTGAGAACATCTGGAGTCCACACGACGAGGCCCGCCACGACCGGACCCGCCAGAGGGCCACGACCCACCTCGTCACAGCCGATGACGCTGGTGAAACCCTGTGCCACCAGCTGGTGCTCCAGCTCGAGGGTGGGTTCTACTCGAGGAATGGCACAGCCTCTTTCAGCGTCACCCCAATGAACGTCTCAGGGTAGTTGGAGAGCCATGTCCAGCGCTCCTGTGGCCAGGAGATCACAATGGCTCGTCCCACCACGTTCTCTAGGGGGACGAAGCCACCACCAGGCTTGTCCATGTTGCGCCTGGAATCAGCAGAGTTATAGCGGTTATCCCCCATCACCCAAAGCGCACCGTCTGGGACAACCACCTCAAAATCATTGGAGCTCACCTTGGTCACACCCTCGGGCAGTGAGACATAGGGCTCCGCCAGCGGAACACCATTGATACTCATCGCACCCAACGCATCACAACACACGACAGTGTCACCGGGGAGACCGATCAGCCTCTTCACCAAGTGCTCGTTGTCGTCGGGGCCGGACAGTCCGACGAATACAGAGAGGCCATCGAGAAGTCGGGTCAAGGGGTCGTTCTCACTCACACCGCTTTGGATCGAGAGCCAGCCTCCGGGATCCACAAACACGATGACATCGCCTCGGCTGAGCTCCAGGGGTCCTCCGTGAAGCTGCGAGACGATGATGCGGTCATCCCGGATGAGTGTGGAGTCCATGGAGTCCGTGGGGATAAAGAACGAGCGAATCAGGAACGTCTTGATCAGGAAGGACACCACGAGAGCCGCGGCCACAATGATGACGGCATCGCGCAGGAATACCCCCAGCATGCGTCCCACGGAACGCCTGGAATCAGCCACGAGCTTCGACCTGGTGCACCCTAGAGCCCTGCTCTCTCACTCACACGTAACGATTGTCAGTGTAGGCGGAGCGCCCGAGAGGGGTGCTTAGGATTCGCGCTTCTCGCGAATCTTGGCCTTCTTACCGCGCAAGGAGCGCAGGTAGTAGAGCTTCGCACGACGCACGTCACCGCGGGAGACGACCTCAATGTGGTCGATCACCGGGGAGTGCAGCGGGAACGTACGCTCCACACCGACCTGGAAACTGATCTTGCGCACGGTGAAGGTTTCCTTCACGCCGTGGCCGGAGCGACCAATGACGACACCCTGGAAGACCTGAATACGCGAGCGGTTACCTTCCACAATGTTCACGTGAACTTTGAGGGAGTCTCCGGGGCGGAAGTCGGGGATGTCGGACTTGAGGGAGGCTTGGTCAAGAAAATCAAGCGTCTGCATGATGGTGTCACTCTCTGCGCTGACCACAGGCTCACGCGCACTAATGCTGGTGTCGTGCCCGTCCACCGGATGGTGGTGCGCTACTCCCCTGTGGCAGAGGCGCCAGGTGGCACAAGCGCTAAGTCTGCCACAAAAACTGCTCATATTCCACCGGAAAGCCTTAGGCTAGGGCGCACACGCGGAACCAGGATGAGAGCATGAGCGAGACCCCCACCACCTTCAGCGAGAACACGGAATTGCGCACTATTCCGGTGCAGCGTCGCAGTGCGGACCGCATGAACGCGCTCTTGGACGCTGCAGCGCTCCTGATTGACGAGGAAGGAATCGACGGGGTCACCACTACCGCGGTGGCCTATCGCTCGCGATCCTCTGTCGGCGTCCTCTATCGCTACTTCCCGAACATCGATTCGTTGCTCAAAGCACTCGCTCAACGCAACATGCAGCGCTACCTCGAAATGGTGGCCGAGGGTTCTGACCGGACGCCCGATATCCCCTGGTCTTCCTGGGACAACACGCTCGACTCCTATGTGCACATGTTCCGCCACGAGCCAGGCTTTCGAGGGTTGCGCTTTGGCGACATCATCTCCGATCGCTTTCTCGATTCCGAGCAATCCAACAACACCGTGATTGCGCGGGCATTCGCTGAGCAAGTCTCCGAAACACACAGGATCCCCGTCACTCAAGACTTGCTCTTCCACTTGGAGGTTGGTGTAACGATGGAATCCGCCATCATTCACCGAGCTTTCATGTATGACACCACAGGCGAGAAGCGCTTCATCGAGCACGCTCGAGAGTTCATCGGCAACTACCTCCGCACCTACGTCCCCATTTCCCCTTCGTGATCCCCCGGCATTCTTCGGGAACGCTCGAGCGAATGCGCCCCGTGGGCGCTTTCGTCGCCGGCGTGCTCACCCAGGTTTCGAGGGCTGCCAAGCCCGGCGTCAACCTTTTGGAGCTCGACGCCATGGCCCACGATCTCATCCGTCAGGCCGGCGCAACCTCCTGCTACATCGACTACCACCCCTCCTTCGGTGGCTCACCCTTTGGGAAAGTGATCTGCACCTCCGTCAATGACGCTGCACTCCATGGCCTCCCCCACAACTACACACTCCAGTCCGGTGATCTTCTCTCCCTCGATTTCGCGGTGAGCCTGGAGGGGTGGGTGGCTGACTCGGCCCTCAGCATGATTGTGGGGGGCGAAGGTGACCCCCGTGACCAGCGGCTGATTGACACCTGCGAGAAGGCCCTGGCTGCAGGAATTGCGGCAGCCACTCCCGGAAATCGTTTAGGCGACATTTCCGCTGCTATTGGCGCGGTATCAAAAGCGGCTGGTTACACCGTGAACACTGACTTTGGTGGACACGGGGTGGGCAAAACTATGCACGAGGACCCCTCTATTCCCAATGACGGCCAACCTCGCACCGGACCGGTGCTGAAGCCCGGGATGGTGTTTGCCATTGAACCGTGGCTGATGCACACCACAGATGAGATCTATACCGCGGAGGATGGCTGGACCCTGATGAGCGCGGATGGCTCACGCTCCGCCCATGTCGAACACACGGTAGCCATCACGAAGGATGGCCCTCTCGTGTTGACCGAGCGGTCTTAGCCCTCCAGAAGGTCGGGACGAACACGCTGGGTGCGCTCTATCGCTTGCGCTTCGCGCCAGGAACGAATCGCCTCGTGGTTGCCCGAGAGGAGAACCTCAGGGACCTCAAGACCCCTCCAGGAGCGTGGTTTCGTATACGAGGGATACTCCAGAAGCCCCTTTTCGTGGCTTTCCTCCACGAGCGAGTCAGGGTTCCCCATAAAGCCCGGGAGCAAGCGCACCGTGGCTTCGATCATCGCCAGCACCGCGACTTCTCCGCCGTTCAGGACATAGTCACCAAGACTCACCTCAAGAACACGGTGTGTGGTGCTGTAATGATCAATCACTCTCTGATCAATACCTTCATACCGTCCGCACGCGAACACCAGGTGGGAGGCACCCGAGAGCTCTGTGGCAAGGCCCTGGGTGAAGATTTGACCTGCAGGACTTGGCACAATCAGCCACGAATCTTCCTGCAGCAGACCATCGAGCATGGTTCCCCACGGCTCAGGACTCATCACCATTCCCGCACCCCCGCCATAGGGAGTGTCGTCGACGCTCTTGTGGACGTCGGTGGTGGCATCGCGGAGGTCATGCACTGCGACATCGACAAGTTTGCTCTTGGCCGCTTTCCCTAGCAGGGAGAGCTCCAGCACATCGAAGTAGCCGGGGAAGATGCTGACGATGTCGATTTTCATGACTCGTCCGGAATACTCTCGAAGAGACCTCCCGGTGGGGTGATCTGCACCACACCGGCCTCGATATTGACCTCCGGGACAAAGTCCTTCACAAAAGGCAACAGCACCTCGGAATCCTCCGTGGTGATCACCAGAAGATCCTGGGCCGGGAAATGCTCAACACGCGCCACGGTGCCGACATCGACACCGTCTCGGACAACTCGTAGGCCCACCAGCTCATGATCAAACCACGCGTCACTTTCGGTGGGTCTGGTCGAGGGGTCGTGCTCCACCCACAAAATGGCCTTCACGAGAGACTCCGCGGCCGTTCGATCCTCCACGCCCTCAAAAAATGCGACAGGTGAGGCGTTCACTTCGCGAATACTCGACAGGGTGATTTTCTTGCCAAACCAGGTGGAATCCTCGGGAACCTGAAGAGTGAACTGGTTACCGGGAGCAAACCGAAGCTCCGGGTCATCGGTATAGACCTCGAGCTTGAGACCGCCCTTCAGACCATGGGCCTTCACGAGACGGGCAACCCTCAGCTCCACCCGCTCCGGCTTGGGCGCCGAGGGCTTGGAGGTCTCAGACATTAGGAGTCTGTGTCGACGACGTCGACCCTGACCTTACGGCCACCGGCCAACGCGTTGATGACGGTGCGGAGCGCCTTAGCGGTGCGACCTTGACGACCGATCACACGACCCAAATCATCCGGGTGAACGCGAACCTCGATGAGCTCACCTCGTGGGGTGTCGACCACGCTGACGCTGACCTCGTCCGGGTTATCAACGATTTCCCGGACGAGGTGATTCAGCGCGCGATCCAACATTGCTACTTGGTCTCCTCGGCGGGAGCCTCGTCAGCAGGTGCCTCTTCAGCCGCAGGGGCTTC
>JANQZT010000028.1:31584-34406 GCA_030728325.1 Pontimonas sp.
GCAGCGGCTTCGGCAGGTGCCTCGGCGGCCGGAGCCTCAGTGGCTTCAGCAGGAGCCTCAGCTGGTGCGTCGGCAGCGGGAGCGTCAGCGGCTGGTGCCTCAGCGGCGGGGGCCTCCTCGACGGGCTTGACCGTCTTGGGGCGAAGGACAGGCTTCTTCTTGGTGTCAGGCTTGAACTCGGGCTTGGGCTCGGCAACCTGAACGGTGCTCTTAGCGCCCTTCTCACCCTTGAACTGGCCCCAGTCACCGGTCAGCTTGAGGATTGCTGCGACCTGCTCGGTGGGCTGTGCACCCACGCCGAGCCAGTACTGAGCGCGCTCAGAGTTGACCTCGATGACCGAGGGGTTCTCGGTCGGGTGATACTTGCCAATTTCTTCAATGACACGACCATCACGCTTGGTGCGTGAGTCAGCGACAACGATGCGGTAGTACGGCGCACGGATTTTTCCCATGCGCTTCAAACGGATTTTTACAGCCACGTTTCTCCAAGTAGATGAGTAGTCATAACAGCCGACGATTACGTGGGGACACAATCGACAGGACGTCTAAGGGGGAGCTCAAGCGCCAGATAGAGGGTCGGGCGAAGTGCTCGAGTGCTTATTCTGTCAGATTTTCTCGCACTGTGGTGACCGCGGAGGGCTTCTGGCCTATTCGGTCGGCGAACTAGGCAAACCGAAGCTCGATCCCGCTCCACTCGAGGAGCTTTTTCCCAGAGCTTCCTGGGCCCGCTTCGCCGGGTTTCCCGAGCGTGACGAGGCTTTCTTTTTGACGTTCTTCTTCTTGCCACGACCTGCGCCGCCGGGAATCGGCCCCATACCGGGAATCTGGGGTACGCCACCCTTGGCTACGGTTTTCATCATCTTGGCGGCCTGGTCAAAGCGTGTGACGAGCTGGTTGACCTCGGTCACCGTGGTGCCAGAACCGTTCGCGATACGCATACGCCTGGAACCGTTCAAAACCTTGGGGGTGAGGCGCTCCTTCGGCGTCATCGACTGAATGATGGCTTCGGTGCGGACCAGTTCGCCCTCGTCGATGTTGTCGATCTGGTCTTGCATACCCCGTGCGCCGGGCAACATGCTGAGCATTCCCCCGAGCGAGCCCATCTTTTTTAGCTGCTGGAGCTGGGAGAGGAAATCCTCCAGAGTGAACGTCTCCGAGCGGAATTTCTCTTCCAGCTCTTTGGCTTCCTCCTCATCGAAGGCTTTTTGAGCTTGCTCAATGAGCGTGAGAATGTCACCCAAATCAAGGATGCGAGAGGCCATACGGTCAGGGTGGAAGACCTCGAACTCGTCGATCTTTTCGCCAGTCGAGGCAAACAGGATGGGCCGACCGGTGACACCGGTCACACTCAGTGCCGCTCCACCCTTCGCGTCACCATCGAGCTTGGTGAGCACGACACCGGTGAAGTCCACACCCTCCTGGAACGCTTTCGCGGTCTGGACGGCGTCCTGACCGCTCATGGAATCGATCACGAAAAGAACTTCGTCGGGGTCGGTCACCTTGCGGATGTTTGACGCTTGCGCCATCAACTCCTGGTCCACACCCAAACGACCCGCGGTGTCGATGATGACGACGTCGTGGGCTTTGTCATGGGCATACTTCACGCCGGCTTTGGCGACACTGACCGGGTCGCCCACACCATCTCCGGGCTCGGGAGCAAAAAATGCTGCGCCGGCGTTCTCCGCCACGATCCCCAGTTGCTTGACAGCACCCGGGCGCTGCAAGTCACAGGCCACCAGAACCGGAGTGTGACCCTGGCCTACGAGCCACTTGGAAAGCTTCCCTGCCAGCGTGGTCTTACCCGACCCCTGAAGGCCGGCCAGCATGATGACGGTGGGTCCAGTCTTGGCAAAGGCGAGTCCCCTGGTTTCTCCACCCAGGATGGCGACCAATTCCTCATTGACGATGGTCACGACCTGCTGGGCAGGGTTCAAAGCCTTATTGACATCATCCGAGAGCGCACGCTCGCGCACTTTTGCGGTGAAATCCTTGACGACATCGAGTGCCACATCCGATTCCAGGAGAGCGCGACGAATATCGCGCACCGTTCCATCAACATCGGCGGGGGAAAGTTTGCCCTTTTGCCTCAGCGAGGAGAAGGTGGCTGTTAAACGCTCGGAGAGAGAACCAAAGGCAGCCATGGTCCTCAAGATTAGCTGACAAAACTGTGCTGCCACCTATCCTGGAGGCATGCCGCTGGTGCCCTTTGAGTCCCATGAACCCCAGGTTCACCCCACCGCCTTTGTGGCCGAGTCGGCAACCCTGGTGGGTCGAGTCACTCTGGGTGAGAACAGTGTGGTGATGTTTGGTGCAGTGCTGCGAGCCGATCGTGACGCCATCACGCTGGGCGAAGGAAGCAATCTGCAGGACAACGTGGTGGTCCACGGTGATCCCGGGTTTCCGGCCCGCATTGGCGCTGGCGTCAGTGTGGGGCACTCAGCGGTGGTGCATGGCGCCACGGTCGAGGATGACTGCCTGATTGGCATGAATGCCACAGTGCTAAACGGCAGCGTGATTGGGCGGGGATCGCTCGTGGCAGCAGGTTCCGTGGTCTTGGAAGGTCAGATCATCCCTCCTGGTTCCCTCGTCGCCGGCGTTCCCGGGAAAGTCCGGCGCGAGCTCACCGAGGACGAGCGTGACGCTATTCGACAAAATGCCCTGACCTACCAGGAGCTGGGTCGCTCCTACCGGGGTGTTTAGTCCTCGACAAGAGACTTTGCGAACGAGGCCGGGGCGAAACCGGTCATATCGCCAATACCTTCGCCCTGGCCCAGCAATTTGATGGGAAGCCCCGTCTTCTCCTGGACGCTCAACACGAAGCC
>JANQZT010000029.1 GCA_030728325.1 Pontimonas sp.
AACCCGCGACCTTCTCATTACGAGTGAGACGCTCTACCAACTGAGCTAAGGCGGCGAATCCCTAATTAGGGACAGCCCATGGTAACCGACGTGAGGCCAGGCGTGGAAAACTTTCTATGCGTCACAGGTGAGGCCATCGAGCGGAACCTCGCCTGTGAGGAAATAGTTGTCCACCGGCTCGTTGATGCAGTCCACTCGCTCGTCATAGGCGAGATGGCCCTCGCCCACCAGAGTCAGCAGCACCGAGTTCTCCAGCTGTTCATTCAATGAGACTGACCAGTTATACGGAGTGGCGGGGTCCCCAGTAGTTCCCAAAATGACCACGGGGTTTGCTCCTTCGCCCTTCACGGGACCCTTGTTGAGCTTCGGCGGGTAGGGCCAATTCATGCAGACTAGGTCGCCATCGCCACTGGGTCTCGCGGTGTAGGGGGCTGCCTCTCGGAGTTGTTCCGCTTGGGCTGCCAAAACCTCGGGGTCTGATTCGACGGGATAGTCCAGACAGTTGATAGCGATGAAGGCCTCCATCGAGTTGTCTTGATAGACCCCGCCCTCGCGGTCGTAATAGAAGTCGACCAGGAACATCGACGTGTCCGTGACACCTTGCTGAAGTTCTGCGAACATCCTCGTGAGGAAGGGCCAACTCGACTCGGCATACAGCGTGGTCACCATCGCGGTGCGCAGCATCCCGTTATCGACGAGGCGTCCATCACTGTGGCGAAGAGGGTTTTCCTCCAGTTCGTCATAAAGGTCTGACACCCCTTGGAGCCTCTGTTCGAGCGAACCGTTGAAAGGGCACGTGTCCGTCACCTCGCACTCCACAAGGTAGGCCTCGAGTGCCTCCTCAAACCCTCGGTACTGATTCACCACCAAATCAAATTGGCTCGCCCCCGGATCGACCGGTCCATCGAGCACCATCCGGCCCACATTCTGCGGGAACGTGTCGATATAGATGGCACCGATGAGCGTGCCGTAGGAGTAGCCCAAATAGTTGAGCTGATCATCACCGACCAGGTGACGCAAAAGATCCAGGTCCCGCACGGTGGAGAGAGTGTCGACGAATTCAAGCAACTCACCGGTGTTGGCCTGGCACTCCTGACCAAATCGAATGGACTCAGCCAGTAATTCAGCGTCCCACTCTGGAGTGTCAGGCTCCGCTTCAAGCTCACCAAAGAAGAAATAGTCAAGGTCGGCATCGGTTTCAGCGCAGGACACAGAACTAGAGAAGTTCACACCCCGCGGGTCCCATCCGATGATGTCGAAAGACTCTCGGAGAGCTGGAGACACCGCAAAATCGACACTGTCCAGAACAAACTCGTACCCGCTTGCTCCCGGGCCACCAGGGTTCACAAACAACGACCCTTGCGAATCTCCCGAGGCTTCAAATCGGGAGAGGGCCAGCTGGACATCCCCACCAACACCCGGGTTATCCCAATCCAGAGGAGCCACGACGATGGCACACGAAGCACCTGCTCCACAATCTGACCAGTCCACATCCTGATTCAGATAGGGCGCGAGAGGATCCGCCGGGTCGAGTGTTTCTACCTCCCCCTCTACGGCACATCCGGCGAGGACAACTAACGAGGACAGCGCTAGCGCCACGAAGCGCTTCATACGCGTCCGCTCACCGCGGGCGATAACGAAATCAAGAGAGCCTCAAGAACCAACAGCGGTGGCGAATTGTGCGCAATCCTCTCGCGAGCCTCGCGGACAGCATCCAAACCTGCCAGTGTCATCTCCGGCGTGCTGGACTGGGCCTTCGCCGTGATGGCGGGACCATGGGACACATTGATGAGATCTACTCCGGCCTGAACCTGAACCATCAGAACATCCCGCAGAACGGACATAACATCGACCATGATGCGATCCAGCGCATCTCGAAGGGTGCGAGTTTTTCTGCGCTTTTGGTCATCCTCAAGACTCTTGAGTTGAGATCGCAACGCACTGGGCACCGCTCCCCCCGGAGCAACACCCAAGGAAGTGAGCAACGCATCTCGCTCGTCCTGATCGGTGCGCTCGCCCAAAGCCTTCGCATCCTCACCGGCAATCTCGAGCAACGAAGCGGCCACACCCACCGCTCCTGAAACGCTCGCAACACCCAGCACCAGCTCGATGGAGGCGGCTCGGCGCGACCGAGCTGCCTCATCCGTCGCGAGTCGCGTCGCCATTCCAATGTGGCTTTGAGCTTCCGTGGCCGCCACCAGAGCGAGATCAGCATCGAGACCTTCTCGTGCAGCAATGAGGTTTGCCACGTCGGTTGCGCCAGGAACCTTTAGCACGACACTGCGTGTTCTGGAGCGAATAGTCGGCAAGACATCAGCCGTGGACGGGGCGCACAAAATCCACACCGTCTGCGGTGGAGGCTCCTCCAGCGCTTTCAACAGAACATTCGAGGTTCGCTCGGTCATACGATCGGCGTCCTCAATCACCACCACGCGATAGTTCGACGCGGAGGGCGAGAAGTAGGAGAAAGCGACAAGTGCGCGAACCTCCTCGATCGTGATGGTGACTTTGTTCGTCGAGAGGATGGAGACATCTGGGTGCGCCCCGGCGATGACCTGGCGCCATGCCGCTTCGCTCTCACCTGCGCCAACCAGCTCCGCCGCGAACGCGTGGGCGAGAGTCGAGCGACCCGAGCCGGGAGGGCCTGTAACGAGCCAGGCATGGGTCATGGCGTGGGAGCCGGGAACTGCCGCGGCTTTCATTTGGGCGATGGCTGGCTCTTGGCCTACCAAGTCATCCCAGAGCGTCATGCCCTAAGGCTATCCAAGGAGGTCTGACACCTTGGTGATGATGCTGTGGTGGATCTCTTCGATTGGCAGTTCACCATTCACCACCAAGAAACGCTCGGGCTCGGCTGCGGCTAGCGAGAGGTAGCTCTCTCGAACCCGGGTGTGGAAATCTTCGGCTTCGGCTTCAAGCCGGTCGTACTCTCGCTCGGTTTGAGCTTGACGAGCTTTCGCCACCGAGGCTGGAACATCGAGCAACACCGTGAGGTTAGGCATAAGGCGCTCCGTCGCCCAGAGCGAGAGCTCACGCACTTCCTCGGCGTCCAACACCCGACCGGCACCTTGGTAGGCGACTGAGGAGTCCAGGTAGCGATCTTGGACCACCACCTCACCGCGCTCCAGTGCTGGGCGAACAAGACTGTGGATGTGGTGGGAGCGATCTGCCGCATAGAGCAGTGCTTCCGCCCGAGGAGCGATGAAGCCTTTGCGGTGCAACACAATGTTGCGAAGCTCAACACCGAGATCGGTACCCCCGGGTTCCCTAGTCAATACGACGGTCTGGCCTTGGGATTCAAGCCACGTCGCCAGAAGGTTGATCTGGGTCGTTTTCCCCGACCCGTCTCCCCCCTCGAAGGTGATGAACAGCCCAGTCATCGTTAGTCCTCGTCTCGAATCTCGACCGTCTTCGGGGTCTTAGACGAGGGATTCCCTGACTTGGATGCCGGGGCTTTCTTCTTCGCCACAGTTTTTGTTGTCGTCTTCTTCGCTGCAGGCTTCTTCTTAGCGGGGGCTTTCTTCTTCGCTGTCCGCTTGGGGGCAGGCCCCTTGGCGCGCTTATCCGCGATCAACTGAACTGCTGCCTCGAAATCGAGGTCATCCAGGGACATTCCTCGAGGCACCGTGGCGTTGATTTCGCCATCGGTTACATAGGGGCCAAAGCGACCATCCTTGAGAAGAATCGGCTTACCGCTCACCGGATCAGCCTCAAACGTTTTCAACGCTGACGCTTGACGGCGACCGCCGTATTTGGGCTCGGCGTAACGCTGGAGAGCACCCTCCACATCAATCTCGAAGATCTTCTCTTCACTATCGAGCGACCGGGTGTCTGTTCCCTTCTTCAGGTAGGGACCATAGCGACCGTTCTGAGCGGTGATCATGTCGCCCGATTCTGGGTCAACACCAACCTCTCGAGGAAGCGCGAGGAGACGCAAGGCGGTCTCCAAATCGATGGTCTCGATCTCCATTGACTGGAACAGTGATGCTGTCTTGGGTTTGGGCGCAGTCGCCTTTTTCTTTTTCGGCGCATCCTCGGCGGGAGCCTCAGGCTCGGGCAGAACCTCGGTCACATACGGGCCAAAACGGCCCTTCTTGGCCACAATCTCGAGACCGGTGGCGGGGTCAACTCCCAACACACGGTCCACCACAGGAGGCTCATCGGCAATCTGCTGGGCCTTCTCGGGAGTGAGCTCATCGGGGGCTAACTCGAGTGGCAAATTGACGTTCTTGACTTCACCAGTGTCCGGATCCGTCACTTCCAGGAATGGACCGTACTTTCCGACCCGGAGGTTGATAGTCGGGCTGATCTCAAGAGTGTTGAGGGCTCTCGCGTCAATTTCATCTGTTGCCGCAAGCGCCACCTCTTTGAGGCCTCGGTGCTCGCCATCGCCAAAGTAGAACTTGTGCAGCCACTCGCCGCGCTGGGTTTCACCACGCGCAATGCGGTCGAGGTCTTCTTCCAGTTGAGCGGTGAAGTCGTAGTCCACGAGGTCGGAGAAGCGCTCCTGGAGGAGACGCGTGACAGGGAATGCGATCCACTGGGGGACAAGAGCCGTTCCACGGCGTACGACATAGTTGCGGTCGATAATCACCTGGATGATCGAGGCATAGGTGGAGGGACGACCGATGCCTTTCTCCTCGAGCGCCTTCACCAAACTCGCTTCGGTGTATCGAGCGGGAGGTTGAGTGTTGTGTGATTTTGCCTCCACCTCCGAAATGGTGATGGGGTCCCCCACGCTGAGGGGAGGCAAGATCGCGTCGGCTTCTTTTTCTGGCTCAGCGGTCTCGTCGTCTTTGCTCTCCTGGTATGCCTGGAGGAATCCACGCTCACTCAGGATTGTTCCTGATGCACTCAGAGTGGCTTTCTGGAAACTCACACCCTCCATCGAAGGAAGTGGCTGAGCTTCGATGGTGATGGAGACAGTTTCACCCTTGGCGTCCACCATTTGGCTTGCCACCGTGCGCTTCCAAATCAGGTCATACAGCTTGAGTTCATCTGAGCGCAGAACCGAGGCGAGTTCACTGGGAGAGGCGAAGGTATCCCCCGCGGGTCTCACCGCTTCGTGGGCTTCTTGGGAGTTCTTGGACTTGCCTTTATACAGGCGGGGTTCGCTCGGCACAGATCCCGCGCCATAGAGAGCCTGTGCTGCGGCCCTGGCCGCGGTGATGGCCTGCGCGGACAGCGACACCGAGTCGGTACGCATGTACGTGATGTGACCGTTCTCATACAGACCCTGGGCGATACTCATCGTCTGTGACGCGGAATACCGAAGCTTTCGTCCCGCTTCTTGCTGGAGAGTGGAGGTGGTGAAAGGCGCTGCGGGCCGTCTCGTGTAAGGCTTCGGCTCCACTTTGGTGACCTTGGGGGACGCCTCCGGCGATTCCAGCACGGCAGCAACAGCTGCAGCTTCTGCTTCGCCGAGGAGCACAGCATCTCCCTCGAGCACACCGAGATCACTGAAGTCTCGACCACTAGCCACTCGACGGTCGTCCAACCTGGTGAGACTGACGGCAAAGCTCTCGCCCGACGCTTTATGTCCCGTGGCATCAATGTCCGCGTAGGTCGCAGAGACGAAAGCGCGCCGTTCCAGTTCGCGATCGACAATCAGTTTGAGGGCTGGGGATTGCACACGCCCCGCTGATTTAGCTCCGCTGACACGACGCCATAGGACAGGCGACACTTCGAAACCGTACAAACGGTCAAGAATTCGGCGAGTTTCTTGGGCGTCCACCAGAGCAACGTCCAAGTCTCTGGTGGAATCTGAGGCCTTCTGAATACTCTCCGGTGTGATCTCGTGGAACACCATCCGGCGGACAGGAACCTTGGGCTTCAGCACCTCCAGAAGGTGCCACGCGATGGCCTCACCCTCGCGGTCCTCATCTGTCGCAAGCAGAATCTCGGAAGCATTCTTGGCGGCGCGTTTCAAATCCGCGACCGTCTTCTTGCCTCGATCGGTCGTCACATAGAACGGCTCGAAATCATTCTCAATATCAATCGCAAATTTTCCCGCGGGGCTCTTTTTCACCTCAGGGGGTAGATCACGAGGGTGCGCGAGGTCTCGCACGTGACCCACAGAGGCCATCACCTCATAGTCATCGCCCAAGTACTTACCAATGGTTTTCGCCTTGGCAGGGGACTCGACAATGACGAGTTTCTTAGTGGTGGCCACGCTTCTCCTTGCACCCACGCTCATACCCTCTGATGCCAGAAGGCTCGAGCAGTGTTTCCCATGAGAGGGAAAATCTCAACGGGGCTCACGATACACAACAATTTATTTCTCGCCACTATCCGCGACTCCAGCCCTCGCTGTGGCGAGTGCTGTGTGAATCCCCTTACTCAGCCGACCCTGGACCACCACGGACTGCTCGTGTTCATCGCACAACACCATGGTTGCTCCTGCCTGAACAAGAATTTCTCGGGCCAGTGAACAGGGCTCTCCGGGGGTAACGCCTCGAGAAACATCCGCGGCGGCAAGCGC
>JANQZT010000030.1 GCA_030728325.1 Pontimonas sp.
TGTCCTGCTCCAGCACGAACCACCCCGTGTACCCCTGGGAGATCAGGGTCGAGGTAATGCCTTTCACATCGACGTCTCCTTGGCCGAGCGGCGTATAGAGGCCTTCGGTGACAGCGTCGTAGTAGCTGAGCGCTCCGTCGCGCACGCGCTGGGCGATATCGAGGCGCACATCTTTGAAGTGCACGTGCCCCACGCGATCACCGTGATCCTTCGCAAAAGCGACCGGGTCTGTCCCACCAATCCACATGTGTCCGGTGTCGAGGCAAAACGGCATGCTGGTGCGAGCGAGTACCTCGTCCACATCCGCTTTGGTCTCCACCATCGTGCCGGCGTGGGGGTGGATCACCGCAATGATCCCCCTCGACGATGCGTAGTCACTGATTCGGGTGAGGTTAGTGGCCATGGTCTGCCAGTTTTCCTCCGCCATCTCGGGCCGGGGTGCGTCGTAGCCATCCAGGCCTGTCTCCGCTGCCAGGACAAGAACCTCAGCGTCGGCGGCAACATAGGCTTCGAGCTCTTTTTCGATGGAGGGCAGTGGGTCAAAGCCTGGGTCGTGCAGAACGACGGGGAAGAACCCTCCCACAGCACTCATGTTGTGCTTCGCGAGCGTTGCCTTTCGGCCCTCAGCGTCCTCGGGGAGAAAACCGAGCGGACCAAACTCCATCGCTTCAAGACCCAGCGCTGCCATCTCAGTGAGTACCCGATCCGGACCCATCTGGTGTCCCCAGCCGGGAACTTCACACACACCCCACGAAATGGGGGCTCCAGCGATGCGAACGGTGCTCATAGTTGTCTCCTTGGAGTGTTGGGGGTTAGGGGGTGGCGACGTGTTCTAGTGGTTTTCCCGCCAAAAAGTCGGCAATTCCCTGCGCTGCTTGGCGAAACGTTTCGGCGGTGCTCTGAGTCGTGAGCCCCATCACGTGAGGGCTCAAAATCACGTGGGGGTGGTCAAACAGGGGATGGTGCGCAGGGGGCTCGTCAGGAAAGACATCCAAGCCCACCCCTGACAACTGGCCTGATTCCAGTCCCTCGAACAGAGCGTCCATATCCACAACTTCACCGCGGGCTAAGTTCACCAGAATTGCTCCGGGGGTGAGGGACTGGATGATCTCTCGACCAATAAGCCCCGCCGTTTCTGGAGTTCCCGGCAAATGCACACTGATGTGGGTGGCGCCTGCAACAGCCTCCTCCACACTCGCGGCCAAGGGAACATCAGCCTCTTTCACATAGGGGTCATAGGCCACAACACTCATGCCAAAAGCTCGCGCAAGCTGGCTTACACGGCGCCCAATGCGTCCATAGCCGAGGATCGCGAGCACACCGCCGTCTAGGTCACCGACGGTGACCTGACTCCTGGACGCCCACTCGCCCTCTCGGACCATGCTGGTCAACCGGGGGAGTGCTTTCGTGAGACTGAGCAGGTGGGCGAGAGTGCCCTCTGCCACCGCATGGGTATTGGACCCTGGCGTGATGATGACGGGGATTCCCCGCCTGGTGGCCTCTGCCACGTCGACTTTCTCCGTTCCCACCCCCGTGCGGGCAATCACACGTAAGGACGGCATCGAGTCCATCGCTTCCGCATCGACCACGATGTGGGCGCGGACAATTGCGCCGACGGCCTCTGCCACCTCTGTCTCAGTGGGGTTCGGGACCCACCGGGCATGTCCCTCAAACACCGGGCGCACCACGGCACCATCGACATCGCCAAGCGCGATAACCAGGGGCAGTGACTCAGACATAGGCGTGGTTAGGAGGAGGTATCGCTCTGGCGGACATGGTTCACCTGATCGGCAAGTCCTTTTCGAAGCGCCAGAGCATCAGAGCCAAGCGCTAGGAAATCCATGCCGTAGTCGCGCATTGAGGCGATGCGAGCCGGGTCAGAGATCAGAGATCCCACAGGAATCTTTGCGGCCCGTGCCGCGGCCACCACAGTCGTTACTGCCTCTCTGAATACCGGGGCATCAAAGTCCTCGGGAACACCGAGGGCGAAAGACAGGTCCAGCGGACCGACGAAGAGCGAATCGACCCCGTCGAGGGTCGCAATCTCGGACACCGCGTCGAGGGCTCCTGTGGTTTCAATCTGGATCATGCACACACCGCGGGCGGTGTCGCGCACCGAGTGGCTGCCCCACCCGGCACTGCGGGTGTACGAGGCAACTCCTCGTTGGCCCTTCGGTGGGTAGTCGAAGTACGAGACGTATTCCCTAGCGTCCTCCACCGATTCAATGCGCGGGAGCATGACGCCTGCGACACCTTGGTCAAGAACCCAGCCAACGACCGAGCGCTCAGGTCGTTGAACCCGCACCACGAGGGGAATACCAGCGGCAGCCGCTGCTTGGACACTGGGGCCCACCTGCTCGAGGGTGCCACCACCGTGCTCGAGATCGAGAAGAACCCATTCACATCCAGCAAGTGCTGCCACCTCAATAGCGGTGGGGCTTGCCAACCCCAGAAAAGTTCCAGGGCTCATGGCGGGAGAGCCCAAGGCCTCCCGCAATAGGGTTACTGCCCGGGCGTTATTCACCCGTGCCACTTCTGATGAGCGAGGCCTGCCTCATACTCTGCACGCTTCTCTTCGATCCAGGGCTGCTCGTGGACCTCAGCCGGTGCCACATCCCACCAGACATTGGCGCTTGGCAGGTTGGCGTGCGGGACGGTGGGAACCGCGATCACGAAGGGCCCATCGTGGTCGCGCGCTTCTTCCAGAGCCGCTCGAACCTCATCCGCGGTGTAGGGGCGAACAGCTTTTGCTCCCATACCTTCGGCCATCTTGACCAAGTCGATGTCGAGGTAGCCGCCCTCGAGGCGACCCGCCCCGTCCTCGGTGACCATCTTGTCTCCTTGGCGATAGCGGAACTCGTTCCCAAAGTGCGCACCGGTTCGCCACATCTGAAGGCGGCGAATCACCTGGTAGCCGTGGTTCTCAGAGATCACCACGGTCAGGCGCAAGTTTTCTTGGCAGGCGGTGACGAGCTCAGTCGGTGCCATCACGAACGTTCCATCTCCCACAAAGCTCAGCACGCGCTTGCTGGGGTCTGGTGTTGCCCAGCGCACACCCATCGCCGCAGGAATTTCATATCCCATGCAGGAGAACCCGAACTCGAGGTGACAGTGGCGACCCTCGGTGGCGTCCCATGCTTTCTGCAGGTCACCGGGAGGCCCACCCGCTGCCGTAATGATGGTGTCGCCCTCGCGGGAGGTCTCCTGCATCAAACCAATGAGTTGTGCCTGGGTGAGGATTGCGTCGGTGGGCTCAGAGTCAGGCAACGTGCTCTGATCGAAGACGATACTGGAGTCGAGATATTCGGCACGCGTGCTCCACCACTCCTCCATGCGCTCCTTCACTGACGCTGCCCAGTCACTGGGCACTGTGTAGGAGCCAAGCTCGGGGAGCAGCGCTGCGAGTGCCTTTTTAGCATCGGCGACCACAGTGGTCGCACCCTGCTTGATGCCATCGTGTTCGCACACGTTGATGGAGGCAAACTTCACGTCGGGGTTATCAAACATTGACTGTGACCCGGTGGCAAAGTCGCCCATTCGGGTTCCGACGTGCACAATCAGGTCAGCTTCGGACACGACGATGCGGGTCTGCGGTGTTCCCTCCAGGCCGATTCCTCGCAAGTGCCAGGGTCCAGGGTTCTGGATTGCTCCCTTGCCGCCAAACGTCTCTGCCACCGGAATACCGGTCGCAGTGGCCAGAGCTTCGAGCTCTGGGGTTGCGTCCGAGTAGTGAATTCCGCCACCGGCGACAATCACCGGCTTTTTCGCTGCCTTGATCATGGCGGCAACAGCCGTGATGTCCAGAGCCTCCGGGGTGGGTCTGCGGATAATCCAGTCGCGCTCTGCGAAGAACTCCACCGGATAGTCAAAAGCGTGGGATTGAACGTCCTGGGGGAGCGAGATCACGACGGCCCCCGTTTCAGCGGGGTTGGCGAGCACTCGGAATGCTTGGGGGAGTGAGACCAACAGCTGCTCGGGACGCGTGATGCGGTCAAAGAAGCGTGAGATCGGGCGGAACGCATCGTTCACCGACACATCGGGACCACCGGGATACTCGAGTTGCTGGAGCACGGGACCCTGTCGTCTGGTCGCATAGACATCACCGGGAAGAAGGAGGACGGGGAGTCGGTTCACGGTGGCGAGCGCTGCGGGGGTGACCATGTTCATAGCGCCGGGGCCCACAGAGGCAGTGACCGCCAAGGTTTGGCGACGTTTTTGAGCTTTCGCAAAAGCAACCGCACTGTGAGCGAGGCCCTGCTCGTTACGCCCCTGCACGAAAGGCAGGTCATCGCTGAACTGATCCAGAGCTTGCCCGAGGCCGGCGACGTTCCCGTGACCGAAGATTCCCAGTGCCGCCGGGATAAACCGCTGACGGTGACCATCCGCGACCGAATACTGCGCGGCGATGAACTTCACGAGGGCCTGCGCGACGGTCAGTCGCACGGTCTTTCCGGATTGTCCTCTAGTCATGATTCTGTCCTCATCTCCTGCTGAGCTACTACTGGACCCGTGAATGCATGATGACAGTTTTCCACTCTGTCATCTCGTTCACGGTGGTGCGGACTCCTTCTTTGCCGATGCCGCTGGATTTCATGCCGCCATAGGGCATCAGGTCGGCGCGCCAGAGAGGAGTCCAGTTGATGTGCACGACACCGGAGTCGATCTCGCGCATCGCGCGAATCGACTCATCCTGATCGTGGGTGAAAATTCCCGAACCCAGGCCGTACTTCGTCGAGTTAGCTAGCTCGAACGCGTGGTCGAGGTCCTTGGCTGAGGTGATCGACACCGCAGGTCCAAAGAGTTCCTCTTGCGCGAACTCGTGATCACCCTCCACGCCATCCACGATGGCCGGGGTGATGAGGGTCCCCGAGCGCTCACCACCGGTGAGCAATCTGCCGCCGTCGGCCACCGCTTTCTGGATAGCTTGCTCGACGCGGATTGCTTCGCTCTCGGTGACGAGTGTGCCCACCATGGTGTCTTCTTTCGTGGGGTCACCAATGGTGATGGCTTCCACTGTCGGAATCAAGACGGAGAGGAAGTCCTCTCTCACGGATTCTTCGACAATGATGCGCTGGGCTGCAATACAAACTTGTCCTGCATTGACGTATCCACCCAAGGAGATGGAGTGGGCCGCTTGTTCGAGATCAGCGTGCTTGGTCACGATCACCGGGGACGAGGCTCCCAACTCCAGGGAGAGTTTCTTGATGCCGGCAATCTTGGTGATCATCTCTCCCACTCGCGTGGAACCGGTGAAGGAGACCTTGTTGACTCGGGGGTCTGCCACGAGCTGGGTGCCGATCTCTGATCCGGAGCCATTGAGGACACTCAGCACGCCCGGGGGCAGACCAGCATCCAAGAAGCACTGCGCGAGAGCAATGGCGGTGAGGGGTGCGGCCAGCGCAGGTTTGAGGATGACAGCGTTTCCGGCAGCGAGAGCTGGGCCCACTTTGTGAAGTACGAGAAGGGAGGGGTAGTTGAACGGGGTGATCGCCACCACAACACCCACGGGCTGGGGGAGGGTGAAGCCAATCTTGTCGAATCCGGTGCCGAGGTTCGCATCCAGGGGGAGCGATTCGCCATAGCGCTGAGAGCCCTCAAAGGCAGAGAGGCGAATGATTTCGCCAGCCCGCGTGGCTTCGCCACGGGCCTCACGGATGCTCTTGCCCATTTCGGAGCTGATGGTGTGAGCGAGAGATTCGATCCGCTCATCGGCAAGGGATGCAGCCTTCAGAAGTATGGCGCTGCGCTGGTGGGCGGGAGTGTTGCGCCAGAGAGCAGCTCCGGCAACCGCACTCTCGAGGGCGGCCTCGGTGTCGCTGGGACTTGCCAGGACAATCTCTTCGAGGGCATCACCGGAGTAGGGGGAGCGCACGGTGTGAAGGACGGAGTCCTTGTGGGAAGTCCACGACCCACCCAGCAAAAGTCCGGTTGCGGTCATATCGCGCCTCCTCCGGCCGAATGAACAACTTTGTTCTGACAAACTCTAGGGCGTCAGAAGGACATTGTCACATTCTCGTGGTGACAAGAATTGACCTTTGGCAAGACGTGTCCTCCTCTGCCGACGGCTCGAAATACCGCCAATTTGCTGAATTCTTGCCTGATGTGTCTGTCAGGTCAAAAGGTTGCGGTTCGGTAACAACATGGTGGTTTGGTACTCTTTTTGTCAATACAAAGTCGATAATCTTTGTTAGGTGCACTCCATCGGGAGAGCACCGTACCCCAAAAGTAAGTAACTCAAGGATGAGAGGTCCGAATTTGGATATCAAGAAATTCGCCGTTCTCGCTGGTGTTGTTGCTCTCACTCTCGCTGGCTGTGCCGCGGGAACTGACAGCGACGCTGGTGAAAGTGCTGCGGCACCTGCTAACAGTGACATCAAGATCTGTGTGTAC
>JANQZT010000031.1 GCA_030728325.1 Pontimonas sp.
CAGTTGTCACCTCTTGCCACCCAGAAGGGCTCGAATCTTGTGGTCGAAGTTCGTGGCGGCTATGGCGAAAGCGAGGTCGACCAGCGTCGTATTCGCCGCATCATCCTGAACTTTGTCGGCAACGCAATAGACCACGGCGAAGGTCGCCCCATTGTCACGTTTGTGGATTCCAATGAGGATGCCGTGGCGATCGCGGTTCGGGACTGGGGTGTGGGAATGACGCCGGACCAGGTTGAGCGAGTATTTGACCGGTTCTGGAGGGCGGATCCCTCTCGCCAGCGGACCACCGGGGGAACAGGACTCGGACTCGCTATCGCGAGCGAGGACGCTCTTGCTCATGGCGGTCGCATTGATGTGTGGAGTGAGAAAGGCGAGGGCAGTTGTTTCAGGCTCACCATTCCTCGCGCACCCTTGGCAGAGTGGCGAGACTCTCCACTCCCTCTCCCTCCTGAAAGCGACGCCATCGATTCGTATCTCGCCGAAGAAGACTCCACCAAGGGAGCGCTGGCATGAGGACGCTCCGGGTAGGTTTTCTTGCTCTTGTGACTGTGTTCGTGATGGCGTGCACGTCGATTCCCAGTTCAGGCCCGGTCAACTCCACCGACAGAACCACCGGTGTTGACACCTCCGACGTGGACTTCCTGCCACCAGGGCCCTCGACTGGCGCTACCCCCGAAGAAATCATTGCCGGGTTCATCGCCGCTGGTACAGCTGCGCAAGAGAACTACCGCGTCGCCAGAAGCTACCTGGCCGATGAGGTGAGTGAGGACTGGAACCCTAACGCGTCGGTGTTGATCAGGCGGGGGGAGCCTTTGGTTTCTGTCGTGTCAAATACTGTGGCTCGCTATGTGGTCCCGGTGATTGCGAGTGTTGATGAACTGGGCCGATTCTCGACCAGCGCCAGTGTTAGCTCGCAAACGCTCGACTTCCGGCTCGTCTTGGAGGACAACGAGTGGCGGATTAGTGGACTATCCGATGGCATCGTCTTGACAGAGGCGGCTTTCGCGGAAGCTTTCTCGAGCTATCGCCTCTATTACTTCTCTGCGGGTTATCGAGAACTTGTTCCCGATGTCCGCTGGTTTGCCTCACGAGGAGAGGTCTCCTCAAAGATTGTCCGGGGACTTCTGGAGGCACCTTCATTCTGGTTGGACCAGGGCGCCACCGTGTCTGCTTTCCCTGAGGGCACCCAGCTCGCCCTTACCCCCATCCCCGTGGTGGATGGTGTGGCGAGCGTTGACCTGACCACGAGGGTCCTCACCGCGGATGAGATCACTCGCTCACGCATGCTCACCCAGCTCACCGCGAGCTTGGCGCAAGTGCAGGGAATTTCGTCGGCAAGAATTTCCGTCAACCAGAATGATCTGGTCATCAGCACGCTGGGTGAGGAGGGGCCCTCACTCGCGAGCGGTCGAGACCCCCGCAGTGTGGTGTTGAGAGATCGACGCTTTGGGTATGTGCAAGGCGGTAGCGTTCAGGAGATCGAGGGACTCTCGTCAGCGATGGCATCTCTGATCCCCCAGAGGATCTTCTACTCGGCTGAGTATGACCGGGCCTTAGCCACGAGAACGGACGGGCTCTGGAGCCTCGAGCCCGGCACTGAGCCCATCATCATTGATCCCAGAGCCGGACTAGTTCGGGGAATCATCGACAACTGTGGGTTTGTCTGGTCGAGCACGAGGGAGTCTTCTCCGGAGATGGCCCAGATCATTACACCCCAGGGTGACGTCGTCCCCTTCCCCCTGGATATCGGGAATAGCTCCGAGCTTGTGTCCTTCGAGCTGGCGCGGGATGACACCCGCTTGTTGGTCCTTGTTCAAACGGAAACGGGAGTGCGGGTCCTACTCGGAGCCATTACCCGGGATGACGCCTGTCAGCCGGTTTCTGTGGGGGAGTTTGTGGAGTTGGGCCCAGTGGATGGCACGGCCGTCGATGCAGCCTGGATTGATGACTCCAGGATTGCCGTCGCGATTAAGGAGGACTCCACCGGTCAGGGTGAGGTCCTGGTCTTTGATGTCAGCGGGCAATCCTCCACGCTCGGTCGACCATTCCGACCGGTGACTCTGGTCGGCGGGGTGGGAGGAATCTCGGGACTTCGCCTTCTGGCAGAGGATGGCCTCATCTATCAGCCCCGAGGAAATGGTTGGCAAGCCACGGGCGAGAGGGCAAGCGTTCTCGCGACCCAGCGATAAACATCGTGAGTTCTGGGGATGCCCATGTGACATATAGCTCAACGGGTCTACGCTGAAGAGACACCTCACGACAGGCGCACAGCGCTTCACATCTGAAGGAGGGTCCTATGGACATCACACTGGCAGCTCACGGAGTCGCAATCCCTGACCGATTCAAAGATTATGTCGACGAGAAAGCCGACAAAGTCTTGGCGCTCGCGGAGCGAGCGCAGAACTTTCAGGTGAAAGTGTCGAGGGAGAACTCCAGTCGCGGGGGAGCGTCCGAGGACATTGTGGAGTTGACCGTGATCGGAAAGGGTCCCGTTATTCGGGCTCAAGCCAAATCGCCGGACAAGTACGTGGCATTCGACCAGGCGCTTGAGCACCTCATTAAGCGCCTTCGTCGAGCCAAAGACAAGAAAATGGTCCACCACGGCCGCCAACGCCCCGAATCACTCAGTGAATTGAGCGCCAGGGGCTTCCAAGACATCGACATCACCCCGGCAAGTGTTGAGGTGTTGAGGAGCGTCGCCACCGGAAGTATCGGCATCATCTCTGAAGACACGGAAGAGCACATTTCTGAGGAATCAGAGAGCCCCGTGGTGATTCGCCGGAAAGTCTTCGAGCCTCACGTGGCGAGTGCTGAAGAAGCCGTTGATTACATGGAGGTCGTGGGACACGACTTCTATCTCTTCATTGACAAGGAGACGTCGATGCCGAGTGTCGTGTATCGACGCAAAGGGTGGAACTACGGAGTCATCTCCCTAGGCGAGTAAATCGTGATAAGTCCCCGTTGGTAGCATGGGGCAACGAGTTTTCCCCGGTTCTCTTGCAAGGCGAGGTTGTGTGTGGCTAACGTCCTAGAGCGTTTTCTTCGGATGGGCGAAGGGCGCATCCTCCGCAAACTCGAGAGCCAAGCCAAGGCTGTCAACCAGCTTGAGGACGCTTTCTCGCACCTCACCGATGATGAACTGAAGGGTGAGACCGAGGAGCTTCGCTCCCGCTATGCCGCGGGCGAATCACTTGATGATTTACTTCCTGAGGCCTTTGCGGCCGTAAGGGAAGCTTCCAAGCGCACCCTGGGCCTTCGTCACTTTGATGTGCAGCTCATGGGTGGTGGCGCTTTGCATCTGGGCAACATTGCTGAGATGAAGACTGGTGAAGGTAAGACCTTGGTTGCCACTCTGGCTGCCTACCTGAACGCCATTCCTGCCCGGGGTGTTCACATCGTGACGGTGAATGACTACCTCGCCACCTACCAGTCGGACCTCATGGGCCGTATTTTCCGTGCGCTCGGAATGACGACAGGGTGCATCATCTCGGGTCAGACGCCTGAAGAGCGTCGCCTCCAGTACCAGGCAGACATTACCTATGGCACGAACAACGAGTTTGGTTTTGATTACCTTCGCGACAACATGGCGCTCCAGAAAACTGATCTGGTGCAGCGGGGTCACTTCTTCGCCATTGTCGATGAGGTGGACTCCATCCTCATCGACGAGGCGAGAACCCCGCTGATTATTTCGGGACCTGCTTCGGGGGAAGCAAACCGGTGGTTTGGCGAATTCGCGCGCATCGCCGGTCGCCTGACCGAGGGTGAGGACTACGAAGTCGACATCAAAAAGCGCACCGTGGGTGTGCTGGAGCCAGGAATCGACAAGGTCGAGGATTACCTCGGCATTGACAACCTCTACGAGTCCGCGAACACTCCACTGATTTCCTTCTTGAACAATGCCCTCAAGGCGCGGTCATTGTTCAAGCGTGACAAGGACTACGTCGTGATGAACGGCGAAGTGCTCATCGTTGATGAGCACACCGGCCGTATCCTGTCCGGTCGCCGCTATAACGAAGGTATTCACCAGGCCATTGAGGCCAAAGAAGGCGTCGAGATTAAGGCAGAGAACCAAACACTCGCCACGATTACCCTTCAGAACTACTTCCGCCTCTATAAGAAGCTTGCCGGTATGACGGGAACTGCGGAAACCGAAGCATCTGAGTTCATGAGCACCTACAAACTGGGTGTGGTGCCAATCCCCACTAACCGACCGATGGTTCGACTCGACCAGCCTGACCTGATTTATCGCGATGAGGACGCTAAGTATCGACAGGTCGTTGAGGATATTGTCGGCCGTCACGAAAAAGGGCAGCCCGTTCTGGTGGGAACCACCAGCGTGGAGAAGAGCGAGAAGCTCTCGGGCATGCTCGCAAAGCGAGGCGTGAAGCACGAAGTTCTGAACGCCAAGAATCACGCGAGAGAAGCCACCATCATCGCTCAAGCGGGTCGCCGTGGTGCTGTGACGGTTGCCACCAACATGGCGGGTCGTGGAACCGACATCATGCTCGGTGGAAACGCAGAGTTCATGGCCGTTGCTGCGATGGGCGAGAAGGGTTTCGACGCCAACGAGAAGCCTGAAGAGTATGAAGCTGCCTGGGACGCTGTCTTCCAGTCCATGATGGCCCAGGTCGAGGAAGAAGCAGAAGCAGTTCGGGAACTTGGTGGCCTCTATGTTCTGGGAACGGAACGTCACGAGTCCAGGCGAATCGACAACCAGCTTCGAGGACGCTCCGGGCGTCAAGGAGATCCCGGTGAGAGCCGTTTCTATCTCTCGCTCCAGGATGACCTCATGAGGATGTTCAACGCAGGTGCTGCTGAAGCTCTGATGGCTCGCACCAGTAATGACGAGGAAGACATCGCGATCGAGTCACGCGTTGTCAGCCGTGCTATTCAGTCGGCACAGAGTCAGGTGGAGGCTCGGAACGCCGAGATTCGTAAGAACGTTCTCAAATATGACGATGTTTTGAATCGCCAGAGACAAGCAATTTATAGTGACCGTCGCCACATTCTCGAAGGTGATGACATTGCGGACCGGGTTCGTGCCTTCATTGATGACACCCTGTCCTCGATTATTTCTGAGCACACGTCTGTGGGGAACCCCAGCGAATGGGATTGGGATGCTCTCTGGACAGAGCTCAAAACCCTCTATCCGATTGGTTTGACCATCGATGAGGTCGTCGCTGAGCTCGGGATGAGCATGGATTCGAGCGAACTTGTGCGCGAAGTGTCCTCGGACGCTCTCGTGGCGTATGAAAAGCGCGAAACCCAGCTGGGAGCTGCTGCGATGCGCGAGCTCGAGCGCCGAGTGGTTTTGAGCGTGATCGACCGTCGTTGGCGAGACCACCTCTATGAGATGGATTACCTGAAAGACGGTATTGGTCTTCGCGCGATGGCGCAAAGAGATCCCTTGATTGAGTACCAGCGTGAAGGCTATGCGCTGTTCAACACCATGATGGGTCAAATCAAAGAGGACACCACCGGTTTTGTCTATAACCTCGAGGTCCAGGTTCAGCCTCCCGAGGGTGGAATGGCAGCCCAGGTTTCCGCCAAGGGACTCGCGCAATCCGTGGTCCCGCAGCAAAACCTGAGCTACTCCGCCCCCGCTGCGGATGGAAGTGTCGAAGTTCGCAACCAGCAAGGCCAGGTGGTGGCCTCACCGCCCGCCGCCGGGTCAGCTTTTGGGGTCGCAACCCCCGCTGCGCCTGCGCAAGGTGGCGCTCCCGCAGCGAGGCCAGTCGCTCTACCACCAGCGTCGCGACCGGCCCCGCCCGCTGCTAATCGTGCCCAACGACGAGCGCAGAAGAAGAAAAAGCGCTAGCTA
>JANQZT010000032.1 GCA_030728325.1 Pontimonas sp.
GCACTCCCCCTCACCACATAGTGCTGACGTGACGCATCAGAGAGTAACGACCAGACCTCCCGAGACAGGGTGGGTCTGCCCCACGTGATCACTCTCGTGATGTGGTCAGCATCCTCACTCACCATGTTCCGGTAGTCCAAGACAAGGTGAGGTCCAAAGCGTGCCCCACTGACCGCTTCCGCGATCAAAGGAGCACCGATCTCGACAGCGAAGGCCTCAGCACCAGGACCCGCTCCGTGACCGGCGATCACGAGTGTGTTCGGTTCTGGATCCAGCGTCACCGTGTTTGTGGGGCTTGTTTCTTCCAGCACCTGGGGTTTCGGGATGACCAGCTCGTCGGGGACAGCGCCACTGAGTGGTTCGCGGAACCCCACATTGACATGGACGGGGTGTTTCTCTCGCAGTGCGATGCGCATGACGTCACTGGCAACACCAGCAATACCCGCCATGCTCGCTTCATCAGGTGTGGGAGCAGCGATGGTTGGGGCGAAGACCCCGAACAGCCCGTCCTGGGTCGTAGTTTGGTTCGCTCCGACGCCCCGCAGTTCTTCGGGGCGATCAGCGCTCACCACAATCAGGGGGATTCCCGCATGGTGGGCTTCCATGACGGCGGGGAGATAGTGTCCAGGCGCTGATCCCGAAGTGGATACACACACCGCTGGGACCCCAGACTCCGCGGCAATACCCAGTGCCCGAAACGCGGCACTGCGCTCATCGATGACGACATGGACCCTAAGCTCGCCCTCGGTGGCGCGCTCCCACTCCAGGGCGGCAAGCGCCAGGGCTTGAGACCGAGCCCCCGGAGAGAGAACAACATCTCTCACACCCCAGGAGTAGAGCTCACCGAGGAAAGCTCTCGACCACAGGGTGGCCGGAGGGTGACTCATGAGGATTTCGGTGGGGTGTCCTGGTCGCCCTCGGTGTCCCCGCCAGGAGAGTTGTCTTCTTCATCGAGCTTCCGAAGCTCTTCCTCGAGCCGACGAATGCGCTCATCCGAGGACTCGGTGTCGATGGAGCCGAGGAAACTGGGGTCATCATCGGGGGCGCGACCCACAGTGCGACGCTTGGAGGGTCCTTTGCGGGCTTTACCGACCAGGAGCCAGAGGGTGGGCCCGATGATGGGCAACGCCACCACGACGGCAATCCAGAGCGGCTTGGGGAACGCCCGAACCCGAGGGTTTTGGGTCATAAAGAGGTCCACGAGTGCATACACGGTGAAGGCCACTGCGGCGACCGACCCAATAACTATCCAGCGGACCATGTCCCCGATTGTACGCACCTAGACTGGGAGGGTGTCGCCCTGGATTCGCTACAGCCTCATACGCTTAGGACTCTTTGGGGCAACTTTCAGCCTTCTGATGGTGCTGGGCATCATCTGGTGGGCGTCAGCACTTTTTGCCACGGCCATTTCGTTCACCGTGTCCTACATCTTCTTCTCCACGCTTCGCACCCAGGTGGCCACTGATTTTGCTGAGCGAGTCAGCAAGTCGAAGGACACCGATGAGGATTCCGCCATCGAAGATGGCGAGATTGACTCAGAGGGCAATCGCTAAGGCGAGCCCCATCGCATAGAGCAGGGCGTTCATGGTCATCAAACCGAGAGCGGTAATGAGCTCTCGGGGATTTTTCGCCACCACCACGATGACGATGATCACCCCGGTCAGCACCGAGGTGATGAATACCACCGGGGCAAAGAAGAACACCAGGGACAGGGCCGCGAGGATCAGGTAGGGCATGAAAAGGAAGACAATCAGGATTCCGATTGCTGGCTTTCTGCCCACTCGAACCGCGAGGGTGGTCTTTCCGGCCTGGGTGTCTTGCTCGATATCTCGGATGTTGTTCACCAGCAACACAGCGGCGGCAAAGAACCCGGCAGCGCTCCCGGTCAGCCAGGACTCCACCGGAATCTCCCCGATCATGATGGCCGCTGTTCCGGTCGTGGCGACCAGACCAAAAAACACAAACACGACCACTTCCCCAAGCCCGGCATAGCCATAGGGCTTGGGGCCTCCTGTGTAGAGCCAGGCGGCGACCACGGCGAGTGCTCCCACCAGGGCAAACCACCACAGTCCACTCAGCACAATGATGAGCGCACCAGCGCCCAGTGCCACACCAAACGAAATGAACGCTGCTCGCTTGACCAGGTGCGCGTCCACTGCACCGGACCCGGTCAAGCGGGCAGGGCCCACTCGAACGTCATCGGTTCCTCGCACACCATCGGAGTAGTCATTGGCGTAGTTCACCCCGACCTGCAGTGACACTGCCACTAGCAGGGCGAGTGCGAACATCAGTGCATCAAACGCTCCTGCCAGCACAGCGGACCCAGTCCCCAGCAAGACCGGAGCAAGGGCTAAGGGCAGGGTGCGAAGCCTTGCCCCCTGAATCCACAGCGCCGGTGATGTCATGGGCGCCCCGCCTTCACTCTCGCGGTGAGGGCCAAGCGGTCTGGCTTCCCCGAGGGCAACAGGGGAATCTCTGACACCCGCACCACACGATCAGGTCTTGCCTCCGGGCCAAGAGCTGCTCCAACACCCAGACGCAGTGCAGTCAGGTCAAGATCCCTCGTGGTGACGACCACGGGAACATGACCCCAGGTCTCGTGCTCGCAGGCGACCACGATCGCATCGGGGGCGTGGAAATCACTCTGCACCCACCGCTCAATGCGACCCAGGGCTACTTTGACTCCACCGGAAACGATGACGTCATCGAGTCGCCCCTGGATGGTGAGCACTCCGTCCTCATCGACCACACCCGCGTCATCGCTCAAATACCAGCGGGTTCCCTCGCGCTCCACAAAACTGCGGGCTGTTCGCTCGGGGTCTTCGAGATAGGAGTGGGCGAGGGTGGGGCCAGCGATCGCAATCCGCCCCTCAAACTCGGCAATCTGAGTGTCTCCGACAGCTCGTCCATCCCACACGCAACCGCCCGCCGTCTCCGAGGACCCATAAGTCCTCGTCACCCGATATCCAGCCGCGGCGGAGCGCTCCAGAAGGCTCTCGGGGATGGCCTGGCCTCCCACCAATATCCGCTCAAAGCTCTGCATCAGCTCGTGCAGCTTCGTCATCGCGGGTGCATCATCGAGGATGCGCTGCAGTTGGGCAGGAACGACCGAGGTGTAGAGGGGGGTTCCAGCTCCGAGAAGCTCCGGGGCTTTCGACGCCATCGCCACGGTCGAAAAAGGTTCCGGGTGTAAGACCACTGGGGTGGTCCCACTTACAAGAGAGCGAGCAATCACTTGAACCCCCGCGATGTAGTGGGCAGGGAGAAGAAGTAGCCAAGTTCCAGGTTGACCCAACTCCTCGACCGCAGACCGTGCACTAGCCAGCACGGCCTCAGCACTCAGTGCGACCCTTTTGGGTGCACCCGTGGTTCCACTGGTCTCGATGACGAGAGCAATCTCGTCCTCGACCTCCAGTGGTGCGGTGGCGGTGATCTTTGCGCCACCGGGTCGTGGCAAGACCGCAGGGCCACCCTCGAAGAGTGCTTGCCGCAGTGGTTCCACTAAAGAGCGAGGGTCACTCACATCAACAACAAGAAGCTCACGCATGCGTGTGATCTCTAAATCTGCCAGGGAAAAGGTGACCAATCGGGCTGGCGCTTCTCCAGGAACGCATCCCTGCCCTCTACTGCCTCATCTGTTCCATAGGCGAGCCTTGTTGCCTCCCCAGCGAACACCTGCTGGCCGACTAAACCATCGTCGGTGGCGTTCAGAGCAAACTTGACCATCCGAATAGCTGTGGGGCTCTTGGTGAGGATGGTCCTCGCCCACGACACAGCAGCCCGCTCCAGTTCCTCGTGGGGGACCACCGCGTTCACCGCACCCATCTCGAGTGCGCGCTGGGCGTCGTACTCCTGACCGAGGAAAAAGACTTCGCGAGCAAACTTCTGGCCGACCTGCTTGGCAAAGTAGGCGCTGCCGTAGCCACCATCAAAGGATCCGACATCGACATCGGTCTGCTTGAACCGTGCATGCTCAGCACTGGCAATACTCAAATCACACACCACATGCAGGGAGTGTCCGCCTCCGGCGGCCCACCCAGGGATAGCGGCAATGACAACTTTGGGCATAAAACGAATCAGGCGCTGCACCTCGAGAATGTGGAGTCGACCGGCCCTGGCCTGGTCGACACCGCTGGCGTCCTCGGTGTCGGAGTACTGGTAGCCATCCTTGCCACGGATGCGCTGGTCACCGCCAGAGCAAAAAGCCCACCCACCATCAGTGGGGCTCGGGCCATTACCGGTGAGGATCACAGCTCCCAGAGTGGGCACGAGCCTCGCGTGATCCAGCACCCGGTAGAGCTCATCCACGGTGTGGGGGCGAAAAGCGTTTCTGACCTCGGGGCGGTTGAAGGCAACCCGGGCCATGGAGTGAGCCTCGTCCTGGTGGTAGGTGACGTCGCTTAAGTCCTCAAAGCCTGGAACCACGCGCCACAGAGCCTCATCAAAGAGGGGAGAGAGAGTGCCAGACATGTTCTAAGCCTACGACGGACAAAGCGTGGAAAACTGTGGAGCATGAGCCACGTGCAGAGTAATGACATCCTCCCGCTCGCTCATGTGGTCTCGATTCCACTCACCACCTCGTTTCGAGGACTCACCCACCGGGAAGTTCTCCTTATTGAGGGGCCCCAAGGACCCGCGGAGTGGAGTCCGTTTCTCGAGTATGACGACGCAGAGGCAGCAACCTGGTTGAGAGCAGCCCTCGAGCAGGCCTTTGAGCCATCCTCCCCAGCGCCCTCCAGCGTTCGGGTCAATGGCACCATCCCTGCTGTTGCTGCCGAGCAGGTTGCAGGCCTCCTTGCCTCGATAGGAATGCCGACCACCGTCAAGGTGAAGGTGGGTGGCCCCGGCACCACACTGGCCGACGATGTTGACCGGGTCAGAGCGGTTCGTGATGCCTTAGGCCCCACCGGTCGTATTCGACTAGATGCCAATGGCTCCTGGACTCTGGATGAAGCAGAGCACGCCATTCGGGACATGGAACTGCTTGACCTTGACTATGTCGAGCAGCCCGTGAGCGATCTCTCCGACATGGCAGAGCTTCGCCGGCGCATCTCAAGGCTTGGCATTCAGGTGGCAGCGGATGAGAGCATCCGACGCTTTGCTGACATCGATACCGTCATCGCAGCAGAAGCGTGCGATGTCGTGGTCCTCAAAGTCCAGCCACTCGGAGGCTTAGAAGCAACCAAGCAGGTGGCACAGAAAGCCCTCCAGGCAGGCCTGGAGGTCGTGGTCTCCAGTGCACTGGAGACCAGCGTTGGTCTGTACCGGGGTGCTCAGATGGTCGGCTGGCTGGAAGAGCGGGGCTCGGTTCTTGATGCGGGGCTTGGGACTCAGAGCTTCCTGGCCCACGATGTCGTCAGTGACCCTATGGGTGCTAGCGGTGGCATCCTCACCGTGACGCCACTGACGCTCGACCCAGAGAAGCTCTCAGCGCTGAGGGCAGATGATGAGCGCACCACCTGGTGGCACCAGCGCCTCGAGCGCTGCCTAGCCCTGCTGTAGAGGCCGGCTTTAGAGGCCTGAGTAGGAGTGCAGCCCGGTGAAGGCAATATTCACCACGGTGTAGTTGAAGATGACGGCACCAAACCCAATGATCGCGAGCCACGCTGCGCGTGAGCCACGCCACCCGCGGGTGGCGCGAGCGTGAATATATCCAGCAAAGAGAACCCAGATGATGAAGGTCCACACCTCTTTGACATCCCAGCCCCAGTAGCGACCCCA
>JANQZT010000033.1 GCA_030728325.1 Pontimonas sp.
TGTCTACTCCGCCCAGGGTGCCACCCACAAGAGCGAGCACTGGCAACAAACCCACCAAACGCAGGGTTGCCTTCGGAGCCGCCAACTCTGCATCCACCTGACGTGATGTTCGGCCCTGATCCTGCATTCCCTCTGCCAAGGAAGTCAGTGCCGGCCCCAGAGGAGCGCCCGATACCCTCGCAATCTCCCACGCTGCACCGAGGGTTCGCCAAGCCGGTGATTGGTCACGGGTGGATGCTCTGATCGCGTCCGCAAGAAGCTGGCCTTGGCGTCGTCGCTGCCAGACCTGACCGGGAATACTCTCGAGTCCCCTCCGTGTTGATATTTCCTCCCAGGCGCGATCCGGAGTGAGGCCAGCGCCCAGCAGCACAGCGAGCTCTAAGAGAGCCCACTGCGGCTCTTCGGGTTTTTGACCTTTAGCTCTCCACCATCTCCTCAATACTGAGCTCACCTCCCGAGGTGAGGACGGGGGTCCCGATTCGCAGGCTCCGCACTCCTCGCTCACGACGCTCTATATGGATGACGAGGTGGATAGCGCCCATGACCTGGGACGCAAGAACCCTGGGACTCATGCCGGCAAGCGCCCCCAGACCCTCCAACCGGGCGGGAACATCGTGGAGAGAGGAGGCGTGGAGGGTGGCTCCGCCACCAGGGTGCCCGGTGTGAAAAGCCTGCAGCACGTCCGCGATTTCAGCACCGCGAATCTCGCCGATAATCAGCCGTGAGGGCCTCATGCGCAGTGACTCCCGGACCAACCGGGTGAGGGTGATTTCCCCGGCGCCCTCAAGATTTGCTTGCCGGCACTCCAGAGACACCACGTGGGGGTGATTCAGAGTGATCTCTTGTACCTCCTCGAGTACTACGAGTCGCTCGACTGGAGTGGCATACGCCATGGCCGCTCCGAGCAGTGTTGTCTTTCCACTTCCGGTGGCGCCGGATATCAGCAGCGTCTGTCGTCGTTCCACTGCCGCCACCACCAGCGGAATTATCCGATCAGGGTCGGCGAGGTCCAGCCTGGTCAGCTCGGGTGCACGGTGTCTGGACACCCTGAGGGAAATCTCTGGACCCTTGGTGGCAACTGGCGGGAGCGTGACATGAACGCGCAGCCCACCCTCCAGTGACACATCAACCAGGGGCTGTGCCTCATCAACGTGCCGCCCTCCGGACTCGATGAGGCCCCTTGCAATATCGAGAGCGTGAGTGGCGCTGAGGTGGAGGCCCTCCGCGAGGTATGTTCCACTGCCGGTGTCGACATACACCTGACCTCCCCCGAGGACGAACACATCATTCACGCGAGGGTCCTCCACGAGAGTCGCCAGAGGTCCCAACGCGCGCCTAGTCTCACCCGTGATGCCTCCTGGGCGCGGGGTCGGAACCAGCCAGGGGACACCTGTCATCGCCCCAGGGTGACAGGTCACCAGAGCGCATGGGGTGCGGAGGGTGCACCCTGTGGAAAACCCTCGTCACACCGAAAGGCTGGCCTGTTCTACACTGGGCGAGTCGGTGTTCGCCTCGCGCCTCCAGGCAGCGCGACCCGGAAGCACAAAGGATAATGATGTCCGAATCTCAAAAAATTGACAGCCTTCTCCGCGAAGAGCGTCGTTTTCCCCCTAGCCCAGAGTTCCAGAAAAACGCCATCGCGGGAGCTGACCTGTATGAGCAGGCGGGTGCTGACCGGCTAGGTTTCTGGGCCACCCAATCGAGGGAACTCCTGCACTGGCATAAACCCTTCACCGAGGTTCTTGACTGGTCGAATCCGCCGTTCGCGAAGTGGTTTGCTGACGGTCACCTCAATGTGTCCTACAACTGTCTTGATCGCCATGTCCTCGAGGGGCGTGGTGACCGCGTTGCCCTGCATTTCGAGGGCGAACCTGGTGACACCCGCTCTCTGACCTACGCGGAACTGACCGCGGAAGTCAAGAAAGCCGCCAATCTGCTCACCAGTTTGGGGCTCGGCCAAGGTGACCGGGTCATTATCTATATGCCCCTCATCCCCGAAGCCATCATCGCGATGCTGGCGGTTGCCCGACTGGGTGCTATTCACTCGGTGGTCTTTGGTGGGTTCAGCGCGGAGAGTCTTCGCGCACGAATTGATGATGCACAGGCGTCCATGGTCATCACCGCCGATGGTGGCCACCGAAAAGGGTCCGTTTTTGCTCTGAAGACTGCGGTCGATCAAGCTCTTGAGGACGGTGCTACCAGTGTCGAGAAAGTTCTCGTCGTCCAGCGCGGCGGTAACGACGTGGACTGGGTTCAAGGTCGTGACCTGTGGTGGCATGAGGAAATGGCTCCGATGGTCGCCGACCACGAGGCGAAGCCCTTCGAGGCAGAGAACCCACTGTTCATCCTCTACACGTCAGGAACCACCGGGAAGCCCAAGGGAATCCTGCACACCTCTGGGGGATACCTCACTCAGGCAGCCTTCACGCATAAGAACGTCTTTGATCTCCACCCAGAGACGGACGTTTACTGGTGCACAGCAGACATTGGCTGGATTACCGGGCACAGCTATGTCGTCTATGGCCCCCTGGCCAATGGCGCAACTCAGGTCATCTATGAGGGAACACCAGACACCCCACACCCTGGACGCTGGTGGGAGATTATCGAGAAGTACAAGGTGACCATCTTCTATACGGCCCCGACAGCGATTCGCACCTTTATGAAGTTGGGACGTGAGATCCCGCAGAAGTTCGATCTCTCCAGCCTGCGAGTGCTCGGTACCGTGGGGGAACCCATCAACCCGGAGGCATGGATATGGTACCGGGAGGTCATCGGTGGCAACACCACCCCGATCGTGGACACCTGGTGGCAAACCGAAACCGGCGCCATCATGATTTCCGCTCTTCCCGGGGTCACCACCACAAAACCCGGCAGTGCGCAGGTTCCTCTGCCCGGTGTCTCGATCGACGTTCTGACCGAGGACGGGCAGCAGGTCGGCCCTGAAGGGGGCGGCCTGCTTGTCATCACGGAACCGTGGCCCTCGATGTTGCGAGGGATTTGGGGAGACGACGAGAGGTTCAAGGAAACCTACTGGTCGATGTTCGGCGATCGCTACTTCGCGGGCGATGGAGCACACCTCGATAAGGACAACGACGTCTGGCTACTCGGTCGAGTCGATGACGTCATGAACATTTCCGGGCACCGACTGTCCACCATGGAAATCGAGTCCGCCCTTGTCGCACACCCGATGACCGCCGAAGCAGCTGTGGTCGGCGCGAGCGATGACACCACCGGTCAGGCCGTGGTCGCCTTTGTGATCTTGAAGTCACGCTTTGTTGGCACCCTCAGTGATGAGGAGGTCACCGCACAACTGCGGGACTGGGTGGCGCAGCAAATCGGAGCGATCGCGAAACCACGAACGGTCTTTGTGGTCGCAGAACTCCCCAAGACTCGCTCGGGCAAAATCATGCGGCGCTTGCTGCGTGACATCGCGGAAGGTCGTGAGGTCGGTGACACCACCACCCTCACCGACACCTCCGTGATTCGCGTCATCAGTGACGGGCTGAAGTAGCTAGGGAGCGATCTCCAGAATGAGGTCCACTTCGACCGGGGAGTCCATCGGTAATACCGCAACTCCCACAGCGGCCCTGGCGTGGAGACCCTTGTCGCCAAAAATCTCCCCCAGCACCTCGGAGGCGCCATTCAGAACCTGAGGCTGACCAATGAAGTCCGGTGCTGAGGCGACAAAACCATTGACCTTGACCACCCGAGTGACCTTATCGAGAGAGCCCAGCACGCTGTGTGCAGCGGCCAAAGCGTTCAGCGCGCACACCCGAGCGAGTTCCGCGGCCTTGGAGGCGGAAACCTCGGCGCCCACTTTCCCCGTCGCCAGGAGTGCACCGTCGACGAACGGGAGCTGGCCCGCAGTGAAGAGAATGTTCCCGCTGATGGTCGCCGGCACATAGGCCGCCACCGGGGTGGCGACGGCGGGAAGGGTGATTCCTAATTCTGCGAGTCTGGCGTCAATGTGACCCATTAGTTGTTCTCCTGGACGGGGCGTTTGAAGTACGCAACGAGGCCGCCCTCGGGCCCTGTCACAATCTGAACCAACTCCCACCCTTGCTCTCCCCAGTTGTTGAGGATGGCGGTGGTGTTGTGGATGATGAGCGGTGTGGTGATGTACTCCCACTTCGTCATGTGTGACCTCATTTCACGAAAATCATAGGGTTCCACCTTGTACTCTGAGACATATGTCCGAGAACAAGGATCGGCCTAGGGGCTTGATACAAGCGCTCGCTGGTATCGCTGGATTTGGTGCACTCGCGGGTGTCATGGTGACCGCGATGATCTCTCCTGCACTGGCGGTTGCCAGTGTGGGCACAAACAGCGCCGTTGGTGTCTTCAATGCCTTGCCTGAGTTTATTGAGCTGGGCGAACAAGCACAAAAGAACACCTTGTGGGCGCAAAACAGTGCCGACCCCGCCGATGGCTACACCCAAATCGCTGAGGTGTACTGGCAAGACCGGGAGGAGATTGCCCTCGAGGACATGTCGCCGTATCTCGTGGCCGCGGCCGTGGCCGGTGAAGACCGCAGGTTCTATGACCACACTGGCGTCGACGTGAACTCTGTCGTCCGCGCAGCCCTGGGTAATGTGTTCTCCGGTGGAATCGAGAGTGGCGCCTCCACACTGACCATGCAGTTGGTCAAGAACACCTATATCCAGAGATCCCAATATTTGCCCACTGAGGAGGAGCGCGAAGCGGCCTACCAGGAAGCCATCGAGACCTCATTCCAGCGCAAGCTCAATGAGATGAAACTCGCGATTGGAATCGAAAAGCGCTACTCGAAGGACGACATTGTTGAGTCCTACCTCAACATCACCGGTTTCGGCGGAAACACCTACGGCGTTCAGGCTGCAGCACAAAAGTATTTCGGGAAATCCGCGACAAACCTCACGCCCGCCGAAGCTGCAAGCCTTCTGGCCATCGTCCAATACCCCTCGACCCGAAACCTCGAGAACCCCGCTAACTACGAGGCGAACCAGGCACGGCGCGACGTTATCCTCGCCGCGATGTATGCCGAGGATTACATCACGGAGGCCCAGTACGAGAGAGCCATTAACACTCCGGTGAATAGCTCCTTCGTGAACATCTCGCCTCCCCGTGCAGGATGTCTCGCCGGTGATGTCTATGCCCGGTTCTTCTGTGACTACGTGATCAAGAACGTGGAGAACTTTGAAAGCCTCGGTGCCACGCCCGAAGAGCGCAACGAGCGCTGGCGCAAGGGTGGACTCAACGT
>JANQZT010000034.1:0-1424 GCA_030728325.1 Pontimonas sp.
CGCGAAGTGCGGGTCGAAGCGACGGTTAAAGCCGAGGCCAATCGGGACACTGGTGGAGTTTGCCTTGTCGCGCAGCGTGTCCACGCGCTGAATGTCGAGGTCGATGGGCTTTTCACACAGTGCTGGAATTCCTGCGTCAATTGCTTTCTCGATGAGGTCGATGTGTGTGGAGGTGGGCGAGGCGATGATGAGCATGTCGACATCACCGGCGGAGAAGAGATCGTCAGGGTTGTCGGTGGCGGTCCCCCCGAAGCTCTCTGCGGTCTTTTTCGCACCCTCGGCGAACACATCCGCAACGCGGTGCAGCGTTGTTCCCGGATGGCTCACCACGCTCATGGCGTGAACCTGGCCGATACGGCCGGTGCCAATTAGTCCCACTCGAAGCGGCGCTGCCATGAGGTCTCCTCTGGATGTTTGTTCTGACAAAGTCGTGGCACCATCATGGCAGATTTCTTGCCACTTTGAAGCACGATGGAGCGCCCCCACAGAGGGCGCCGGTAGCCTTCTGTGGTGAGGCTAAATTCGGCACGGCTGCGACGATTCTCCGCGGTGATACTGGGGTTCACCCTCGCCCTCACGGCCTGCACGCTTCCCACCCCTGTTGCCCCGGTGCAACCCGAGATTGTCGTGTTAGATCTCGAGCCAGAGTCGTCACCTGACATGGTCGTTCCTGAACCTGAGCCAGAGCCCGCAGATCCGCTTCAGGAGCGTATTGACGCAGCTATTGCGGGCATGGATCTTCGCACCCAGCTTGCAGGGCTCATGGTGGTCACCGTTTCCGGTATGGATGCTGCAGTTCATCAAGAGTTTCTCGAGGACGTTCCGGCGGCAGGGTTCCTCCTCTTAGCCGGAAATCTCCAAGGCGATGTCTACACGATCAGAGATTTCATCAGCGCCCTGCACGAGGGATCTGACTTTCCACTCATTACCGCGGTGGATCAGGAGGGGAACCCGGTCGCCCGGATTCCAGGAGATCAGTTCCCGGGAGCCAGAGTGCTCGGAGCCGGTGATACCTCTGCCACCGCAGAAGCGTTCCTCGCTCGCCAGCAACTCGTCGATCGTGCGGGAGCCAACGTGAACTTCGGGGTGGTCGCCGATGTGAGCCTGGGCTCTGGTGCGTACATCCACTCCCGCTCGTTCTCGACAGACCCTGCGGTGGCCTCTGAACACGTGGCCGTGGCGGCGAGTGCTGAGGTCCCCGAGGTTGCCCAAACGCTCAAGCACTTCCCCGGACACGGTCTTGTGTTTGCCGACTCCCACCGGGTAGTGCCAAGCTCCGACATCTCCTGGGAGCAATGGAGAACCACTCACGCTCTGCCCTTCGAGGCGGGAATCGCTGCAGGAGCAGAACTCGTGATGACCGGTCACATTCGAGTTCCCTCGGTGAGTCAGGACCCCGCCACGCTCTCCGACGATTGGGTGCG
>JANQZT010000034.1:1524-5201 GCA_030728325.1 Pontimonas sp.
GATGTCTGCCTCTGTGATTCCGGTGTTCGGGCCGTAGGCATCCCACCAGGACACGAGGGCTCCGATACCCATGCCGCCGATAACGAATCCCGGCCAGAACAGGATGCCCGGTGTGGCGAAGAACCAAATCACGGTCACCACTGCGCTGACGAACAACCACACAACGAGGAAGCTCTTGAAGTCAGCTTGCTTCTTCAGGTTTCTTTCCGCAAGGGAACGGAGTTCGTCGTCAGTTGAGGAATTCATATAACAAGGTTATTCCACGTCGCGCCGGATACTCACAATCATGGAGAGAATCGCGAAGACCGCCGCATAGCCCAAGAGCAGAAGTGTCGCGGTGAGGGGATCAGCAAAGTCAGCGGTGTTGAGATTGAACTGTTCTGATTCGACATCGAGCGCCATGATGGCGGTGATGAGACCTTGGAGGAAGAACTTTCCCTGGTCAGGGAAGAGCAGCAACAGGATCGGTTCGATGGCGAACAACCAGATCAACACCCCGATGAGGGAAATTATTTGGGAGCGAATGAGGGCCGCAATGGAGGCACCAAGCACCCCCAGGACAGCACCAGAAACGATGGCAGCCAGGGACGTGTTCACAAAGATGTCAACGCTGGGATCAGCCGCCTCGGGATAAAACTCGAGCGCAATCATGCCCGCGGCAATTCCGCCCGCGGTGGACACAATCATCAAGACCACACCCGCTACGAGCGATGCGATGAGTTTGGCGAGGAATACCTGTCCTCGACGAGGGGCCGCGACATACGTCGCCACAGCAGTTCCGTGTCGAAATTCGCCAGCCACAATGAGCACACCCACCAGCACGGCGAAGATGTACCCCGAGATGGCGTTTGCATACACAGAGTCAACGACCATTTGGTCTTCGAGTGTTCCAAAGCCCAAACCGTCCGAGCTCTGATCAAAGATGACCGCGGTGGCGGCTGTCCCCAAGGCGGAAAACAGGACTGCGGCAGTGAGTAAACCCCACATGGCCCGCTGGTACGTCAGTTTCCGGAACTCAGCGGCGAGAAGTCTCATGACTGGGCACCCCCGGTGAGACGAAGGAAAGCCTGTTCGAGGGTTTGATCGCCGGTCACGTCGTGGAGTGAACCGGAGGCCACCAACTTGCCTTTGTTGATGATGATCACATCATCAACAACGTTTTCCAGTTCCGCCAGTTGGTGGGAAGACACGAGGACGGTTTTGCCTGCTTGTGCCTGCGTGGCAATGAAACCGCGCAACCAGGCAATACCGGCGGGATCGAGACCATTCGCGGGCTCGTCCAGGATGAGGACGTCGGGGTCACCCAGGAGCGCTGCCGCCAATGACAGCCGCTGCTTCATCCCCAAGGAGTAGCCCTTGACCCTCTTATTTCGCGCCTCGGCTAACTCGACCTGAGCCAGCACCTCATCCACTCGGGAGCCAGGAAGGCCACCGACCGAGGCCAGCACTCGAAGATTTTGATAACCGGTGAGTCCGGGGTGAAAACCACGGGAGTCCAGGACTGCGCCGACGTGGTGCAGGGGGTTTTTCAGTTGGGGGTAGCGTTTCCCCAGAATTCTGGTTCGACCTTTGGTGGGTCGTGAGAGACCTACGAGGCAGCGCAGGGCGGTGGATTTTCCGGCACCGTTGGGGCCTAAGAATCCGGTGACGCGGCCAGCCTGAACCTCGGCGGTGAAGTTATCGACTGCGGGCACTTTTCCGTAGGTCTTCGTCAAACCCCGAAACGCAATCGCTATCATCACTCAGCCTTCTGTATTCTCACCTTTCAGCCTACCTCGCCTGATGCGGCGCACGACGAGGGTGACCAACACAACGACCGCAACGAGGCCCAGCCATGGCACCAGGATCCCTGCCCAGACGATGGTTCCGGCGAAGAAGCCGAGGATGCTCTCCCAGCCTCGCACGATGCCATCCAAGAACCCATCAGGGTCGGTCGGAGTCGCGTTCTCGGGGGTAATCAGCGAAATGCTAAGCGTGGCAAACAAGGTCTGGTCGCTCAGGTAGTCACGCTGTGACTGCAACGAGTCCAGTTCAGCTTGCCGCTCCGACAGTGCCGACTCCACTGCAATCAGGTCGGAGGTGCTTGCCGCTTCGGCGAGGAGCTCGTTGAGTCGAGTGATGGCCGCTTCGAGGACCTGAATCCTTGCGTCAAGGTCAACCTTTTGCAGGGACACGTCGATGGTGTTGAGGGACACCTCTTGAACATCACCGAGCTCTTGCAGGCTCGCTACCGTGGCATCGAGGACCTCATAGGGAATCCGCGCCTCGAGATAGGAGCTTGGCTGCCCGTAGTCCACCGGGGTGTAATCCGAGCGAGACGCGATACGTCCACCCGCCGCTTCAACCACCTCAGTGATTTCATCGGCGGTGTCGGCGGGAGAATCGACGGAGAGCGAGAGGTATCCAGTGCGGATGATGTCCGGCTCAAAGGACCCAGAGCTGTCGTCTGCACGAACCTGCATGTCCATCTCAACAGCCATGTCCTCGGTGTAGGCGATCTCGGGGGAGCCCATGCTGACGCTGGATTCCTCGTAGGACTCGATGCTTGCTGCACACCCCGTCAGGGTGAGGATCGAGGCGAGGGTCAGAGCCGAGAGCTTGGTCACAAGTGTCATGGCATCACCCTAGAGCCGAGGCAGGTCACGGCGTGGTTACGGTCGATAACGAATTGCTATGTGATGTGAGGCACTGGAGAACAGCGATACTAGGGGTATGGGAATTCGTGAGTTCCTTTTTGGTACTGGGGCCCCACGGCTCCACGTTGCACTCGATGAGGGCGACGGTCATCCGGTCATTCTGCTCCATGGCATCGCGTCCTCCTCGGTGACCTATGACATGGTTGTCCCGCTCCTTCGCGGTAACTATCGGGTGATCTCTATCGACCTTTTGGGTTTTGGTAAGTCACCAGCTCCCACCACTGCGACCTACACGTTGGAAGAGCACGTGGACGCTGTGTCGAGAACCATTCGTGCCCTGAAAATCAGTGGCCGGGCCACCCTGGTGGGGCACTCCCTGGGCTCGCTGATCGCCGCGCGCTTTGCTGCCCAGAATCCCTCCCTGCTCTCTCATCTGATTCTTGTCTCGCCGCCGATTTATCTGCCGGGCAATACTGTGTTGGACCCGTTGGAGCGCTTCCAGATGGAGGCTTACCGGAAGCTCCAGAACTACATGCGGACCAATCGAACTTTCACCGAAGCTGCCGCCAGAGCCGCATCGCTGCTGGTGCCGATGAAGGGCGGTCTCGAGGTGACGGAGAAGAACTGGCGAGCGATCAGCTTGTCGCTGGAGAACTGCATCGAACAGCAAACCGCGATGACCGATTTGGCACAGGTGAAAATCCCGGTCGACGCCATATGGGGTACCAGAGACCCGTTTATGGCACCAGCGGGGCTTCGCATCCTGGAGAGAATGCGCGGTGTTGCCTCCACCAAAGTGGACGGTGCGGATCACGTGATTCGCGAGAAATTTGCTGAGGAGCTGGCGCGACTGGTTGATAACCCTAGCCCGCCCACCACGCCTATTCGTGTGGTGAAGGGCCGGGCTTAGTTCACATAGCTCAGGATGGCCTCGATGGTGTCCTGAGGCTTATCCCGATGGACGCTGTGTCCGGCACCCTCGATCACCACGTAGGTCATGTGCGGATTCGCCTCGACCATCCGCTGTGCATACTCGTTACA
>JANQZT010000035.1 GCA_030728325.1 Pontimonas sp.
AGTAAGAAAGCTGGGTCTTGGATTCTTGGTCTAGATCACGCGCTAGGACTTTGAGTCCAGAGTTCATGGGTGGGCGTCTTCAGTGTATTCCAGGGCGAAAGGCCGGTCATGCAGCGCTCGGTCCTGTGGGTTGTGCTCGCCGCAAGCCTGTGGGGGACGACTGGAACAGCGGCGTTCTTCCTCGGCCCTGATGTCTCTCCCTTGGCCATTGGGGCCGTCACCATGGGGGTGGGAGGGGTCGTCCTCGCGCTGTGGGGTGGCACTGCCACGCTCGGTCTCTGGCGTGATCGGAGTGCACGGCGACTTGTCCTTGCGGGAGCGATAGGGACGGTGGCCTACCCTCTGGCGTTTTATTCAGGAATGGCCACAGCCGGAATTGCGCTCGGCAATGTCATCGCGCTCGGGCTTGGCCCCCTCACCGCGGCGATTCTCGAGGGGGTCATTGATCGACGACGCCCGAGCATGTCCTGGTGGATTGCCTCGGCCGCTGCGCTGAGTGGAATCCTTCTGATGACTGGCGCCAAAGTTGAGCTAGGGGGAGGTCGCCCGAGCAATGTTGCTCTTGGTGTGATTCTCGCGACCGTGGCGGGGCTTGCCTACGGCGCCTACACCTATGTCTTTGGGAAACTGGCGGATGGGGGCCACTCGCCCCGCGCTGTGGCTGGGGGAGTGTTTGGAGCAGGGGCACCCGTTCTCCTGGTGGTCCTGCTGGTGACCGGAGCTCCCCTTGTTGCGACCGCTGAGCGAGTGGGGCTGGTGGCCTATCTCATCCTGGGTCCCATGGTCATCGCCTACCTGGCATTCACCGCGGCCCTTGCCTCACTTCGGGCGAGCACGGTGGCGACCATTGCGCTTCTGGAACCCGTGGTCGCGACCGCGCTGGCGATCCTGATTGTGGGCGAAGTGTTAGGACCACTCGCCGTTACAGGAATTGTGTTGGTGTTAGTTTCTCTGGTCGTGTTTTCGGCCTCCAAGGGTCCCCAACTGCGCACCTAAGGTCCTATCCTTGAGGCTATGACCGACGAGCCTGTGGACGAGAGAACCCCCGAAGGCCCTCGCCGCAGAACGTATGAGCCACCCTCCGAGGAAGCGGTCTTCACCGGATCTTTCCCCGTCATCGAGGACGCCCCTGGGCCCGAGTCCACCACCCCGCTCACCATCCCCGAGCCTCCGGTGCGCACTTCCCTGCCTGAAGCCGCCATCCTCGAGCAATTTAGGGATGGCTCAGCAGGGGGAACGACGGACATGATGGCCGAACTTGAGAGACAGGTCTTCCTCAAGGAGGACGAGGAAGAAGCCTTCACCTCGTGGGCGCAGATTGTCCGCAACCTGAGAGGCGCGGAAGCCGAGCCTTACATTGCGCGCCAGCGCATCATCTTTGATGGTGGTGACCCCAGCATTCTCGAGGAAGAAGAGCTGCCCGAGCAGCTAACGGATGAGAACGACTCGTCCGCTGTGGAGGATTCCTCCGAGAGTGTCGTTACCGATACCGACACCGATGATGACGTTGCTGGGTCTCCGGCTGAACCCGAGGCTGACAGTTCTGAGAGCGCAGATCTCTCAGAACAGGACGAGGGGTCTTCGGACACTGACTCCGAGGAACCAGATGAGCCCTCGGAAACCGATCACTGGCCTCTTGACCAGTCGGAGAGTCCAGAGGCCAAGGCCTCCTCACCCGAGACCCCCCAGTCACCAGGGTCGGCGCAGTCGCTTCCCCTCGCCGCAGCGTCATGGTGGGGACTGGGGCTCCCGGTTGCCGCGGTAATGACCGGTGGATACCTGTCATTCCGAAGCCTGGGGATTCTGGAATCCTTCGTTGTTCTCGGCGCGCTCGCGCTGGTCACCGGGATCATGGTTGGTGTTCTGTCCCATCAAGGTTTCCGCCGGGGACTCACTGCTCAGGAGGTGTTGGCTGGAAGTTTTGGGCGCAGAGGTGCCGTAGCCCCCGCACTCATCATCGCCCTGCTGCAGAGCGCCGCCGTCACTGTCCTTCTGTGGTGGGCGTCAGACCTGCTAGTCGACATCATCCGTGGTGCCGGTTTGTGGCCATATGAGAGATGGATTGGTCAGGCGGGAGCGTGGGCAGTGCTGATCGCTGTCACGGCAGCCCTCACGCTGGTCGGTCCTCGGGTCTTGAGGGGCGCCCTCTTTGCCGGATCTGGTGCCGCTCTCATTACCCTTGCTCTCGCGGTCGCTCTGGCGCTTCCCTCGCTGGATGCCTCACTGGACTGGAGCTGGAGTGCGGACTGGATGACCGTGGTTTCCGCTGGATCTGTGCTGCTCTCGCTTGCCACGCTCCTGTTTGTCTTCAGTGCAGCCGATGTGGCAACCCTGACCGGTTCGTCACAGAGTCGAGGCGGTGGGGTTCTCTCTGCGATCATCCTGACGTTGCCGATGCTCGCGCTTGCGGGTGTGGCCTCATGGATGGCCCAAAGTTCACCGGTGGTCTCCCTCGGGCTTTTGGCAAATCCGGTGGGAGTGTTCACCGATGGGGCTCCGCACTTCTATCCCTCACTCGCGATTATTGCTGTCGTGGTTCCCCTGGTGGGTCTTGCTTCCTTGCTCACACGATCTGCGAGCCTCGTGGCACCGACGCTCCCACTTCCCGGCCCTACTCGTGTTCACGCGGCTGTCGTTCTCGGATTCGTCCTTGCTCTGGGATCGCTGGCATTGGTGTTCGCTCTGGACCTTCTGGATGTCGCCGCGGATCTAGTCCTCACCATTGGTGTCATCGTTGCGGCACTCGGTGCAATCCTGGCGAAGGAGTGGGCGGTGATGGGACCCAAGAAGCCTCACCAGGCTCCTACGGTACGAGTTGTCCCGCTCGTGGCGTTTGTCGTGGCAGTTGCCGTGGGGTTGGGTCTTGTGGACTCGGGTGTCAGCTGGTTGGCCTGGCAGGGCTATCTCTTCCCGCTTCTGGACATGGCGGGGCTAATAGATCTTTCCCCTGCCGCACCGGGCGTTCTCGTGTCCTTCGTGGTGGCCGGGATCATCTCCGGCATAGGCGCCATGGCCGAATGGTTCAGTGCCAGAAAGCGCGCGGATGTCGACGCCCACTAAACCTCTATCGGAAGTGCTGGGAGCTATCGACGCTCTCTGGCCCGTCTCTGGAGCGGAAGAGTGGGACGCACCTGGTCTCATCGTGGGCTCCGCGGATCATGCCGTGAGCTCCATCCACCTCATGGTGGATGCGACCCTCGAGTCGGTGGCGGAGGCGCTGGAGCAAGGTGCCGACTTGATCGTGGCGCACCACCCTCTTCTCCTGCGCGGTGTGACGAGCGTTGCGGAGTCCACCTACAAGGGCCGCGTTGTTGCTGACCTCATTCGAGGGGGCGCGGCACTCTATGCTGCCCACACCAATGCGGATGTGGTTCCCACAGGAACCTCGGCGCAGTTGGCTGACCTTCTGGGGCTCGTGGAGCAGTCGACCATTACGGAGGGTGGCACGCCTGGCCATGGGCTCGGACGCGTCGGCACTCTGCCGGCACCGATGAGTCTCTACGAGCTCGCTGTCACAGTGGGCGAGTTTCTTCCGCAGACCGCGGTAGGGCCAGTGGCCGCGGGTGATCCAGAGGCCATCATCACCACCGTCTCACTGTGTGCGGGGGCAGGCGATTCACTACTGTCACATCCCAGCGTGGTGGCCAGTGACGTCTACATCACGAGTGATCTTCGACACCACCCAGCGAGCGAAGCGAGAGAGCAAGCTCTGCTCGGGGGCGGTCCGGCGTTGATCAACATCTCGCATTTTGCTGCCGAATGGCTCTGGCTCGAGCAGGCCGCCACCGAGCTGAGGTCTGCAACAGGACTGAGTGTTAGCGTGAGTGACCTCAACACTGATCCGTGGACTTTCCAAGTTCACCGCGTAGGAGGCTAACCCGTGGGAGTCACTGCACCCCCCGAACTGCAAGCTCGATTGCTCGATCTCGCGGCGTGCGACCTCGCGATCCAGAGGGCAGCAGCAAGCCTGCGATCCTTGCCAGAAACCCTCCACATTCCGACGCTCGAGGCAGCCGTGGAAGAAATCAAGAGTCGTCGGCACGACGCCATGATTGAGAAGGAAAACATTCAGGCAGAGCTCACCAGGGCAGAGTCCGATGTGACGCTGGTGGAGGCCCGCATCCACAAGGATGACGAGCGACTGACGCACACCTCCTCCGCTAAGGATGCCCAAGGCCTCGAGCACGAGTTGGAGTCTTTGCGCAAACGACGCTCGGACCTAGAAGACATCGAGTTGGCCATTATGGAGCGGCTCGAGCAAGCGGACAGTGTGCTCACGGGCCTGATCACCGAACTCGCGACAGCAGACGAGGCATTGACCGATGCTCGAGCACAGTACACGGCTCAGAGTGCAGCTCTTGAGGCAGAGGCCGCGACCCAGCGTGCGACCAGGGAGAGCATCGTCGCCATCCTCCCCGACGATCTTTACGCCCTCTACGAGCGCCAGCGTGAGCGCTATGGAGTGGGAGCCTCGCATTTGCGCGGGGGAGTCTCGAGTGCGAGCGGGGTGGCTCTGACCGAGTCGGATCTTCAGGACATTCGACGTTCTGCTCCCGAAGAGGTCGTCATGTGCCCCGATAGCAACGCCATCCTGGTTCGCACAGCGGAGTCTGGTCTGTGAGCTATTCACGACTCGTCGTGGAGGCCGATGGCGCCTCCCGGGGAAACCCCGGTGCGGCCGCCGGTGGCGCCGTAGTGCTGGATCCCGAGACTGGTCAGGTGGTGGCGAAGGCCGGTGTCTTGTGCGGTCATGCCTCCAATAACGTGGCTGAGTACCGCGGGATGATCGAAGGGCTCGACATCGCATTGGCGATGGCACCCGAAGGATCGGTGCATGTGCGCATGGACTCGAAGCTGGTGGTCGAGCAAATGTCAGGCCGCTGGAAAATCAAGCACCCTGACATGCAGGATCTCGCTAGGGCCGCTCGAGAGCTCATTGGTTCACGCTCGGTAACGTTTGAGTGGATTCCTCGTGAAGAGAATGCACGTGCTGATGCGGCAGCCAATGTGGCACTCGATAGAGATGAGACGTACCGAGAGCTCTAGTGCCGAAGGCCTTCGTCGCGTACCCTGGAATTGTTGGAAGGGGTCGGCCAGGCAATCGCGTCACTACTTCGGTAGTGCCGAGGAACGTCCGGGCTCCCTAGAGCAGGACGGTGGGTAACACCCACCCGGAGCAATCCGCGAGATAGTGCCACAGAAAATAGACCGCCCAGGAAACTGGGTAAGGGTGAAACGGTGGTGTAAGAGACCACCAGAGGTTCGGGTGACCGAATCTGCTTGGTAAACCTCGTCCGGAGCAAGGTCAAACAGACACCCACCAGGTTGCTCGCCTGAGTGTCGGGTAGACCGCTAGAGATAGCTGGTAACAGTTATCCGAGAAAGATGATTGCCACCGAGGAAACTCGGGACAGAACCCGGCGTACCGGCCGACCCCGCCAACACTAAACGCTACGCAGTACCGTAACGACCTTGCCCATCACTGTGGCGTGGTCACCCAGAATCGGCTCGTAGGCGCTGTTCTGCGGGAGCAGCCAAGTGTGGCCATCGCGTTGCTTGAAGACCTTCACCGTGGCCTCATCATCCAGCATGGCCGCGACGATGTCGCCATTGTCGGCGGTGGCTTGTGATCGGACGACGACCCAGTCACCATCGCAAATGGCCGCGTCGATCATGGAGTCACCGACGACCTTCAACATAAAAAGATCGCCGTTGCCAACGAGCTGACGAGGCAGCGCCATAACATCGTCGATGTTCTGCTCAGCGGTAATAGGAATACCCGCGGCGATACGTCCCACGAGGGGGACAGACACGACGTCATCGCTGGCTGGCACGAGGGGAGTGACCGGTGCACCGGCATCAGGGGTAAGCCTCTTGATGACTTCCAACGTCCGTGCTGTGTTGGCGTGACGTTTGATGTATCCCGCACGCTCCAACTGGCTGAGCTGGTGGGACACGCTCGAGGTGGAGGAGAGTCCGGTGTTGTCGCAGATCTCGCGCATGCTCGGGGGGACACCCCTGGAGTCCAGAGAGTGCTCGATGAAGGCTTGGATTTTCTGCTGCTGTTCGCTCAACATGTCCCCAGAGTAGCGCTTTTCGAACACTTTTTCTATACATCCGTTCGAAGCGTGTCAGACCGTGTCGGTGGTCCCCGCAAGAATCGCCCTCAACCAATGCTTGACATGTTGAGCATTCGAACATATATTCGAAACAGAGGTTCGGGCGGGTCCTCCCGGCCGAGGGTCCAGCCCGAACCTCTCAACCACAAGAGAGGTCATCATGACAACCCACACCACTTCCTTGCGCATCACCCGCCGCGGACGTGTCGTCCTGGCAACGCTGATTGCGCTCCCTGTGCTTGTCGTGTCGCTGTTCCTCGCGACCCCTGGTGCGCTGGCGGAAAGTACCGGCAGCGCCGACACCCATGACTACGTGACCGTGCTCGCAGGTGACACCCTGTGGACCATCGCCGAGAGTGTTGCTCCCGAGAGTGACCCACGTGATGTTATTCACGAGATCATGACCCTGAACCAACTCTCCACAGCAGCTCTCACTCCCGGCCAGGAGATCGCTATTCCTCGGAGCTAGTGGGGGTGAGGCTCCGCCGAGTACCATGGGCGGGTGGCCTCCCTCGATGACCTTCCCCTGCGCGATGACTTGCGCGGGAAGAAGGCTTATGGGGCTCCCATGGTCCCTGTTCGCTATGCCCTCAACGTCAACGAGAACACACACCCCGTCCCTGACTCGGTACGCTCGGCCATTCTCGAGTCGCTGGGACACGCGCTAGAGAACATCAACCGTTACCCCGATCGTGAATTCACCGAACTTCGGGAATCGCTAGCAACCTATGCATCAGAGTCGCACCAGGGTGAGGCAATCACCCCCGACATGGTGTGGGCGGCCAATGGCTCCAACGAAGTGTTGCAACATGTTCTCCAGGCCTTCGGAGGGCCGGGTCGGTCCCTCCTAGGCTTTCCTCCGACCTATTCGATGCACCCGATCATTGCCGAGTCCACCGGAACGACCTGGATTCCTGGGCGCCGGAACGAGGATTTCACGCTCTCGACCGAGAGTGTGGTCGCTGATATCGAGACTCACCACCCCGATCTGGTGTTTTTCTGTGCTCCGAACAACCCCACGGGGACACCGGTCTCTGTGGACACCATTGCGGCTGCCTATGAGGCTACGTCGGGCGTTGTTCTCGTTGACGAGGCCTATGTTGAGTTCCTTCCCGAGGGCACCCTGACTGCCTCGCAGCTCCTTCCCGGGCGCGAGCGACTCGTGGTGTCTCGGACCATGTCGAAAGCTTTCGCTTTTGCTGGTGCTCGGGTCGGCTATCTCCTCGCAGACCCCGCGGTGATCGATGCGATGCGCCTGGTGAGGCTTCCGTATCACCTCTCAGCCCTGACCCAAGCTGCAGCAGTCGCGGCACTGGCGCACCGGGCCACGATGCTGACGATGGTGGCGGACATTCGAGCACAGCGTGACCGGCTTTTGGCCGAACTCCCCAAGCTTGGGTATCCGGTTGCCTATTCCGAGGCCAACTTTGTTCTCTTTGGCGGAGTGGCTGATCCTCACGCCACTTTTGAGAGCTTGCTGGAGCACGACATTTTGGTGCGCGACGTGGGCATTCCCCATCACTTGAGGGTGACGGCAGGGACAACCGAGGAGACCAGTTTCTTCTTGGAGACCCTGGCTAAACTGAGCGCGTGAGTCCAACACCCCGCACAGCACATAAAGAACGCTCCACGTCAGAGTCGAGCGTGAAACTGTCCCTCAATCTTGATGGGACAGGGTCCTCGAAAATCTCGACGACCGTGCCCTTTTATGACCACATGTTGACTGCTCTGTCGAAGCACTCCCTGATTGACCTGGAGATTGAGGCGTCGGGAGACACCGACATCGACGTCCACCACACCGTCGAGGACACGGCAATAGTTTTGGGTCAGGCCATTCTGGAAGCGCTGGGTGACAAGAAAGGCATCGCCCGATTCGGTGACGCTCTCGTTCCCCTCGATGACGCACTCGCACGAGCCGTGGTGGATGTGTCGGGTCGTCCCTACCTAGTGCACACCGGTGAACCGGAGGGTTTTGAATATCACGCCATCGGCGGCCACTTCACCGGCTCACTTGTTCGTCATGTCTTTGAAGCCATCACGATGCACGCTGACTTGACGGTCCACATCACTGTGTTGGATGGAAGGGACCCCCACCACATTGCCGAGGCCGAATTCAAAGCCTTTGCGAGAGCTTTGCGCCAGGCAGTGGCGAGGGACACACGCGTCGAGGGTGTTCCCTCCACCAAGGGCGCTCTCTAGTCGTGGCGAAAAAAGTCGTTGTCTTTGATTACGGGTCGGGCAACGTCCATTCGGCAGTAAAGGCTCTGGAGCACGCGGGTGCAACGGTCACGTTAACCAGAGACCGCGCCACCGCTCTCGCGGCGGACGGTCTTGTGGTTCCCGGCGTCGGAGCTTTTCAAGCGGTTATGAAAGCCCTCGTCGAGGCTGGCGGAGATCAGATTATTGACAGCCGTCTTGCGGGAGGCAAAGCGGTGCTGGGTATTTGTGTCGGCCTTCAGGTGATGTTTGAGACAGGTTTCGAGCACGGAGTCGAGACCGAGGGGCTTGGTCAATGGCCAGGGGTTGTCGAGAAGCTAGAAGCGCCGAGGCTTCCCCACATGGGGTGGAACACCGTCGAGGTTCCCCCAGGAAGCACGCTCTTTCGAGGCGTCGAGAATGAGCGCTTCTACTTCGTGCACTCCTACGCTGCGACGAGATTTGAGCTCGAGGGTGGTGGACCGTTTGCGGCCCCGCTGGTCACGTGGTCTGAACACGGTCAGCGCTTCGTCGCTGCTGTGGAGAATGGCCCGCTGTGTGCCACGCAGTTTCACCCCGAAAAGTCGGGCCCTGCTGGCCTTGCGCTGCTCACGAACTGGGTTGATTCGCTCTAGCCCCAAGCCCCGCGCACCGAGGGTTCATAAACCGGAGTAGTATCTCTTTCTTGTGCCACCAATGGCACAACTTTCATACATCACCAGAAGGTTTTGTCCTCACTTTTCTTATGAACGAGTTCTCTCAATCTCCCAAGTTGATCCTGTTGCCCGCCGTTGATGTTTCCGGCGGGAAAGCTGTCCGACTCACTCAAGGCGAATCCGGAACCGAGACGTCCTACGGCGACCCGGTCGAGGCTGCCGAAGAGTGGATGAAGCAAGGTGCCGAGTGGCTACACCTCGTGGACCTCGACGCAGCTTTTGGCAGAGGTGATAACCGAGCCGTCATTCGCAAGGTCGTGAAAGCCGTCGGCAAGAAAGTCAATGTTGAACTTTCTGGCGGCATTCGAGACGACGAGTCTTTGGAGAATGCTCTCTCGACCGGCGCCGTTCGTGTGAACCTTGGCACGGCAGCTCTCGAGAACCCCGAATGGACCGCACACGTCATCTCTGAATACGGCGAAGCGATTGCCATTGGGTTGGATGTTAGAGGAGAAACCTTGGCAGCTCGGGGGTGGACGAAAGAGGGGGGAAACCTCTTTGACACCCTTGATCGACTCAACGAGTGCGGGTGTGCCCGGTATGTCGTGACCGATGTCACCAAAGACGGAACTATGCGCGGCCCTAACGTTGAGCTCCTCTCCGACGTTCTTTCCCAGACGGATCACCCCGTGATTGCGTCCGGGGGAATCTCCTCTCTCGATGACATTGCGGCATTGCGCGAGTTGGTTCCTCAGGGACTGGAGGGTGCCATTCTCGGAAAAGCCCTCTACGCGGGAGCTTTCACGCTCACCGAGGCCCTGGATGTCGCCGGCCGCTGATTCGGCTGGCCAGCCCTTTGAGGGCAGGTCTTTTGAACCCAATCCCTTTCAGGGGGACACCGGTGAGGCTGATCCCTCACTTGCTGTCGCACTAGAGAGTTTCCAGGCTGCACGATCTGGTTCGAGCTCAGAGGACATAGACGGTGCCTTCGATGAAGTGATTCGCTCCTTGCACTCTGCCCGGCTGCTGGTTCCGCTCATTGCGGAGGCTGGCGACTATGGCGTGACCGATGAGGGAAAGGTGGTGGAGAAATCTCAAGAGCTCTCTATCGTCCACGTCGAAGGCCCCGATGGCCGAGGGGTTGCCCCCTTCTTCAGCTCGGTTCAGGCGATGAGCGTGTGGAATCCCGCAGCGAGGCCCGTTCCTGTTGAGGCGAGCAGGGCGGCGCTCGCCACAGCATCAGAGGGGTTAGCGCTGATGGTTCTTGATCCGGGTTCGGATCATTCCGTTGTCCTTCGTCGCAGCGCCCTGCAGGCGGTGGCGACCGGAGAACCCTATGTATCGCCGCTGAGCGATGAGGTAGTGCGAGAAGCACTCCAAGAGGGATGGGAGCCTCACCGCGACGCAGTCGTGTCCTTCACGGTGCATTCCGGGGATATCTCCCGCACCCTCAGCGGTCCCGAGGTCGTGGTGTCGCTCGCTCTCGTTCCCGGGCTCAGCCAAGAAGTGCTTACGAACGTGCTGGGAGAAATCTCCGCATCCTGGACAGCGAACGCGCTCCTGCAAGCCCGGGTGGATGGGCTTGGTATCAAAGTGGTCCAGGGCTAGTTGACTGGTCCGGTGTATTTCTCGCCGGGTCCCTGACCGGGTGCATCGGGGAAGGTCGAGGCCTCCCGAAAGGCCAACTGGACGGAGCGCAGACCATCGCGCAGGCTCCTCGCGTGATGATCCCCAATCTCGGGTGCTGCCGCGGTCACCAGGCCGGCGAGTGCGGTGATCAGTTTCCTGGCCTCGGCGAGGTCGGTCTCTTCTTCCGGATTATCGGAGAGTCCGCACTTCACAGCGGCCGCGGAGAGCAGGTGCACGGCAACGGTGGTGATGACCTCCACGGCCGCCACCTCGGCGATATCGCGGCTCAGTTCATCGAGGGGTTCGGTATCCACCAGGCTCCTAGTATTTTTCTCGCTAAGTCGGACAAAGACTGCTATTGTTCCAAAGGTTCACAACCCTCGGGTTGGGGACGTGCGAAGTGGAGAAACCTCCCACCCGCGTATGCCGCAAGGCTACCGGGTCGTTGTACTCCGTGATGTCTCAGGTCATCACAGCGTTAAGGGTGCGAGAGAGCCAGCGTGTTCTCTGAAGTTTCCTTCGCTCGCGTGAGTAACCGCTTAACGAAGGGAAGATTGGTATCAGCGATCCCAGAATCAACGACCGTATTCGGGCAGCCGAGGTTCGCCTCGTGGGGCCCGAAGGGGAACAGGTCGGAGTCGTGCGCATTGATGTTGCGCTGCGTCTAGCCCAAGAAGCTGACCTTGACCTAGTCGAGGTATCCCCGAATTCGAACCCACCCGTGGTCAAAGTTATGGACTACGGAAAGTTCAAGTACGAGGCAGCTCAGAAGGCCAAAGAGGCTCGCAAGAATCAGGCGAACACGATCCTCAAAGAGGTTCGTTTCCGTTTGAAAATTGACACCCACGACTACGAGACCAAGCGCAAGCGGGCAGAAAGCTTTCTGAAAGCGGGCGACAAGGTCAAAGCCATGATTCTGTTTAGAGGACGAGAGCAGTCTCGCCCCGAACAGGGTGTGCGCCTGTTGCAACGGTTCGCCGAGGATGTTGCGGAATTCGGAGTTGTGGAGTTCACCCCCATGATTGACGGTCGCAACATGGTCATGATCATCGCCCCTCTGAAGTCCAAAGCAGAAGCCAAGGCTGAAGCGGTGAAGACGAGTAAGAAACCCCAGGTGAGTGAGCCAGCGGGAGAAGAAAAGCCCGCTGAGAAGCCCGCCGCAAAGACCACAACACAGAAGGAAGAAAACAATGCCTAAGCAGAAGAGCCATTCGGGAACGAAGAAGCGCTTCAAGGTCACTGGCTCCGGCAAAGTGATGAAGCAGGGCGCAGGTATGCGTCACAACCTGGAGAAGAAGTCGAGTCGTGTGACTCGTCGCCTCAACCAGGAGCAGGTGCTGGCTCCGGCTGACGCCAAGGTTGTCAAGAAGCTTCTCAACAAGTAGACGTCATAGCGAAGGAAAAGAATCATGGCACGTGTCAAGAATGCGGTTAACGCCGCTAAGAAGCGTCGAGTAGTCCTCGAGCGCGCACAGGGTTACCGCGGTCAGCGTTCGCGTCTGTACCGCAAGGCTAAAGAGCAGGTCATTCACTCGCTGGTCTACAGCTACCGTGACCGTCGTGCACGCAAGGGTGACTTCCGTCGCCTGTGGATCCAGCGTATTAACGCCGGAGCCCGTGCGAACGGCATGACCTACAACCGTTTCATCCAGGGTCTCAACCTCGCGGGAATCGAAGTTGACCGTCGCATGCTCGCGGAGCTCGCCACCAATGAGCCCACCGCGTTTGCCACCCTGGTCCAAGAAGCAAAGAAGGCTCTGCCGAAGGACACCTCGGCGCCTGCAATCAAGGCCTAGGTCAGACGAATCAGGGGGTCGCGCTTCGCGCGGCCCCCTTTCGCATTCACGGCAGTTGTTTAGCGAGTCTTCACCTTCAGGTCGATTGCCCCACATACTGTTGACACGTGTTAGACAACCCCCGGTCACCCAGAGTTCGTGCGGTGGCAAAGCTTGCTAAAAAGCAACGCCGTCAAGAGGCGCGACTTTTTCTGGTCGAAGGACCACAGGCCACCCGTGAAGCCCTGACCTTTCGCCCGGAGCTCGTGGAGGACATCTTCCTCACTTCTGCCTCACAGGAGCGAAACCCTGATCTGGTCGAGTTGGCGGAGAAGGCAGGCTGTGAGCTGACTATTGCCTCCGAGGCCGTGATCGATCACATGGCGGATACGGTGACACCGCAGGGTGTCGTCGCGGTTGCCCGCTACCTAGAGGTGTCCCTTGACCAGGTGGTTTCTGCCAAACCCACACATCTCGTGGTGCTCCATCAGGTGAAAGACCCCGGGAATGTGGGGAACATTATTCGCACGGCGGATGCTGCGGGAGCGGACGCGGTGATTGTCACGGCGGAGAGCGTGGATGTCTTCAACCCGAAGGTCGTCAGAGCCACCACAGGAAGCTTGTTCCACATTCCTGTGGTTACCGGCGTTGATCTTGGGTCCACCATCGACGCCTTGAAAGCGTCGGGGGTGACCATTTTCGCGGCGGACGCGCAGGGAGAAAACCTTGGTCAAGTTCGGTCGCAGGGAGGTCTCGACTCTCCTCTGGCCTGGTTACTGGGTAACGAGGCCCACGGGCTTTCGGCGGAAGATGAGTTGCTCGCCGATTCGACGGTGTCCGTGCCGATGTTTGGTCAGGCCGAATCGTTAAGCCTCCAGACCGCTGCCGCTATCTGTATTTACGAGGCGGCATTTGCTAAGAACTCCTGATCCGGGCGATCATGCCCAGTAGACTGGGCGCTCGTGTCAGAGTCTCTCTCCATCACTCCCGATAACGCCGAGAAGGCCGTCCAGGACGCCCTCGGCGCCATCGCTGGTGCCACGACACTGGCGGAGCTCAAAGAGGTTCGAAGCGCTCACGTGGGAGAGAAATCAGTCCTCTCGCAGATGAACTCGACTCTGAAAGATCTCCCGGGCGATCAAAAAGCTGCCGCGGGAAAGCTGATGGGGGAGTCCAAAGCGGCTGTTCAACAAGCGTTCGAAGCGAAAGAGGCAGAACTTCACGCCGCAGAAGAAGCTTCCAGGCTTCAGGAAGAAGCTCTGGATTTGACCTCTCTGGGTGCCAGGCGACCGACAGGTGCGAGACACCCCCTGAGTGTCTTGATGGAGGATATGGCTGATGTCTTCGTGGCCATGGGATGGGAAATCGCCGAGGGGCCCGAAGTTGAACACGAATGGTTCAACTTTGATGCTCTGAACTTCGATGCCGACCACCCCGCTCGCGCCATGCAGGACACTTTCTTTGTTGACCCCGTCGATCGTCACCTGTTGCTGCGCACGCACACCAGTCCTGTGCAGATTCGCTCGTTGTTGGAGCGTGAGCTTCCGGTCTACGTCGTCGCGCCGGGCCGGGTCTATCGCACCGACGAACTCGACGCCACCCACACCCCGGTGTTCCACCAAATTGAGGGAATCGCGATCGACAAGGGCCTCACGATGGCTCATCTGAGGGGAACCCTCGAGCACCTTGCGCGGGCAATGTTTGGCCCAGACGCGAAAATTCGACTTCGGGCAAACTACTTCCCCTTCACGGAGCCCAGCGCCGAACTTGATATCTGGCACCCCACCTTTGTCGGGGGAGCCCGGTGGATTGAATGGGGAGGCTGCGGGATGGTGAACCCCAACGTTTTGCGCGCTGCAGGAATCGACCCCGATGTCTACCAAGGGTTCGCTTTTGGTATGGGAATCGAGCGGACTTTGATGTTCCGCAATAACGTCGCGGACATGCGGGACATGGTCGAAGGCGATATCCGCTTCTCCTCACAGTTTGGGATGGTCGTCTGATGCGGGTCCCTCTGTCATGGCTTGCTGAGTATGTCGAGCTGCCCACGGATGTCACCCCGGAGAGCGTGCACGAATCTTTGGTGTCTATTGGCTTGGAAGAAGAAGACATTCACTCCTTCGAGGTCAGTGGTCCCATCGTGGTCGGTGAGGTGTTGGAGTTCGTCGAAGAGCCCCAGTCCAATGGCAAAACCATTCGGTGGTGTCAGGTCAAGGTCGCCGAGAGCGACGCTCCCGATAGCCCTGCTGTCCGCGGGATTGTCTGTGGAGCATCCAACTTTGAGGTGGGGGACCTGGTCGTCGTGTCCCTGCCGGGCGCCGTGCTACCAGGACCGTTCCCTATTTCTGCGCGCGAAACGTATGGTCACACCTCAGATGGGATGATTGCCTCCGCCAAAGAGTTGGGTCTTGGCGAGGACCATTCCGGAATCCTTCGACTTGCGACACTGGGCCTCGATGTCCCCGTGGGGACTAATGCCATCACCCTTCTGGGACTCGATGACGTCGCCGTCGAGGTCAATGTCACCCCCGATCGCGGTTATGCATTGTCGCTTCGAGGGATTGCGCGGGAATACCACCACGCCACCGGAGCCACTTTCACAGACCCTCGGGATTTGGTCAGCCCTGGAGTGGGGAGTGGTTTCCCGGTCAGCATCGAGGACTCGGCACCGCTTCGCGGGGTTGAGGGGTGCCAGGTTTTCATGACGCGAGCAGTCGAGGGCGTCAACCCTCTCGCGCCCACTCCCGCTTTTATGGTGGCCAGGCTGGCGCTTGCCGGAATGCGCTCAATCTCGCTTCCTGTTGACATCACCAACTACGTGATGCTGGAGATGGGGCAACCCATCCACGCCTACGATCTGGACACCCTCTCCGGCGGTATCACTGTTCGCCGCGCGACACCTGGTGAAAAACTCGTCACGCTGGATGACGTCACGAGAGACCTCGACTCCGAAGACCTGCTGATCACCGATGAGAGTGGTCCAATTGGGCTTGCGGGAGTAATGGGTGGCGCTTCCACCGAAATTTCAGACTCCACCACCAGGGTGCTGGTGGAAGCGGCGTGGTTTGATCCGGTATCCATCGCCCGCACTCAGCGACGTCACAAGCTACCCAGCGAAGCGTCCAAGCGCTTTGCCCGGGGAGTTGATCCGCTGGTTGCCGAAGCTGCAGCGGAGAGAGTCGTGGAGTTGCTCGAGCGCTACGCAGGGGGAACCAGGTCAGAACTGGGCTCTCGCGTGATGGCCGAAGGCGCCGGGGTCATGCCGAGTATCACCCTCGCTCACAACGCGGTCGCTGTGTTGGCCGGTATCGAGGTCACCCCGTCCCAGACGGAAGACATCCTCCGGGATATTGGCGCGAGTGTGACGAGCGCCACCGATAGCTTCACCGTGATGCCTCCCTCGTGGCGACCCGATCTGGTGGATTCTCCAGGACTTGTGGAGGAAGTCGCCCGCATTGTGGGCTATGACAAGGTTCCTTCTGAGTTGCCCATTGCTCCGGCCGGTCGTGGCCTCAGCCCCCAGCAAGCGGCAAAGCGGCGGGTATCGCATTCTCTTGCGGCGTGGGGGCTGACCGAAGTCTTGTCGTATCCCTTCGTCTCCGATCACGACAACATCACTTTTGGAGACACAGGCCAGCCCGGTGTTGCGCTGGAAAACGCTCTGGACTCGCTCGTGAATCGCATGCGGGCGTCGCTGATTCCGGGCCTTCTCGGTGTTGCCCACCGAAACGTGTCTCGAGGTTTCACCTCTCTTGCGCTTTTTGAGACTGGGCTAGTTTTTGTCCCAGGGAAGGATCTGGGAACTCCAGGAATTCCCGAGGGCGCGCAAAAGCCTGACGAGGCGACACTGGCGGAGCTCTACTCGTCAGTGCCCGAGCAACCCTGGTGCGTGGCGGGGTTGTTTGTGGGTCCCTCCATCGAGAAGTCTCCAGGAGTTCGGGAACATCAGAGCGACGTTCGCGATGCTCTGGATGCCGTGCGGGTAACACTCGAGGCACTGAGCGCCCCATACGAGATTCGCCAAGACACCCACCCGGCTTTCCACCCCGGTCGTTTCGGTCGCATTGTGGTCAAGGGCATCGAGGTCGGTCGAGTAGGTGAACTGTTGCCCTCACTCGCTCTGGAGCGCGATGTCCCCGCCAGAGTCTCGGTATTCGAACTGGATGGAGATGCTGTTCTGGCCGCTATGGGGACCACTCCTCACACTGCCCACGCGCTCTCTGTTTTCCCTGCCGCAACCCAAGACGTGTCACTCGTGGTGGACGCGTCTCTTTCGGCCGCTGAGCTTCGAGCGACCCTCGTGGAGGGCATGGGGGAGCTACTCGAGTCACTCGATGTTGTTGATGACTATCGAGGTGATGGGGTTGCCCTGGGTATGAAGTCGCTCACCTTCGCAGTGCGTTTCCGCGCTGCTGATCGCACTCTGACCCAGGCGGAGGCCACGGAAGCAAAAGAAGCGGGAGTGGCTCTCGCTGCATCCCGCCACAGCGCTACGTTGCGGGCCTAGAGCCACTGTTCTGACCTTCAATAACTGGTCTAAGGTTGTCCTATGACTTTGCGGGTGGCAATCGCTGGCGCCAGTGGCTATGCCGGTGGCGAAGTAGCGCGCCTGCTTGCGGGTCATCCCGAATTTGAGGTGACAACGCTTACCGCTCACTCTCTGGTGGGCCAGAGCGTCGAGCAGGTGCACCCGCACCTTTCCTCACTGCATGGACAGGTTTTTCAGCCGACGACCACTGACGTTCTCGCCGACCACGATGTCGTCGTTGTGGCGCTTCCCCACGGTGATTCCGGTGCGCTGGGAGAAACCCTTCTGGCCGAGGGCGGGCAGAAGGTTCTCATCGATCTGGGAGCGGACCGTCGCTTGGAGAGCCAGGCGGATTGGGATGCCTTCTATGGCGGCACCCATTACGACCCCTTTACCTACGCTATGCCGGAGCTCCCTCGAGTGAGTGGCCCCACCTCGCGCGAGCTCATCGCACAGGCCACCGCGCTGGCGGCACCGGGCTGCAACGCCACAGCCATCACCCTGGCACTTGTGCCACTGCTGGCCAGGGGCATTGTCTCGCCCGAGGACCTCAGCGCTGTGTTGGCTGTCGGCTCATCAGGAGCAGGAAAAACTCCGCGGGTTGACCTGATGGCCTCTGAGTTGCACGGCTCGGCCAATCCTTATGCCGTCGGAGGAATACATCGACACCTCCCCGAGATTTCCCAGAACGTTCGAGTGTCCACCGGTCTCGACATCACTCTGTCGATGACGCCCGTGCTCGTTCCCATGTCCCGGGGGATTCTCGCTACCTGTAGTGGTCTCAGAGTGGGGAACCACAGTGTCGCCGACATTCATGCGCAACTGCAGGATGCATACGCGGCTGAGCCCTTTGTGACGGTGCTGCCTCTGGGTCGCTTCCCTCGCTCCGGTGATGTGATGGGAAGTAATCAGGTTCACCTGGGGGTGGCACTCGACGAGAGCGTGAATCGGGTGATCGTGATCTCTGCGATTGACAACCTGGTGAAGGGAACGGCAGGAGCAGCGCTTCAGTCCCTGAACCTCGCTCTGGGCTTCGAGGAGACACTGGGCCTCGTTCACAACGGGGTAGCTCCGTGAGCGTGACCGCCGCTTCGGGCTTCACCGCGGGAAGCGTTGCGGCCGGTTTGAAAGCATCCGGCGGAGCCGACCTCACGGTCGTTGTCAATGAAGGTCCCCACTATGCCGGCGCTGCGGTGTTCACCAGCAATCGTGCAAAAGCGAACCCCATTCTCTGGTCCGAGCAGGCCATCAGCTCCGGTGTGATCAGAGCGATTGTCCTGAATTCCGGGGGCGCGAACTGTTTCACCGGTCCCGAAGGTTTTCAGCTCACCCACGCGACTGCAGAAAAAGCGGCAAACCTCCTGGGGGACACGGGAGCTACTGAGATTCAGGTGTGTTCCACCGGCTTGATTGGTGAGTTGCTTCCCGCGGGCGCCATCATCAACGGCCTCGAGCTTGCGCTTGCCCGGAGAGATGGATCCCCGGAGGCGGGTGAAGAATCCGCCCGGGCGATTATGACGACGGACTCCGTTCCCAAAATGTCGCAGGTGACGCTCTCCACGCCAGAGGGTGACGTCACAATCGGAGGAATGGCAAAGGGAGCTGGCATGTTGGCGCCAGGCCTCGCCACGATGCTGGTCGTGATCACCACAGATGCGCTACTCCCCACAGAGACCCTCGATGCGGCACTGCGTGAAGCAACCAGGCTGAGCTTCGACCGGCTGGACTCTGATGGGTGCATGTCCACCAACGATCAGGTCACCCTGATGGCATCAGGAGCGAGTGGGATTACCCCAGAGAACTCGGCGTTTAGCGCCTCCCTGACGCAGCTGTGTGAGGATCTCGCCCAACAACTGATGAGGGACGCCGAAGGCGCCTCCCATGACATCACCATTGAGGTTCGCGGAGCGGCGAGTGAATCTGACGCGCTTGCCGTGGGCCGCTCGATTGCGAGGAATAACCTCTTCAAGGCCGCAATTTTTGGCAACGACCCCAACTGGGGCCGGGTTTTGGCAGCGATTGGCACTGTGGATGCAGATTTTGATCCCTACACCGTCGATGTGTCGATGAACTCTGTGCGGGTCTGCCACCAGGGTCGACCCGATCGGCCTCGGACTGAGGTTGATCTCACACCCAGGGACACCCACGTTCTGCTGGAGTTGAACGCCGGAGATTCATTCGCCACGGTGTGGACCAACGACCTGACTCACGATTACGTGCACGAGAACAGCGCCTACTCGAGTTAGCCATGGACACGACATCGCACTCCCACGCGGAGGCTCTCCTCAAAGCGGGAACTCTGACCGAGGCTTTGCCCTGGATTCGGAGATTCCAGGGCAGCATCTTTGTGATCAAGCTGGGCGGAAACGCCATGGTGGATGGCGATCTCCTGCAGGCCTTTGCCGATGACATGGTCTTTCTCGCCACGGTGGGGGTGAAACCTGTTGTGGTCCACGGTGGTGGACCCCAAATTTCCCGGGCTTTGACCGATAAGGGGATTCCGAGCGAATTTCAGGGCGGATACCGGGTGACCTCCACCGAAGCCATCCCCATCATTCGGGATGTGTTGAGGGAAGAGATCAGCGGTGACCTGCAGCAGCGCATCAATCGACACAGTGACTTAGCTGTGGTGCGAAACGGCGAGGACGATGGTCTCTTTATGGCTGATCGTCGGGGGGCGCTCGTCGATGGTGTGACAGTGGACCTTGGCCATGTTGGTGAAGTGGTGCAGGTCAACCCGATCGAGATTGTGGCGTTACTCGAGCAGGGGAAGATTCCTGTGGTGTCCTCCATCGCACCCAACAGGGATGGCTCGGGCCTGCTGAATGTGAACGCGGATGCCGCTGCCGCGGCACTCGCTGTGGCCCTTCATGCTGAAAAGCTCGTACTGATGACGGATGTGGCAGGTCTCTATGCGAACTGGCCAGAGACCGACTCTCTCATCTCCACCATCACGGCGGCGGAGTTGACGGAGTTGATGCCCCGCCTCGAGAGCGGGATGATTCCTAAAATGTCGGCTTGCCTCGATGCCGTGACGGGGGGAGTTCCCAAAGCAGCGATTATTGATGGCAGACTGGCGCATTCAGTGTTGTTGGAGGCTTTCACCACCTCCGGAATTGGAACAGAGGTAGTGGCATCATGACCCGGCATTTCCTTCGAGATGATGACATCACGCCTGCTGAGCAGCACGAGATTCTTGAGCTTGCCACCTCGATGAAAGCGGATCGCTGGCGCGAGCGGCCACTGGAAGGCCCTCAGACGGTTGCTGTCATTTTTGATAAGTCCTCCACGAGAACCAGAGTGTCCTTCGCCGTGGGGATCGCAGACCTTGGCGGTCAACCCCTCATTATTTCGACGGCTAACTCGCAGCTGGGTGGTAAGGAAACACCCTCGGACACCGCTCGTGTGCTGGAGCGCATGGTGGCAGCCATCGTGTGGCGCACGTATGGCCAGGATGGCCTGGAGGAGATGGCCAAGAACACCACTGTCCCGGTGGTGAATGCGCTGAGCGATGACTTCCACCCCTGCCAACTCTTGGCTGACCTGTTGACCATTCGAGAGCACAAAGGATCCCTCGCCGGTTTGACCGTGGCGTTCTTGGGTGATGGCGGCTCCAACATGGCCCAGAGTTATCTGCTCGCCGGCGCCACGGCAGGAATGCATGTTCGTGTCGCCTGCCCACCCGAGTTTGCTCCAGCCCAGAGCGTGGTGGGTGATGCCCGAGCAATTGCCGAGTCCACGGGTGGGTCGGTCCTGGTGACGAGCGAGCCCGATGAGGCACTCCAGGGTGCCGATGTTGTGGTCACTGACACCTGGGTCTCCATGGGTAAAGAGGCTGAGAAGGCTGAGCGCGTAGCGACCTTTGGCCGCTACCAAGTCGACGCCCTTGCCATGAAGAAAGCAGAGAGCGACGCGATTTTCTTGCACTGTCTCCCCGCAGACCGAGGTTTTGAGGTGGCCCCCGAGGTCATTGATGGCCCCCAGAGTGTGATTTGGGACGAGTCGGAGAATCGCCTCCACGCGCAAAAAGCACTCTTGGTCTGGCTCCTGCAGCGGGCCTAGGCCAGAGGGCATCCCAGTAGACTGAGCCTCTACCTCCTAGTGGCCACGGGTGTGGCAGAAAGAAGCGTCCTCGTTGTCTGATCGTGTTGTTCTTGCGTATTCCGGTGGTCTCGACACCTCCGTCGGTATCGGCTGGCTGAAAGACGCCACTGGTAAAGAGGTCATCGCACTCGCCGTGGACGTCGGTCAGGGTGGCGAGGACATGGACGATATTCGCCAGCGTGCGCTCGATTGCGGAGCCGTGGAGGCAGTCGTGGTGGACGCAAAAGACGAGTTTGCCAACGATTTTGTGATGCCCGCTCTCAAGGCCAACGCTCTTTATCAAAAGCGCTACCCCCTGGTTTCTGCTCTCTCTCGTCCGGTGATCGCCAAGCATTTGGCCAGGGTGGCTCTCGAGTTGGGAGCGGACACGGTATCCCACGGGTGCACCGGTAAAGGTAACGACCAGGTCCGCTTTGAAGCGGCCGTGGCGGCTCTTGCTCCCTCTTTGACCAGCATTGCCCCGATTCGCGACCTCGCGTTGACTCGTGACAAAGCCATCATCTATGCCGAAGAGCATGGCTTGCCCATCAAGCAGAGCAAGAAGAACCCCTACTCGATTGACAAGAACGTCTGGGGTCGCACCGTGGAGACCGGAGCCCTGGAGGATCCGTGGAATGCGCCCGGTGATGATGTCTGGGAGTACACCGACGACCCCGCTAAAGGTTTGCCCGCCGAGGACGTCACCATCACTTTCGAGCGTGGAATCCCCGTAGCGATTGACGGGAAGGCTGTCACCCCGCTGGAGGCAATCCAGGTTCTCAACACCAGGGCTGGCGCCCACGGTGTTGGCCGTGTCGACATCATTGAAGACCGACTCGTCGGTATCAAGTCGCGTGAGGTGTACGAGGTGCCGGCAGCTCAGACCCTCATCAACGCCCACGAGGAGCTCGAGAACCTGGTTCTGGAGCGTGACCTCGGTCGTTACAAGCGCAAGGTCGAAGCCGATTGGGCCAACCTGATTTATGACGGTCTCTGGTACTCCGACCTGAAGCGCAGCATGGATGCCTTCATGGACCACACCCAGGAGCACGTCTCCGGGGACATACGGGTGCGCTTGCAATCTGGTGTTGCCATGGTGACGGGTCGTAAGTCAACGGAGAGTCTCTACGACTTCGACCTTGCTACCTATGACACCGGCGACACGTTCGATCAGTCTCACGCCAAGGGCTTCATCGAGTTGTGGTCACTGCCGAGCAAGATTTCCGCGAAGCGGAACCAAGGAAAGTAGAGCGAATCGTGGCTGGCCAAACGGAAGAGGGCGCCCTGTGGGGTGGCCGCTTCTCCTCTGGCCCTGACTACACGATGCAGAGGCTCAGTAAGTCCACCCACTTTGACTGGCGCTTAGTCTCCTACGACCTGGACGCGACCATCGCGCACGCGCGCGCCCTGGCTGGGGCTGGACACCTGACAGCAGAGGACCTCGAGACGGTGATCGCCGCGCTCGAGACCATCCGGGAGGACTACCTAGCGGATCGTGTGCACCCCCGCGAATCTGATGAGGATGTCCATGGCGCCCTTGAGCGCATCCTGATCGAGCGGGTGGGGGAGACCCTGGGGGGATCCCTCCGAGCAGGGCGCAGCCGCAACGATCAGATAGCTACGTTCGTGCGGATGTATGCCAGAGATACCGCGAGAGCCTTGCGGAACGTCCTTGTGGAGTGTGTGAGGATTCTGATCCAACGCTCCGAGGACGTCGGTGACTCTGCAATGCCGGGTCGGACCCACTTTCAGCATGCTCAACCGGTCCTCGTGGCGCACTATCTCCTCGCACACGCCTGGCCTCTGATGCGCAACATCCAGCGACTCGATGACTGGTCGGTCAGGAATAATGTGTCGCCCTATGGCGGGGGAGCGCTTGCGGGCGGAGGTCTTGGTCTTGACCCGCAGGCGATTGCCGCCGAGTTGGGTTTTGAGAGTGTCCAGCCGAACTCACTGGATGGAACCTCCTCGAGGGATGTGGTCGCGGAGTTCCTTTACATCACCACCCAGATTGGGCTCGATGTCTCTCGCCTTGCCGAAGAGATCATCATTTACTCCTCAGCAGAGTTCTCCTACTTCAGCCTGCATGATGCTTTCGCGACCGGGTCCTCGATGATGCCTCAAAAGAAGAACCCCGATATCGCTGAACTTGCTCGGGGTAAGAGTGGGCGTTTGGTGGGGAACCTGACGGGTTTGCTCACCACTCTGAAAGGCTTACCGCTGGCCTATAACCGTGACCTTCAAGAGGACAAAGAGCCCCTGTTTGACTCGGTTGACACCCTGCTGGTGGTCTTGCCGGCAATGGCGGGTCTGCTCTCCTCCCTCACGTTCAACCTGGAGACCATGGAGAGGAATGCGACTGCGGGTTTTTCTCTCGCCACTGATGTTGCGGACTTCCTCGTGCGGAAGGGTGTCCCGTTCCGGGAAGCCCATGAGATTGTGGGCGCACTGGTATCCCACTGCGAACATCAGGGAATTGAGCTCCATGAGGCTAGTGATGAGGATCTCGCCGCGATTTCGCCTCACCTGAGCTCCGATGTTCGCTCCGCGATGACTCTGGAAGCATCTCTGAGTGCTAAATCTGGACGCGGGGGAACGGCTCCAGAGCAGGTTGCGAAGCAACGCGCTGAGCTTGCCGCGCTCGTCGACGCGCTCGATAAGTCCTAGAGGCTGGGACCGAGGAAGCGTTGCAAGAACGCTTTCGTCCGGTCATCACGGGGCTTCTCGAAGACCTCGTGGGCGGGGCCTGATTCTGCAATAACGCCCTTGTCGAGAAAGAACACTCGGTCGGCGACGTCTCTGGCGAAGGCCATTTCGTGGGTCGCCATGACAATGGTGGTGCCATCGTCTTTGAGAGAGCGCACTAACTCGAGAACTTCACCCACTAGTTCTGGATCAAGTGCGGAGGTGATCTCGTCCAACAGCAAAACCTCGGGTTGGCAGGCAATCGCGCGAGCGAGCGCCACGCGCTGTTGCTGACCTCCCGAGAGACGATCGGGATACCACCGTGCTTTTTCTGCCAAGCCCACGCGCTCCAAGAGCTCGCTGGCCCTGGCAGAAGCGTCAGCCGGGGACATCCCAAACACGTGGGTGAGGGAGAGTGTGATGTTTTTCTCCACCGACAGGTGAGGAAACAGGTTGAACTGTTGAAAGACGACCCCGATGCGCGCACGGATAGCGTCGGGATTCACCCGGGGATCGGAGATGTCATCGCCACTGAGCCAGATTTGGCCGTCATCGATTTGCTCTAAGAGGTTGATGCAGCGCAGCAGAGTTGATTTGCCCGATCCGCTCGCTCCGATGAGTGCGACGACCTCGCCGTGGGCAACCTCGAGAGAGATTCCCTGGAGGACCGAGGTGTCACCAAAGCTCTTATGGATGTTCTCAAGACGCAAAACGGTGGTCATACGAGTGACCCTGCCTGCTCTCTCGAGCGAAGCCTGGCGGAATACCAGTCGGTCAGCCTGATCATCGGGAGAGCCAAGAGCACGAACAAAAGCCCCGCTAGAACGTAGGGGGTGAAGTTGAAGGCCTGAGCTGTCTCGATCTGCGCTGCCCGCACGGCGTCAACAGCGCCCAACACCGAAATCAGGCCTACGTCTTTCTGCATGGCGATGAAGTCATTCATCAGTGCTGGGGTCACCTTGCGGATTGCTTGGGGGAGGACGACGAGTCGCAGTGTCTTCCCATAGCCCAGGCCCAGTGAGCGTGCTGCGAGCCGCTGGGAGGGATGGACCGACTCGATGCCCGCGCGAAAAACCTCCGCCACATAGGCGGAGTAGGTGAGGATGAGCGCAATAGTGCCCCAGAACTCGAGGGGCATGCGGGGGAGAGCTCCGAGGCCTGGAACTCCGAAGCCGACGATGTAGAGCACGATGATCAGCGGCATGCCTCGGAAGAGGTCGGTGTAGCCGGCAGCCAAAGCGCGCAGGGGAAAGAACACGGGTCCTCGCAGCGTGCGCAGGGTGGCGATTAGGAGCGCAAGAATCAGCACGCCCGCCGCGGCAAAGAGCAGCACGCGAACATTGAGCCACAAGCCTTCGATGACTCTTGGCCACGCTCCAGCCATTACCTCGAGGTTGAAAAAGCTGTTCTGAACGAGCTCCCAGCCGGGAGTGTTCACCACAAAGAACCAGAGCACGAAAGCGAACACGAGAGTGCTCACAAACGAGATCGCGACAGATTTCGCGCTCTGGTTCTTTCGGAAGGCCCGGCGCTCGAGCTCAATCGAACTCGGGCGCCGGGCTTCGTGGGCTGACATGCCGGGGTGAGCGGGCCTTCTACTGAAGAACCGGTGCGCCCTGGTCGGAGCCAAGCCAGGCGTCGGTGATCTCCTGGAGGCGGCCGGAGTCAATCAGGCGCTGGAGCGCTTCATTGACGGCGTCGGTCAGCGGGCTGTCCTTGGTGAGGACCAGGCCCCACTCATCGGAGATGCCCGCGGACTGTGGCAACTGGCCGACAATCTTTCCACCGGTCAACTCGACAGCGCTGAGGTAGAAGGCGGTCGGGAGGTCCACCACGAGGGCGTCGATCTGACCGGTCTCGAGTGCCAACTTGGCGTCATCGTTGTTGTTGAACGCCTGTGCGCCAGCGGTGGGCTGAATGGTTTCCTCAATGGCTTCGAACGAGGTCGTTCCACTGGCGGCACCAATCAACAGACCCTGAAGGTCCGCAATGCTGGTGGCGCTTGCAGCAGGTGAGGACTCCACGGTGATGACCGCTTGAGGTGTGGAGTAGTAGGGAGTGGAGAAGTCAACGTTTTGAGCGCGCTCCTCGGTGATCGTGTACTGCTGCAGGTTGAAATCAAAGTCCTTCGGGCCAGGCTGAATAGCGGCTTCGAAGGTGGTGCGGACCCAGACAACATCTGCAGCGTCGTAGCCAAGCTCTTCAGCAATGGCGTAGGCGACGGCTGCTTCGAATCCTTCTCCGCTGTCGGGAGCGTCATCGATGACGTAGGGGTAGTAGGCGGGCTCGCCCGTTGCGATGGTGAGTTTTCCTTCGGTGATGGTCGCGGATGCTGAGTCCTCGGTGGCTGACGAGCAGGCAGCCAGGGACACTAACAGCGCGCTTGCACCGACGAGAGCGCCGAGGCGGCGCAGACGCTGTGAAGCAGACATGTTTCTCCTTGAAGTTAAGGTGAGGTGAATAAATGAACCTCACCATTCTGGCCCACCTTCTCTGGGAGCTCTGCCTCCGTGTCTCCCTGTTACGACACTGCTAGGTTGTTGACGTGTCCGTTGGTCCCTGGTTGAGCGAGCAGCGCAACGATTCCTCGTTCAGCTCCATCCATGACGAGCTTGTCTGGCGCGGTCTTATTCACGTCTCCACGGATGAGCAGAAGCTCAAGGAGGCTCTGGACACGGGACCCATCACGTTTTATTGCGGATTCGATCCCACCGCCCCAAGCCTTCACTTAGGCAATCTTGTTCAGCTGCTGGTGATGAGGCGCTTGCAACTCGCGGGACACAAACCGTTGGCGCTGGTGGGAGGCTCCACCGGGTTGATCGGGGATCCCAAGCCCACGGCGGAGCGCGTCTTGAAGGAACCCGCGGTCGTGGCGGAATGGGTGGGGAAACTGGGAGAGCAGGTCGCTCGCTTCCTTTCCTTTGAGGGAAAGTCCTCTGCCACCTTGGTCAACAATCTGGAGTGGACCAAGGATCTTTCTGCGATCGATTTCCTGCGCGACATTGGGAAGTACTACCGGGTGGGCACCATGCTCAAGAAAGATGCTGTCGCTGCACGGTTGAATTCTGATGCCGGCATTTCCTACACTGAGTTCTCCTACCAAATCCTTCAGGGCATGGACTTTTTGCGCCTGCATGAGAACTACGGATGCGTCCTGCAAACCGGAGGGTCAGACCAGTGGGGGAATCTGACCAGTGGGACCGACCTTGTTCACAAGGCGCTGGGTGTTTC
>JANQZT010000036.1:0-13763 GCA_030728325.1 Pontimonas sp.
ACCCCTGACCCCCTGCATGCCATGCAGGTGCGCTACCAGCTGCGCCACAGGCCCCTGTGTCGAAAGCAAGGGAAAGCCTACTACAGCCCTTCCTGGGTGTTCGAGTCGTCCTCGAGGCCCAACCCAGCGGGAAGCACGACGAGTGGACAATCTCGCCACAGTCGCTCCAACTGATAGTAAAGGCGCTCCTCCTCGTGGAAAACGTGAACGACAATGTCGCCAAAATCGAGCAGGATCCATCGGCCCTCACTCCGACCCTCCTGGCGTATGCGCTTTGCGCCATCGCCCAGCAGACGTTCTTCAACCTCATCGGCAATCGCCTGAACCATGCGCTCATTGCGTCCGCTACAAATGAGGAAGACATCAGTGAGTGCGATGTGGTCGGAGACATCAAGAGCCACCAAGTCGGTCGCTAACTTGTCACTGGCTGCGGTGGCCGCGAGGACGGTGCGGTGCGAAGCGGTATCGCTCGCGGTCATGAATTCCTTACCCCAGTCATTTAGACCAGTGTGTCAGTGAGTAGAGCTACAACGAGCAGGACCACGGCTCCAATGCCTAAGACTGCCGCTCCGGTCGCGGTCAGGATCGCCGCAGTGCCCCATCGCACTCTGCGAACCAAAAGGATATCCGTGTCATCACCCTGACCCGAAACCGCTTTTGAGGCGCGAATAGGTTGCGCCATAGCCGCGAGCTCTCCCGTGACATAGGCATCAAAACCCTCGTCATCGTCCCTGTCTTCACGCATCGAGGGAATCTTCCCGGTTTCCGCCAACTGGTTCGGCAACGTAATCTGACCAGTCACAATGACCTCGCCGGTGTCGCCAATCGGGCCCGACATATCAATGGTGGGCGTGACCGGAAGAATCAGTGAGCTAGTCGCCATGGTGACATCTCCCACCACCCGGCTAGGAAAGGCCGGGGCAACCGTGGGGGGCTCAGGCGCGGGCTCGGAAGGGCGCGGAGGCAGGTCAATCGCCGGGCTCGTCGAGGGAGGCCCAAACACCGGAGGAAGGGGCTCGGGCGGAGCAGGCGTCTCCTGAGGTGGAGCAGACTGCGTGACTTCGACGAGCGACGTGTCTTCCAACGCTGGAGATTCTGCCGGCTGCTGGTACTCAGTCGGAATCGGAATTACGCCCGTTTCCTCCAACATCTTGCGCTCCCGGCGGGACATCGGAGCGGGAGGACTCGGCGGAGAAGGCGAAGGGACAGGTTCTTGCTCAGGAGAAGCGCTCTGGACCGGGGCGGGGGTTGGTGGCGCAGCCTGTTCCGCAGACTGGGTGGCAGGAGCTGCGGGAAGAAGGCCCTGCTCCTCGAGCTGGCGCCTTTCCCGTCTGGTCATCGGCTGAACCGAAGGAGTGTCTGTCACGTGAGATCCCGATAGAGGCGATGTTTGGCGATGTATTGAACAACCCCATCTGGCACCAGGTACCACACAGAGTTGCCTTCAGCGACTCGAGCACGACAATCCGAGGACGAAATCGCCAAAGCTGGCACCTCCAAGACTGTCACATGCTCACTCGGGAGGGAATCGACCCGAAGATCATGGCCGGGCCTTGACACCCCAACGAAGTGGGCCAGCGATGTCAGCTCAGGCCCCTCCTTCCAAGAAAGAACTGCCGCGATGGCATCCGCACCGGTGATGAAGAAAAGATCCGCGTTCTCAAACTGCTTCCGCAAATCGCGGAGGGTGTCGACGGTGTACGTGAAGCCGGGGCGATCAATATCCACTCGGCTGACACGGAACCGAGGATTCGACGCGGTGGCGATCACCGTCATCAGATACCGGTGCTCAGCCTCTGAGACCTGGGGTTTATCCGCCGGCTTACCGGTGGGCACGAAGATCACTTCGTCGAGGTCGAGAGAGACCTGCGCTTCACTAGCTGCCACAAGGTGACCGTGGTGAATGGGGTCGAACGTGCCACCCATGATTCCAATGCGGGGGCGACGCGGTGAAGACATTACGTCCTAGTGGTGTGCAGAGGCGCTGCTGGTGCCCTGAGTTTTGTGACGGTGACGATTGGCAACATTGCGGTAGCTGTAGGTCAACCACGCGAGAGCAAAAAAGCTCACCAGGAACGCGATTCCAAAAACCTCCGCCGGGAAGGGCAACTCATTGACAATTTCGCCCGAGGCAATGATGGTGTCGGTCATGGGATTCCCCGTGCTCCTTACTGTGGTTGTCGTCTGGTCCTAATCTACCGGTAGAACCTGCCAGGAACCTTTCATCTACTCGCGAACCTGTCCCTGACCGCGAACAATCCATTTGGTGCTGGTCAGTTCAGGCAAACCCATAGGGCCTCTGGCGTGCAGTTTCTGAGTGGAGATACCGACCTCGGCGCCGAAACCAAACTCACCACCATCGGTGAAACGGGTGGAAGCATTCACGATGACCGCTGCCGAGTCCACCTCGTTCAGGAATCGCTCGGCATTGGCCATATCGGCGGTAAGGATGGATTCCGTGTGGTGTGTGGAATAGCTCCGGATGTGCTCCAAAGCCTCGTCCAAGCTCGCCACCGCTTTGAGAGAGAGGTCAAGTGACAAGTACTCGGTGGCCCAGTCTTCTTCTGTGGCGGGGAGAGCATCGGGGACAATCTCCCGAATGGCCTCGTCGGCGTGCAGAGTGACGCCGGAAGCCTGCAAACGCTTGGCGATGGCAGGCACGAGCCCCAGCGCATCCTGATGCACCAACACTGTCTCGACCGAATTACACACACTCGGGCGCTGAACCTTGGCGTTATGAATAATTTCCGTGGCGTCGTCACCGGACGCGCTCGCGTCCACAAAAATATGCACGATGCCCGATCCCGTTTCAATCACGGGAACGGTCGACTCGGTGACCACAGTCTCGATGAGGGAAGCAGATCCACGGGGGATGAGAACGTCGATGTATCCTCGACCTTTCATCAGAGCTTCTGCGCCCGCGCGCCCGAAGTCATCCACGGTCGCGATCGCCTCACCAGGCAAGCCCACCGAGACCAACGCATCGCGCATCAGAGAAACCAGAAGCTTGTTACTCTCCAGAGCCGCCGATCCACCGCGCAACACGACAGCGTTGCCGCTCTTGAGAGCAAGTGCGGCGATATCCACGGTGACGTTGGGTCGGGCCTCATAAATTGCGCCCACCACCCCGAACGGCACACGCACCTGGGAAACCTGCAATCCATTCGGAAGAGTCATCCCGCGGATCACGTCACCGACGGGGTCGGGCAGAGACCGAACCACTCCCACCGAGTCCACCAGGCCTTGAACGCGCTCTGGTGTGAGCCGAAGTCGGTCCTGGAGGCTCGTTTCCATGCCCTCGTCAGCACCGCGCTTGAGGTCCGCGGCATTTGCCTCCACAATCTGGGAGACATGAGTTCGAAGGGATTCCTGAATCGCCCCCAGACCCGCATCACGCACCGAGGACGACGCTGTGGTGAGGGCTCGGGCAGCGCTCTTCGAGCGCTCCAGTCGCTCGCGAAGCTCAGGGGCGATGGTGGGTGTCGAGCTGGTCATGACGATTAGTGTAGGTCGACTGGCTCAAACCAGGTACCCCTGGCTTCCCCCGCGACAAGCTCACCGAGGGATTCAGTCGAGCTCAATATGGTCGGAATTCCCGCTGCGCGCGCCAGTTTGGCAGCACTCACTTTGGTCACGGCTCCCCCGGTCCCAACACTGTTCACGAGCGCCTCACCCAGCTCCACGCTCTCGAGAGAGTCGTCCCACCGCACGGTGTCGATCCGCTGAGCTCGTGGGTCCGTGGGTGGGTGTGAATACAACGCGTCAATATCACTGAGCAAGACGAGGAGATCCGCTCCCACAAGCTCACTCACGAGAGCGGCCAAACGGTCATTGTCACCAAAGCGAATTTCCTGGGTTGCGACCGTATCGTTCTCGTTCACGATCGGGATAATTCCAAGGCCCAACAATCGCTCCATGGTGCGAAGCGCATTGGTGCGGTGGGTGCCATTCTCCAAATCTCCCACCGTCAACAACACCTGTCCGGTGATGACGGAGTACTTCTCGAACAGCGCCTGGTAGCGCGCCATCAGCAGATTTTGGCCTACTGCCGCGGCAGCCTGCTGAGTCGCAAGATCCTGGGGACGATCGGTGAGCTTCAGAAACGGCGCACCTACCGCGATAGCTCCGGAGGACACCAACACGACATCGGACCCAGCTGCACGCCACGCTGCGAGCGCGTCAACAAGGCCTTGGACTTGGTGTTCGCGCTCCCCGCTAATCGAGGACGACCCGACCTTGACGACAACACGAGAGGCCTGGTGAGCTGAATCCCTAGTCATCATCAGAGAAAAAACCTGCCTTCTTTTCTTCCTCTAACTCTGCCCGTGCGCGGGCTTTCGCGTCCATTCTCTCGTGGTAGCTCAGCTTGCGCTGCGCGCGAGTCGCTCGAGTGTTCTCCTCCAACCTGGGGTCTGTTCCCCGGGGTGCGGCCATCAGCTCGGCAGCGCTCGAGAGAGTGGGCTCCCAATCGAATATCTGGCCTTTGCCGGGCCCAATCATGACGGCAGCACCCGGAGTGGCTCCCGCTTTGAACAATTCTTCGTCAATCCCGATTTTCATCAGTCGGTCCGCCAAGAACCCGACCGCCTCGTCGTTAGCAAAGTCTGTCTGCTCGACCCACCGCTGAGGCTTCTCGCCCAGGATGCGATACAGAGGACCTTCCGTTCCGCCCTCAACGACCACGGTGAACGGCGCTTCGTTGACTGCCCGTGGTCTCACAACAATTCGCGGAGGGTTCGCCGCCGCCTCCACCATTTTCTGTCGATGCTCTGTCACCAGCTCACCGAGTGCGTAGAGGAACTCCTCAAGACCAGCCTTCGAGACCGTGCTGATCGGGAAAACCCTGTAGCCACGATCCTCCAGGTCCGCTTTCACAAGGTCAGCAAGGTCCTTACCCTCAGGGACGTCTACCTTGTTCAGCGCAATCAGCTGCGGACGCTCAGTCAGGGGGACCTGATCTTCACCCAAGGGGTAGTTCTCCAGCTCTTGAAGGATGAGATCTAAGTCAGTGAGTGGGTCGCGCCCGGGATCCAAGGTGGCGCAGTCAAGAACATGCACGAGAACGCTGCATCGCTCGACGTGGCGAAGGAATTCGAGACCGAGCCCTTTCCCCTCGCTGGCTCCAGGAATAAGTCCTGGAACATCCGCCATGGTGAAGCGAACTCCGCCCGCATCCACAACACCGAGGTTGGGGTGCAAGGTGGTGAAGGGGTAGTCGGCAATCTTCGGCGTAGCTTTCGACACCGCCGCAATAACACTGGATTTGCCAGCACTGGGGAACCCTACGAGAGCAACATCCGCCACCACTTTGAGCTCCAGGTGAATATCACCCTCGAAGCCGTGGGTTCCCAGAAGCGCAAAACCGGGGGCTTTCCGTGCGTTACTGGCCAGTGACTCGTTACCTAAACCGCCTCGACCGCCAGAGGCCACCACAATGCTCATCCCGGGGCGATCCAGGTCGACCAACAACTCGCCCGCCTGGTCTCTCACGACCGTCCCCACCGGGACGGGGAGAATCACATCGGGTGCGCTCTTGCCGTGCTTGGAATCACCTTGACCGGGAGAGCCGTTACCGCTCGTGCGGTGTGGGCGGTGGTGGTAGTCCAACAGCGTGGTGATCTGGGGGTCAGCCAGCAGCATGATGTCCCCGCCATGGCCACCGTTTCCCCCATCTGGTCCGCCCAGCGGCTTGAACTTTTCACGGTGCACCGACACGCAACCATGACCACCATGCCCAGCAGACAGGTGCAAGATGACGCGGTCAACGAACGTTGTCATCGAATCACCTTCCTGTCATATGGCCACTAAGCGCAAAGGGCGAGCCGAAGCTCGCCCTCGCACTACAGTGTGGAAAATCTTAGGTGGCGGAGTCAACCACGGCGACAACTTTGCGGCCGCCCTTGGTTCCAAACTTCACTTCGCCTGCTGCGAGGGCAAACAGGGTGTCATCGTTGCCACGGCCCACGTTCGCACCGGGGTGGAAGTGGGTTCCGCGCTGACGCACGATAATTTCACCGGCTTTGACGACCTGACCACCGAAACGCTTCACTCCCAGGTACTGGGGGTTGGAGTCGCGACCGTTACGAGTCGAGGACGCACCTTTTTTATGTGCCATGAGCTAGCCCTTTACTTCTTCGTGATGCCGGTGACTTTGAGCTTCGTCAGATCCGCACGGAATCCCTGACGAGCCTTGTAACCGGTCTTGTTCTTGTACTTCTGGATAACAATCTTGGGGCCGCGGAGGTCTTCAATAACCTCAGCGCTCACGGTGATCTTGGCAAGTTCCTTCTTGTCGTGAGTGACGGTGTCACCATCGACATAGAGAACCGGGGCAAGCGTCACCGACTTCTTTGCTTCAGCGGAAAGTCGGTCCACCGTAATGATGGATCCAACTTCTACCTTTTCCTGGCGCCCACCTGCGCGCACAACCGCGTAAACCACGATGAAACCTGCCTTGTTACCTAGAAAGTGAGGGTGCCAGATGAAATTACGAAAACAGCACCAAGGGACAAGAATAGACCATTGCTGAGTCCTGGGCAACCTGCAGTGTCACCTGCCAAACCAACCCCGAGGAACCAGGTTCTTGTCATCCATCACTTCGACCTTCAGGATGCCCGAGTAACCCCAGGGATACTCCTGGCGCCCTACCCGCTGGTTGCTCGGCGGCGACGCTTCGACGTTCCAGGCGCAGGAGGCTCCGGGAGCGCTGCTAACACAGAGTCCAAGATTTCCGGCTTTTCCATCGCCGTTTTCTTCGCGCCACGGGGTGTCTTTGCCGCCGGCTCCGCCGGATCCGCAGCAGGGGTCGATGCGTGCCCGACAGTGCTCTTCGCAATCTGAGCAATCGCGTTTCTCGCATCATCGGTGATCTGGTGTGGGGCCACAGCGGGCTGCGACGATCCCGAGGACTTGCGCTTCTTCGAGGGTGCATTGTCCGAGCGTGACTTCGAGACTGGCTCGTGGTGCACTAACAGTCCCCGACCTTGGCACACTTCACACGATTCGCTGAAGGTTTCCAAAAGCCCCAGTCCCAGCTTCTTCCTGGTCATTTGAACGAGCCCCAAGCTGGTGACCTCGGCGACCTGGTGCTTCGTGCGATCTCGTCCCAAGCACTCCATCAGTCTTTGCAGAACGAGGTCACGGTTGGATTCGAGAACCATGTCGATGAAATCGACGACGATAATTCCGCCGATGTCACGCAGGCGAAGCTGGCGAACGATTTCCTCCGCGGCTTCGAGGTTGTTCTTCGTGACGGTCTCCTCGAGGTTCCCCCCAGAGCCGACAAACTTTCCAGTGTTCACATCGACGACCGTCATCGCTTCCGTGCGGTCAATGACCAAAGAACCTCCGCTGGGCAACCAGACCTTCCGATCCAGTGCTTTGGCAATTCCTTCGTTCACGCGGTACTCCACGAAGGGATCAGAGTCAGCCGTGTACTCCTCCATGCGAGCAATCAGATCGGGAGCAACCTGCGTGAGGTACTTTTCAATCGTCTTGGCCGCGTGCGAACCAGAGATCACAATCTTCTGGAAGTCCTCGTTGAACACGTCGCGAATGATCTTGACCAGCAAATCAGGTTCCGAGTGCAACAGAGCTGGCGCCTGCGCTTTTTCTGCTTGAGCGGAAAGCTCCTGCCACTGCTGCTGCAAGCGCTCGACATCACTGGTGAGCTGCTCTTCGGTGGCCCCTTCAGCGGCGGTGCGCACAATGACACCCGCGCTCTCGGGGAGAACCTGCTTCAGGATCGCCTTGAGGCGTGAGCGCTCCTTGTCGGGGAGCTTGCGCGAAATTCCGTTCATCGCGCCACCGGGCACGTAGACAAGGTAGCGACCGGGGAGGCTGATCTGGCTGGTGAGCCTTGCTCCCTTGTGGCCGACCGGGTCTTTCGTGACCTGGACCAGCACGGTGTCACCGGTTTTGAGGGCTAGTTCAATGCGACGGGGGCCAGTAGCTCCCCCTTCGGCGGCAGCTTCCCAGTCGACTTCGCCGGAATACAGCACGGCGTTTCGACCACGTCCGATATCGACGAAGGCGGCCTCCATGCTGGGCAAAACGTTTTGCACACGGCCGAGATACACGTTGCCGATCAGGCTGGATTCTTCGGAGCGAGCAACGTAGTGCTCGACCACGACGTTGTCTTCGAGAACAGCAATTTGGGTGCGATCTGTGGTCTCGCGCACCACCATCACCCGGTCGACGCTCTCCCGGCGAGCGAGGAACTCGGTCTCGGTAACGGTGCCACGGCGACGGCTTCCTTCGCGCCCATCACGGCGGCGCTGACGCTTTGCCTCGAGGCGGGTAGACCCTCGAACTTTCTGCGGCTGCCCAGAGTCCGCGGACTCAGAGGCCTTCTTCTCCTCAACGAGTGGCTTGCGGTTAGCCCGCGAGCGACGCCGGACAACCTTGTCACCCTCGGAGGTCTCGGAGCCTGGAGTCCAGGTGGGGAACAATCCGGGGTCTGGGGCTTGGAACACGAGGGACGTCGTGGTCTGAGCGACCGGCTTCTCAGTTTTTGCGGCGACAGTCTTAGTTGTCTTCGGCTCTTTTTTCGCCGCGGGAGCCTTCTTTACCGGCTTCTCTGCGGCGGCTTTTTTCGCGGCCGGGGCCTTCTTTTCGGGCTTACTGTCGTCTTCTTTTTTTCGTGTCACCATCGCTGGTGTACTCCTCACACATTCCCTGGCACCACTGGCTGGGAACACATTGCGCTTTGGCAATGCGCGCAAACACGCATTGAAAAAACTAGGTTGTAGGGGTTTTTCCCTGTATTCGGATGGTCATCCGAGAAATCTTGTGGTGGCGCTTCGTCGTCTCTGGCGATTGCGCTGAGACCAGTATCGCATACCGTCACCTAATTCTCACGGGGTGCTGTCATAATCAGCTCGTGAATTACCCCACCAGACGCGCGACCGGCATGGGCCTGTTTCTGATGCTGAGCGGTCTCGGTGGCTGGCTCACAGCACTGATCTTGGCCAGGGAGGGATACCAACTCGCCCTCACCGGCGAAAAGCCGAGCTGCGATATCAACCCGTTCTTCTCGTGCGGGAATGTGATGCAGAGCTGGCAAGCCACACTCTTTTTTGACACCCCCAACCAGCTCTACGGAATTGGTGGGTATGCGGTGGTGGCCGTCATAGGTGCCGCCATGCTCACCGGATCAACCTTCAAGCGCGGTTTCTGGGTGCTCACGACGGTGGGGCTTTTTGCCGCCTACAGCTGGCTGATGTGGATGTTCTACCAAGCAGTGTTCGTCATTGGCTTCCTGTGCCTGTATTGCATGGTGGTGTGGGCAATCCACATGATTCTCTGGTGGGTGTTCCTCCCCTGGGCCATGAAGCAGGGGATGCTCGGGTCATCCCCTCGCCTGAAGAAACTGGGAGCTCAGTGGCTGCCCTACAGCTGGATTCTGATCGTGATCAACTACGCCGTGATCGGCTTGTCAATCTTGATTCAGTTCCCCCTGCTGTTTTCGGTTTAGGACTTAAACCACAGCGACAGTTCGCGCTCAGCAGTCTCGGGGGAATCGCTCGCGTGAATGAGGTTCTGCTGAACCGCTAAGCCCCAGTCACGTCCTAGGTCGCCGCGAATGGTGCCGGGTGCCGCCTGGGTGGGATCGGTCGCCCCGCAGAGCGAACGGATGCCCTCGATGACGCGGTGACCTGCCACGCGGATCGCCACAACAGGGCCAGACTCCATGAACGTCACCAGGGGCTCATAAAAAGGTTTTCCCTCGTGCTCGGCGTAGTGCGCGCGCAGAAGGTCTCGATCTGGTTGAACCATGCGAATGTCCACCAGCTGATACCCCTTGGATTCAATCCGGGACAAAATCTCTCCGGTCAGGTTTCTCGCAACACCGTCTGGCTTGATCAGAACAAGTGTTTCCTGGGGTGCAGACATTCAGCGGGCTCCTTCGTGTGACGTGTGAAGTCGAGCCTACTGGCTCGACTGGGGCTTGTTTCGATCCAGCATGGGCCCTCGAATTGCCCCAAAAACCCAGAAAGCAACCACAACGGCAAAAGACATTCCGATCGCGACGTCCCAGAGGAAACTTCCCAACAGGACGATTTGGACCAGGTGTCCCACGATTTGTGCCACGCGATAGCGCACGCTGCCATAAAGAAGGACCAGCACCAGGAACGTCACCAGCGCGCCCCCGAGCACCACTGGCCCGCTGTACAGGCGGAGTCCATTCAGCACCAGGGCACCGAAGAAGACCACAATCATTTCAAGCCCGAGGGCAATCTGGAGGAGAGACTCTGTCGCGGTCTTTTCTCTCTTAGCCATCGTTCAGTCCTCCTCGAACTTCACCAATCAGCGTGATGGATCCGGTCACAATCACGCCGCCGTCAAAACCGGAGAGCTCTTTGGCCCGCTCAAGAGCAGAGTCAGCATCACCTCTCGAGTCCACGCGATCAGGCCCTGCGATAGCGGACACTGCGTCAGCGAGATCTGACACGGAGATTGCGCGATCGGACTGAGACTGTGTCACCACAAAGTGATCCACGACCGGATCCAGCGCCTCCACGATGCCAATGACATCTTTCTGCTGAAGGATTCCAAGGACACAGATCAACCGGGGGAAGCTAAACGACCCCATGAGCGCGCGGCAGAGCGCTTCAGCACTGTGCGGGTTATGAGCGGCATCCACGATGACAGTCGGTTGATGATCAATGACCTGCAAGCGTCCGGGACTACTGGAGAGCAAAATGCCATCCTCCACAACTTCCGCTCCCAGAGGAATCTCACCATTGCCGAGAAAGGACTCCACCGCGGCAATCGCCAACGCGGCATTATCAGCCTGGTGTTCACCGAACAGCGGCAGACCCAGGTTTCGATACTCACCGGCAATGCCGGAAACTCCCAGCACTTGGCCACCGACTGCTTGCTCCACACTGGTGAGGTGAAAATCTCGACCCATGACGCGCAGTGTTGCCTCGGAGAGTTCACACGCCCGAAGGATCTCCTCCATGGCGTCCTCGCTTTGCACCGCACTCACCACACGAGATGCCGGTTTCACAATGCCGGCCTTGGTGCGAGCTATCTCCCGAATCGTGTCACCCAAGAATTCGGCATGGTCCATCGCTATCGGGGTGAGCACCGCGACGTCGGCGACCACCACGTTGGTCGCATCCCATTCACCCCCCATGCCCACCTCGACGACCGCGACGTCAACTGGAGCATCAGCGAAACTAGCGAAGGTCAGGACGGTGAGAGCTTCATAGAAGGTCAGGGGAGGTTCTGAGTTGGCCAGAAGTTCCGCATCCACCACCTGAAGGACCGGCTCAACATCAGCCCAGTTATCCGCCAGCATCCGATCGGTGATGGCTTCGCCATCAATCATGATGCGCTCGTTCAACCGGTGAAGGTGGGGGGAGGTCATCAACCCCACCCGGAGGCCGTGAGATCGAAGAAGGCTGTCGGTGATGCGTGCTGTTGATGTTTTCCCGTTGGTTCCAGCGATATGAATCACGCCGTACATGCGCTGCGGGTCGCCCAACAATTCGACCGCGCGCCTGGTCGCCTCAAGTCTCCGCTTGGGAGTTCCCTCGCCAATCCGCGCGTAGAGGGCCTCCTCCACGGCGGCAGCGGCCATGCGGTCGTCAGAGGGGAGGTCAGCCACTCTGTGACACTTTCACACGAATCTTAGAGTTCTCCCCCACGGCTAGAGCACCCTCGGTGTCTGCCAACTCGGTGAGCTCAATGCCCAAAGATAAGGTCTCCGAGGCGATGAGGTCCTGGTGGGTGCGAATGGCATCTCCTGCCACCCCATCGACCTCGAGAACCGTCTGAATCCGATCGGACACCTCCAAACCGGCGTTCTTTCGCTCCTGTTGGATAGCCCGGATGACGTCGCGGGCAAGCCCTTCGGCGGCAAGCTCCGGTGTGACGGTGGTGTCCAAGAGGACAAAGCCGCCACTGCCAAGGAACTGCACTGCGGTGTCCTCGCCCTCGGAAGTGAATTCGAGAACGAACTCACCCTCCTCCAGAGCAATACCGGCGACGGTGACGACACCGCCCTCGAGCGACCAGTCGCCAGCTTTCGCTGCCTGGATGATGCTCTGCACCTGGGACCCGACGCGAGGACCAAGGACCCTCGATTGCGGGAGGAGCTTCTTGCCAATCCCCAGCTCCGTAGCAACCTGATCATCGAGCTCTCTGGTGGTGACCTCTTTCACATTGAGCTCATCCGCCAGGATGTCGAGGAATCCCTCGACCCCGGCAACACCTTCTGTCACGATCGTCAGGGTGTTCAGGGGCAAGCGCACCCGAAGACCATGGGCTTTTCGCAGAGCCAAACCGGCTGAGGCAACATCACGGACCGTGTCCATGGCGGACACCAAATCGTCATCACCGGGGAATTCTGACTCTTCAGGCCAATCGGTCAGGTGGACACTCTCGCCACCGGTGAGTCCGCGCCACACCTCCTCGGTGACCAGGGGCGCCAAAGGAGCGGCGAGCCGGGAGATTGTTTCCAACACCGTGTAGAGGGTGTCCAAAGCATCCTTGTCAGTGCCATCCCAGAACCTCTCCCGTGAACGGCGGACGTACCAATTGGTGAGAACATCCGCAAAGTCTCGGAGAGCGGCGGCAGCCATCGGCGAATCCAACGCCTCGAACTCCTGGGTGGTCACCTGAATCAGGTTTTTCGTCTTTGCCAGGATGTAGCGATCGAGCACGTGTGTGGAATCCGTGCGCCATACCGGAGTGTGGTCGCCGACATACAAACTGAGGAAGTAATACGTGCTCCAGTAGGGCAACATGAATTGGCGCACCGCTTCTCGGATGCCCTCCTCGGTGACGACCAGGTTTCCTCCCCGGATGACGGAGCTTGACATCAGGAACCAACGCATGGCGTCGGCGCCATCGCGCTCAAACACTTCGGACACATCGGGGTAGTTCCGAAGACTTTTCGACATCTTCTGACCGTCAGAGCCCAACACGATGCCGTGAGAGATCACCTGTTTGAACGCGGGGCGATCAAACAGGGCTGTCGCCAAAATATGCATCGTGTAGAACCAACCGCGGGTTTGTCCGATGTACTCCACGATGAAGTCCGAAGGATTGTGGGAATCAAACCATTCGTGGTTCTCAAACGGGTAGTGCACTTGGGCAAAGGGCATGGACCCGGAATCAAACCAGACATCCAAGACATCGGGAATTCGGCGCATCATCGATACCCCGCTCGGGTCATCAGGGTTGGGTCGCACCAAATCGTCAATCGCAGGCCGGTGCAGATCTTCAGGCTTCACCCCGAAATCGCGCTCGAGTTCCTCGAGTGATCCATACACATCAATACGGGGGAAGTCCGGGTTATCGCTCTTCCAGACCGGAATCGGGGAGCCCCAGTATCTGTTGCGGGAGATTGACCAGTCCCTCGCGTTGGAGAGCCACTTCCCAAACTGGCCATCTTTGACGTTGGCGGGAACCCAGGTGATCTCTTCGTTCAACTCGAGCATGCGGTCACGAATCTCGGTGACCCGAACGAACCAACTGGACACTGCCTTATAAATCAGCGGGGTGCGACAACGCCAGCAGTGCGGGTAGGAGTGGTCATAGGAGCGCTCAGCAAACAGTCGCCCACTCGAGCGGAGGAGACCCGTCAACGTTTTGTTGGCGTCAAATACTTGCAGGCCCGCCACATCGGTAACTTGCTCCAGGAACCGCCCCGCGTCATCGACGGAGATCACGACCGGGATTCCCGCTTCGGCGCAGGTGACCTGGTCATCTTCACCATAGGCAGGTGCCTGGTGGACGATGCCGGTGCC
>JANQZT010000036.1:13863-26381 GCA_030728325.1 Pontimonas sp.
GCCAGGGTGGATGGCGTCTGGCCCGGCAGGGACCAGGGCATAGGTGATTTCTGGCCCGACCGCGAGAGCAGCGTTCGTGGGAAGAGTCCACGGGGTGGTCGTCCAGGCCAGAGCCAGCACTCCCTCCAGCTCGGCAGCCTGAGCCTTCTCACCGCGAAGCGGGAACGTCACTGTTACAGACTGGTCTTGACGTGGTTTGTAGACGTCATCATCCATCCGCAACTCGTGGTTGCTCAGCGGGGTTTGATCCCTCCAGCAATAGGGCAAAACCCGGTAACCCTCATAAGCGAGACCCTTGTCGTGAAGCTGCTTGAAGGCCCAAATGACGCTCTCCATAAAGGTGATGTCGAGAGTCTTGTAATCGTTCTCAAAGTCAACCCATCGAGCTTGACGGGTCACATACTCCTGCCACTCCTTGGTGTAACGCAGAACGGAGTCTTTCGCGGCCTGGTTGAAGGCTGCGATTCCCATCTCCTCGATTTGGCTCTTGTCGGTGATGCCCAGCTGACGCTCCGCTTCGAGCTCGGCTGGCAAACCGTGAGTGTCCCAGCCAAAACGTCGGTGAACCTGCTTGCCCCGCATGGTGTGGAAGCGAGGGAAAACGTCTTTGGCGTACCCGGTGAGGAGGTGACCGTAGTGGGGCAACCCGTTGGCAAAGGGTGGTCCGTCATAGAAGACCCACTCGTCGCATCCCTCGCGTTGATCGATGGACTTCTGAAAGGTGTTTCCTGCTTTCCAGTCTGCAAGAACCCGGTGCTCAATCTCCGGAAAGGAAGGACTGGGCTCCACAGAGGAACCAGGGAGGTGACGGGGGAAAGCCATGGGGTTATCTCTCTGACACGGGTGGGTTAGGGCTGCGAGGACGCATGATGTCTCACGCGCGGTACCACCTCGCTTGCTTAGACATTCTCTAAGCCACTCACTGTCAGGCGATGACGGGCCAACCCGACCGGTTCTACTGGGAATCAGTGATTCTGTTCTTCCGGCAGCTCACCGGTGATGGCCGGATCAGTGCTGTTGTGAACAGTCTAGAACAGGGTTGCCACGCTGCGGGAGTCGAGCGCCTCGCGAATTCGGCCAAGCCCCTCCTCGAGAGCGTCGCCGAGCTCAACCCGGGGTGCCTGATGAGTAGCCCAGTGTTGGAGAGCACCCACCAGGGCGCCCAGCACAATCCACACATCAGAGGCGTCAACCCTCGAGCCCGCCAGGATTCGGCGCAGTCGCTCGAGGCGGATTCCGGCACTGGCGGCAAGGTCTGCTCCTAGTCCCATCGCCTCACTCTGCGTCACAACTAACGGAATCCGGTCTCGAGGATGCTCTACCGCAACCGCTCGCAGCGCATCGCCGAGGTGGCCAGAGTGCTGAAGATAATGCTCAAGACCGGCAAGGGCGTGATCAACATCGACCCACAAGACATCGGATTTGCTGGAGAAATAGTTGAAGAACGTCGCCCGGGATATTCCTGCGCGCCGAGCAATGTCATCGACACTTGTTCCCTCATACCCCTGTTCGAGGAAGAGCTCGTGGGCAGCATCGTCCAGCGCGGCGAGGGATGACGTTTTGGGTCGACCGCGATCTCTGGCTGACATCTCGTCCCCTATAGTTGAAGTAGTGCGCACTTTTTGTACTCAGTCCAATAAATAACAACTCTAGCGGAGCTCCAGGAGGAACCCCATGATTCAGACCGATCCGGTAATGGCCAGAAAAGCCAGATGGGCGTCCCTCGTGGGGACGTCGCTGGAGTCTTATGACTTCTACATTTACGCCTACTTCGCAGCATTTTTCGTCGGGCCGCTGTTCTTTGACCCGCTCGGCGGCTTCGGGGGAACCCTCGCAGCTTTCCTCTCGATCGCCTTAGCGTTCATCATCCGACCCGTCGGTGCGATTCTGTTTGGCCACATCGGTGACCGCATCGGGCGCCGCAAGACTCTGATCGCCACCGTGACCCTGATGGGTGTTGCCACTGGACTGATCGGTGTTCTTCCCACCTACGACCAAGCAGGCTGGTTTGGCGCTGCAATCCTCGTCGTCCTGAGACTTCTCCAGGGAATCTCCATGGGTGGCGAGTGGGGTGGGGCAATTCTTGTCGCCACCGAGCACGAATCTGGCGCGAAGCGGGCCTTTGCCGCAGCGATGCCCCAGTTGGGCTCGCCCATCGGGTCTATCCTCTCGGCCACCGCTTTCATCTGGCTGACCCTCGCACTGACCAACGACGAGATTGTGGAGTGGGCGTGGAGGTTGCCGTTCTTGAGCGCCATCCCCCTGTTGCTGGTCTCGCTCTATTTGCGCCTGGCCATCACCGAGACCCCGGTCTTTGAAGACGTCGTCAAGCGTGAGCGTCGCCCGCGAGTTCCCTTCTTCACCCTGCTGAAGGAGCAGCCCATGGCGATTTTCATCGCCGTCGCTGTCGCACTTCTCGGAATTGGGTCCTACTCCCTGATGAACACCTACACGATTAACTACGGTGTGGTGCAGTTGGGCTTCCAGTACTACGAACTCCTCATTGCCACCACCATCGGTGGCCTCCTGCAGCTGATCACGATTCCGCTGTTTGGGGCATGGGCGGTGCGCATCGGATCCGCCAGCGTCGTCGCATGGGGAGCTCTGGGGACCCTGCTGGTCGCCTTCCCGATCTACTACTTCCTCCAATTCGCCAACTTCGGCGTGCTGGTCGCGATGATGTTGATCGGTGGAACCCTTCCCACCATGAGCTGGGCGGCACTTGGAGGGGTTTATAGCGACCTCTTCGACGAGCGCTACCGCTATTCGGCACTCGGATTCTCCTACTCGATTGCAGCGGTCGTCTCAGGCTTTGTGCCCGCGGTGACCCTCACCATCGGGCAGGCAACCGGCAATGTCTGGTGGCACCCCGCCATCGTTCTCGCAGGGCTCTCCCTCATCACCTTGCTCGCAACCCTGCAGGCAGGACGCATGGCTCGCAGCAACCAGGAACCCGCCTACGCAAGGACGGGGAACTAAGCACTGACACAGAGGTGGACTGGGGTTCTCCTCGAAACCCAGACCACCTTTTGTTTTGTAGCATGGGAGCACCCAACAAGGCACAGTGGACGCGGTGCCGCCTATAGCGAAGAAGGTTGCCCATGAGCGGATCGATTCCTGACAAACCGGCTCTCGAGGGACTCGAAGAAGTCTGGGGCACTCGCTGGGACGCTGAGGGCACGTATCGCTTCAACCGCGAATCGGCTCTCGCGCGAGGAAAAGACCACCTTTTTGCCGTGGACACCCCTCCCCCAACGGCGTCGGGAAGTCTCCACATTGGTCACGTCTTTAGCTACACCCACATGGATCTGCAAGCGCGCTACCAGCGCATGCGGGGCAAAGACATCTTCTACCCCATGGGATGGGACGACAACGGTCTCCCCACCGAACGCCGGGTTCAGAACTACTACGGCGTTCGATGCGATCCCTCGCTTCCCTACGAGACCGGCTTCGTTCCGCCGCTGGAAGCTGGCGCCACCACAGATGGTTCCAAGCCCGGTGATCAGATCCCGATTAGTCGACGCAACTTCATCGAGCTCTGCGAAAAGCTCACGGTCGAGGACGAGAAACAGTTTGAGGATCTGTGGCGCACGCTCGGGTTGAGTGTTGACTGGTCGCTGACCTATCGCACGATCGATGACAACTCTCAATCGGTTGCCCAGAGCGCCTTCCTGAAGAACTTGGAGAGGGGCGAGGCCTATCGTGCGGATGCTCCCACCCTGTGGGACATCACTTTTCGTACCGCAGTAGCCCAAGCAGAGCTAGAAGACCGCGAACAGCCCTCCGCCTATCACAAGGTGACTTTCCACGGCGTGGGGGGTGACGATGTCACCATCGTCACCACGCGTCCTGAACTCATTCCCGCTTGTGTGGCATTGGTAGCTCACCCCGATGATGAGCGCTACCAGCCTCTCTTTGGGACCACGGTCACGTCCCCCCTGTTTGGTGTTGAGGTTCCGATCGTCGCTCACCACCTTGCCCAACAAGACAAGGGCACCGGTATCGCGATGGTCTGTACGTTTGGTGACGTCACCGACGTTATTTGGTGGCGGGAGCTCTCCCTGGACACCCGCCCCATCCTCGGCAAAGACGGACGCATCATCGCCGAGACACCCTCATGGATTAGCACTCCAGCAGGGTCCGAGGCCTATGCACAGCTGGCGGGAAAGACCGTGTTTAGCGCCAAGGCAGCGATGGTCGAGATGCTCCGCGAATCGGGTGAGCTCCAGGGGGATCCCGACCCGATGGTGCACCCCGTAAAGTTCTTCGAAAAAGGCGACAAGCCTCTCGAGATTGTGACCACTCGCCAGTGGTACATCCGAAATGGCGCACGCGATGAGGACCTGAAGAAGCGTCTACTCCAGCGCGGCACAGAGGTCGCCTTCCACCCTGACTTCATGAGGGTTCGCTACGAGAACTGGGTTAATGGCCTCTCGGGTGACTGGCTGATCTCGCGCCAACGATTCTTCGGAGTCCCGATTCCCGTGTGGTATCCCCTGGATGATCAGGGCAACCCGGTGGAGGGCGAGGTCATCACGCCATCACCCGATCAGCTCCCCGTCGACCCCTCCAGTGATACCCCTCCCGGCTTCAGTGAAGACCAGCGCGGAGTCGCTGGTGGATTTATTGGCGAGCTCGACATTATGGACACCTGGGCGACCTCCAGCTTGACCCCTCAACTCGCGGGAGGTTGGGGCCGAGACGAGGAATTGTTCTCCCTGGTCTTCCCCTATGACCTCCGCTCACAAGGGCAGGACATCATTCGTACCTGGTTGTTTTCCACCATGCTCCGCGCCGAGCTAGAGCACGGAAGCATCCCGTGGAAAAATGCCGGCATTTCGGGCTTCATCGTGGACCCTGATCGCAAGAAGATGTCGAAATCCAAAGGCAACGTGGTCACCCCGCAATCGATGCTGGATGAGCACGGTTCTGATGCTGTGCGCTACTGGGCAGCTTCCTCACGGCTCGGAACCGATGCCGCCTTTGACCCCCAAAACCCGAAGCAGATCAAAATCGGTCGCAGACTTGCGATCAAGGTTCTGAACGCCGCCAAGTTTGTGTACAGCTTCGAGGGCGCGACCGGTGAGGTCACCCATCCCCTAGATCTCGACATGGTGAGCGAGCTCAGTCGAGTTATCACCGAGGCCACCACGGCCTATGACAACTTCGATCACGCGCGAGCGTTGGAGGTCGCCGAGTCGTTCTTCTGGACCTTCACCGATGACTACCTCGAGCTGGTCAAGGACCGCGCCTACACGGGGGAGCCAGCGGATCGGGGCAGCGCTGTGACCGCACTGCAGCTCGCCATTGATGCTTTGGTTCGGCTTTTCGCTCCCGTGATTCCCTTCGCCACCGAAGAAGTGTGGTCGTGGACCCATGAGGGCAGTGTTCACCAGGCCCCCTGGCCCACCACCCAAGAGCTCCCCGACACTTCAGACGAGTCCCACCGAGGACTCCTCGCACTCGCCAGCGAAGCACTGATCACGATCAGACGCTCCAAGACTGACCAGCAGGTCGCCCAGAAGATGCCAATTCTTAGCGCAACGCTCAGCGCACCGGCCCTCCTGCGTCTGGCAGAAGGTGACGTGCGGGCGGTCGGGAAGATTCAGGCGGCAACATGGGTCGACTCCGACACCGTCGGAATTAGAGACATCGAGTGGGGTTCCCTCGATGAGTGACATGCCAACGCCCGTGGTCAGGCCCGTGACACCGGAAGATCGCGAGCGCTGGCAAGAGCTCTTCCTCGCCTACGGGGTCTTCTATGAAGAGAATTTCCCCGCTGAGGTCGTGGAGGGAGTTTGGGCATGGCTGATGGAGGAGAGCCATCCCCTGCGCTGTTTTGTTGCGGAAGTGGACGGGCAGGTCCAAGGATTTGCCCACCTGCGCTTCCAGCACGACACCTTCACCGCCGGTGCTGGATGGTTCCTGGATGACCTCTTCACTGATCCTGACGCGCGAGGTGGCGGGGTGGCTACCGCGCTGATTTCAGCGCTGGATGACTATGCCAGCGCCCATGGAGGCGGAACCCTGCGCTGGATCACCGCCTCAAACAACGATCGCGCCAGGCGCCTCTATGACACTCTGGCAACCGCCACAACATGGGTCACCTACGAGAGAGAAGTAGGTCAGTAATGCAACTGGGAAGCAGATTTTCCATAGGACAGACCCCTCGCTCCATCCCCAGCGATCTAGCCGAGCGAATTCAGCAGGTCGAGGATGCCCTCACCGAGGACGAACGCGCAACCCTGCGATGGACGCTGACCTGGCTAGAGAACCGCCCAGTGGTGGAGCTCGATAACGGGGTAGTTCTTCGCGGTTAGGCGGACTTTTCTCGCCTGGCAGCCGGCTTTTGCACCACCACAGGTGGGGCTTTACGCAGCACGGCATCGCGCGTGATGACCACACGCTCGATGGAATCATTCGAGGGAATATCGAACATGACGGGTCCGAGGACCTCTTCCAAGATGGCCCGGAGCCCTCGGGCGCCGGTTTGGCGCTCGGAGGCGAGATCGGCAATCTCTTCGAGAGCTTCCTTCTCGAACTCGAGCTGGACGCCATCCAAGACAAACATGCGCTGATACTGCTTGACGAGAGCGTTCTTGGGGCCCGTCAGGATGTCAATCAACGCTGACTGGTCCAGAGGCGCCACTGTGGTGACCACGGGGAGGCGACCGATGAACTCAGGAATCAGGCCGAACTTGTGGAGGTCTTCAGGGAGAACTTGGCTGAACAGGTTCTCCTGAGCGTTCTTGCTGTGCAGGGGGGCTCCGAACCCAATACCGTGGCGACCCACGCGCTGGGAGATGATCTCCTCCAAGCCCGCAAAAGCACCCGCCACGATGAAGAGAACGTTGGTGGTGTCGATCTGAATGAACTCCTGCTGGGGGTGCTTCCGTCCACCCTGGGGTGGGACAGCGGCAACGGTGCCTTCCAAAATCTTCAAAAGAGCCTGCTGGACACCCTCACCGGACACGTCACGAGTGATCGAGGGGTTCTCCGCCTTACGAGCAATCTTGTCGACCTCATCGATGTAGATGATGCCCATTTCGGCACGCTTGACGTCGTAATCGGCGGCCTGGATGAGCTTCAGCAAGATGTTTTCCACATCTTCACCGACATACCCAGCCTCGGTGAGAGCGGTCGCATCAGCCACCGCGAAAGGAACATTGAGGCGCTTAGCCAACGTTTGAGCGAGGTAGGTTTTTCCGCACCCGGTCGGACCAATCAGAAGAATGTTGCTCTTCTGGATGTCGATATCGTCGGAAGAATCCACGGCGTGCGGTGATGACGCTGCGCGGACTCGCTTGTAGTGGTTGTAGACAGCCACCGACAAGGACTTTTTGGCGTCCTCTTGGCCGATGACATACTCCTCCAGGAAGTCATAGATTTCCTGAGGCTTAGGTAATTCAAAGTCAGCGCTGACGGTCTCACGACCCTCCGATTGGCGCTCGTCGATGATCTCGTTACAGAGCTCCACACACTCGTCACAGATGTAGACGCCGGGCCCAGCAATCAGCTGCTGAACCTGCTTCTGGCTCTTACCGCAGAACGAGCATTTGAGAAGCTCGCCTGATTCTCCGGTGCGTGCCATGGGAAAACCTCCGCTAGAACATTGGTCAGCAACTTCTTGGAGCTTACCTTTTGAAGCTTTCACCCTGGCGGACATTCCACAGGCCAACCCGGTGTGGCGAGATTAGACTGTGGTTCTCATGACCCTGACATCCAGCGCTTTACGTCGCCTTCCTCTTATGGGTGCAGCTCTCCTCGGTGCGCTGCTTCTTGGTGCTTCCCCGGCCGTGGCTCACAATGTCGTCGAGGACCGCACCCCCGCACCTGGCTCCACCGTGACCGAGAGTCCAGTCGATATTTCCCTCACCACCAATGACATATTCCTCGACCTCGGTGGTGACGCCAGCGGGTTTGGTGTGGTGATCCGCGATAGCGCGGGTCTCTACTACGGCGATGGCTGCGTCTCCGTTATCGAGAGAACAATGAGCGCTAGCGCTGAACTCGGCGAGGCCGGCACCTATGAGATTACCTACCAGTTTGTCTCCGCTGATGGCCACAGCCTGTCGGAGAGCTACGAGTTTGGCTTCGCCCCGACCTCTTCGCACACTCCCGCTCCGGGTTATGACGCTCCGGCGGAGTGCGGAGTACCTCGAGACACCCCCATTGCGGAAGCAGAGACAGTCGCCACCTCTACCCCGATTGCTACAGAGGACAGCGTCACAGAGGAAGCCCCTAGAGACCCGATTTTGATCGTCGGGTTCTTGAGCATCGTCAGTATCGCGGTAGTCGTGTGGATTGTCTGGCGAGTCCGCCAGAAACGAAACGGCGACTAGCTCGCAGCGACGGCTTCCGGACCCTTGGTGGGAGTGGGGTTTCCCGCAGACTTACGCGTCGAGAGAACCTGATCGATCAAGCCGTACTCCAGCGCTTCTGGCGCAGTGAGGATCTTGTCGCGATCAATGTCGCGGTTCACCTCTTCCACGCTCCTCTTCGAGTGGCGAGAGAGAGTCTCCTCCAGCCATTCGCGAAGGCGAGCAATCTCCTTGGCCTGAATTTCAATGTCCGAAGCTTGCCCGCGACCCGCTTCCCCCATCATCGGCTGGTGAATGAGGATGCGAGAGTTCGGCAGAGCCAAGCGCTTACCGGGCTCGCCACCGGCGAGAATCACCGCAGCTGCAGAAGCCGCCTGGCCCAAAACAACAGTCTGAATTTGGGGGCGGACGTACTGCATGGTGTCGTAAATCGCGGTCATCGCGGTGAAGGATCCACCGGGTGAGTTGATGTACATCACGATGTCGCGGTCAGGGTCCTGGCTCTCCAGAACCAGAAGCTGCGCCATAACGTCATCTGCGGAAGCGTCATCGACTTGAACACCGAGGAACACGATGCGGTCTTCAAACAGCTTCGCGTAGGGGTCCTGGCGCTTGAAGCCGTAGCTGGTGCGCTCTTCAAAGCTCGGCAGAATGTAGCGGCTCTCGGGAGCCGACGCCGTCATACCTGACTGGGGGGTAATCATCTCCATGAGTTTCGCCTACTTCTTCTTGCCCTGGTCAGTTCCGCCGCCACCGACAACGTCGCTGGCAGAGGCGCGGATGTGGTCAACAAATCCATACTCGAGTGCTTCATCAGCCGAGAACCAGCGGTCACGGTCACCATCAGCCATGATCTGGTCCACGGTCTTGCCGGTCGCTTCCGCGGTGATCTGAGCGAGACGCTTCTTCATGTCGTTGATCAGGTGAGCCTGTGTCTGGATGTCACTGGCTGTTCCACCGAATCCACCGTGGGGCTGGTGCAAGAGCACACGAGCGTTCGGGGTGATGTAGCGCTTGCCCTTCGTGCCGGCTGTCAGCAGAAGCTGTCCCATCGAGGCAGCCATTCCGATTCCCACCGTGACGATGTCGTTGGGAACGAACTGCATGGTGTCATAAATCGCCATACCGGCGGTGATGGAGCCACCGGGAGAGTTGATGTAGAGGTAGATGTCGCTCTCAGGGTCTTCCGCCGCAAGCAGGAGAAGCTTCGCGGCAATCTCGTTCGCGTTGTCATCGCGAACCTCAGAGCCCAGCCAAATGATGCGATCCTTCAGCAACCGATCAAAAACATTGGGTTGCATCATGGTTTCTGCCATGGTCACGATGGTGTTCTCCTCTACGGATTCAAAGCCTTGGTACCCCGAGCGTACACAGCGCACTGGGCGCCAACCGGGGGTGTTCGCCCTCGGCAGAGTGGCGTGGCTTAGTGCTCGTGATCGTGGTCGTGACCGTCGTGGTTATCCGCAACAGCCTGAGCCACAGCGCCTTCCACGGGGTCAGTGGCCTGGCTCGTGAACTCGCTCAGGTCAACCTTCTTGCCCTTGGTGTCCTTGACACTCACCTTCGCGAGTGCAACGGAGAGCGACTTAGAGCGCGCCACCTCACCCACCATGGAGGGAATCTGACCGTTCTGGTCGAGTGACTGGATGAATTCGCTGGGCTCCATGCCGTACTGACCGGCAGACTGAATCAGGTACTGAGTCAGCTCATCTTGAGACACCTGAACCTCGAGCGTCTCGACGAGTGCGTCAAGGAGCAGCTGGGTGCGCAGGCTCTTCTCCGTGGATTCGACAACCTCGGCGCGGTGCTTGTCGTCTTCCAGTCGACCCTCCTGCTCCAGGTGGCGATGAACTTCAGCATCCACGACGCCCTGGGGTAGAGGCATGGTGACCTCGGCAATCATCTTCTCGACGAGTTTGTCCCTGGCTTCTTGAGCCTGCCCAAACATTCCTTTGCGCTCAGCCTGCTTCTTGAGGTCTTCCCGCAGTTCCTTGATGGTGTCGAACTGGCTGGCAATCTGAGCGAAGTCGTCATCCGCTTCGGGAAGCTCACGCTCTTTCACGCTCAACACGGTGACCTCAATCAGGGCTGTTTCGCCCTCGCGATCACCACCGAGCAGCTTCGACTCGAAGGTGGTGGTCTCGCCTGCGGTCAGAGTGTCCAGGGCCTCATCGATGCCATCGATGAGCTGTCCGGAACCAATTTCGTAGCTGATCGAGGAAGCCGAGTCGATGGTGGAATCACCAATCTTGGCGACCAAATCAATCTGAACGAAGTCTCCGGTCTTGGCGGGACGATCCACCGTCACCAGGTTTCCGAAGCGGGAGCGCAGGGCGTCCAACTCGTCGTCAACGTCGCCCTGAGTGACCATGACCGGCTCCACCTCAAGGGAGTATTTCTCAAACTTGGGAAGCTCAAAGTCTGGGCGAACGTCCACCTCGACAGTGACGACGAGGTCACCGGAGAAGTCTTTGTCGCTGGGCCACTGAGTAACGTCCGCTTCGGGGCGTCCCAGGGTGCGGACCTTTTCTTCGGCGACCGCGAGCTGGAAGAAACGGTCGAGACCTTCGCTGACAGCGTGGTTCAACACCTCGCCGCGACCGACACGCTGATCAATGATGGGAGGTGGCACCTTGCCCTTGCGGAAACCAGGAATCTGGATTTCCTCCGCGATGTGCTGGTAGGCGTGGTCAAGACTGGGCTTGAGCTCCTCCGGGGTGACCGTAATGCTGAGGCGGACACGGGTGGGACTCAGGGACTCTTTTGTGGTGGTGGGCACAGCTTTTCTCCAACTAACTTGTGTTTTTTCTTTCCGTCGGGGCGACAGGATTTGAACCTGCGACTTCCCGCTCCCAAAGCGGGTGCTCTACCAAGCTGAGCTACGCCCCGATGGTCCACAGCGATTCACCATCGTGGCACAGTGTTTGTGAGGTGACCCGGCGAACAACCTTAGGAAGTCTAGCCGGAATGTGAACGAAAGGAAGTCGCGTCAGGCCACAATGCAGTAGCATCGAGGATTGGTAACACCACCTTCGGGGATGTAGCTCAATGGTAGAGCCTCAGTCTTCCAAACTGATGGTGCGGGTTCGATTCCCGTCATCCCCTCCACAAATTTTCTACAGCTCGCGGTGCGTCACCACTCCGGCGCAGACCGTCAGGGCAACCGGCATGGCGCGCAAGGCATCACTTGCCTTCGCCATGTCATTACCAAAGGCACCCATCAGCCACGCAGGGTCCGCATCTAACACCGCAATGTCCGCGGGCTGCGAGACTTCGAGCGTGCTGCGGTAGGAGAAGCGCAGTGCTTCCTCCACGGTCAAGGCCTGCTCGTGATGCCAGGGGTCTCGCCCATCCCGTGTCCTCGTGACCGCTGCGGCAATACTCACCCACGGATCAAGCGGGGACACCGGAGCGTCAGAGCCCAGGGCCAAAGTCGCCCCAGAATCGACCAGCCTGCGCAGCGCAAACGCTCGAGCCGAGCGATCAGCCCAGTACACGTCGGTCACGTCGCGATCATCGACAGCGTGCTCGGGCTGAACACTGGCGGCTATCCCGAGCTCACTAAACCGGGGGAAATCTTCTTCCCGGACGAGCTGGGCGTGCTCGATCCGTCCGCGAAGCCCGTGCTCCTCAAAGATGTCCAGGATGATGCGGTTTGCCTCATCACCGATGGCGTGGACCGCGAGCCAAAAACCTGCCTCCTGAGCCTTGGTGAGAATCGCCGCAATATCTGCGGGAGGAAAATTCATCGCGCCAAATTCCGGCGGGGAGACCGTCAGGTAGGGCTCCACACAGTGAGCTGTTCGGGTGTTGAGTGACCCATCGGTAATGATTTTGAACGGCCCGACCGAGATTCCTGGGGCAAGCTGCTGACCGCTGCGAAGCCCCTCCGCGATAGCGCGATCGAGATCATCCGGGTAGACACCCGCTTCGACCCGGAGCGGGTAGCGACCTCCAGCGGCCTCGGAACGCCTGATCCAATCGGGTGCGTTGTAGCGCAGTTCGAGGTCAACAATGCCGACAACTCCGCGGCTGGCGGCATGCTTGGCGGCATCCATGGCCCACTCATCGAGGGTGGCATTGTCAGTGTCGTTGGCGCGCCTCGCCAAGTCAAACCACTCACGCTCCGTGATGACGCCATCCTCGTCATGGCCCGAGATGCCGAAGTGTCGAAGCGTCGCGGTGTTCACCCACGCG